>NZ_JBFRFN010000006.1:0-475735 GCF_052114825.1 Paenibacillus sp. 2TAF8
ATGAATTCATAGATAGCATCTCGCGCTCCGTTTTACTAAATAATTTTTTGCTCATATGTCATCCCTCCGATGTATCTTCCAGTATACAAAAAGTACCCATAGCCAGGCACTTTTTTTTTCAAAGTGTCCAGTCTATGGGTACCAGTTTACCACGGCGTCTCTTTTTGCTTTTCTGTAGTTGCATCGATGAAAAGAAATCCTCAAGTCTGAGATGGGCATTGGTTTATTCCAATCTCTAGCGGGCGATACTGGGCATACATTGAAGTTTGTTGCATACACTGTGAACATGTACATCTTCACCGTGAAGGGGGCAGGACATGTTATCTCTCATTATCGCCGGTATCATTGGTGTTCTGATCATCGTAGCCAGCAGTGAAAAAGCAGAGTCTATTTCGGAATTAAACGAACGTTAATATGCTGTATTTTCTAGGGAGTCTTTGATAAGATGAAGGTAAACTTTGGAAGTCGAAGAAGGAGCCGCCTAACATGCTGGAGTTTACTTTCGAAATCATTGATGAGGCCAAAATTAACATTCAATACAAGTATGGTAGTCAGTTTTTTAACTTTAATTTGTTCTGTTCCAATGGAGAATGGAAGCTGCATCCGTTTGACGGCATTCTGATTGAGAACCGGGAGATGTGTCGTCTGATCGTTTCGGATCTGTTACAGAACAAGGATTTTCATGTGATGCTTGCCAAAGAAAAAATCGTATTATCGCGGCTGCGGACCACGGTTAATCTTCAATCAGATGATTCGGACGAGTTCGAGAGGGATCATCGGTGGGATGAACGGTCATCACAGAGCGATGAGTTAATGGATTACATAGAGAATCATAGCTTTGAAGAGGTGCTTGAACTAGAGAAACAGCAGCTGGGTGCCAGGGTGGACTTTTTTCAACAGATCATTCAGAGAATGTTTATGGAGGGAATCGGGCCTGGAGATCCTGACTTTCGCAAGGTTCAGTCCCTCATTAAGATCTATAAAGATACCATAGAAAGTCTGGGGGATATTAATGGCCATCATTTTGGAGATCATCCGCGTAAGAGATGGTAGAATCAAATGTTAATTAACTTGAATTGGCTGAAATTTCAATATACCTGAGAAGAAGTTAACAAGCCCAAGAACGTTTGGGCTATTTGCTATTTAATGTTGAACTTGTTGATCATCGACTTATCTTTTTTATGAAATAAACCAAACTTTAGGGTGGATTCGTTTGTTGAGTAGGTATAGGGATCATGATTTGGGGAGGCTAGAAGATGAGTAATCCACATATAGAAGAAACAAGTCAGGAAGAGGCTCGTTTATACGAGGAACTTCGTTGTGTACTGGAAGACGTGCCACAAGGGAAAGAACGGGAGCAAGTGATGGAGCGAATGATTTGTCAGCTAAAGTCCGCCAACTGGCGCAATGGACGTTTGAATGGCCTCAAGGAGTATTGGAGGGAAGCTAGGCCCGTTAAGTTATGGATCTGGATTGCCGCTGGAGCAATGGTTCCTGTTGTATTTTTCTGCTTATTTATCTGGGCATCCCTTTGGGTGGAGTGAAGCTTGATGCGTGGTTGAAGAAGCACAATTCATATAGCACGTGTAAAGATGCAATGGATATTAATATTCTGGTAACAACGTCCTATGAATAAATCAAATAAACTAGGTTTAGATTAGAATGTGCATAATGACCTTTTACTCATTTATGGGCGTTGTTATACACGATATGTATTAGATGATCTATAATGATTCTACTTCTTTGGAAAATGCAGGATAGATGCAAGCCTATACGTTTATACCAAAACGAGCCTGATGAAAGATCAGGCTCTTACGTTAGGTGAGGCCGGTAGACATTATATTCTATTTAGAGGATTTAATTTCATCAGGTACTGAACCGGTTTTTACCGTATACGTATCATAATCAACCATCGCAAAGATTTCCTGATCTTTGTGGCCTTGTACATACCCTGTCAGTGAAACAGTATGAGACAGATCAGCGGGAATGAACTTATGATCTGTAAACACAACGTCAATGCCGTAAGTTTCCTTGAAATAAGCCAAGCTTACTTCCTCAGCCTTTTGGATAATCTCCTTTTTTTCGCTGGACATACAACCACAAATTATGGTGAGACTCAGGATCATGAGGAGTAGACAGAGGTAATGACGAAAACGATAAGATTGCATTTTTAGCATCAGCTTCCCGTTATAAATTTTAGAGCCTCTTAAACGTTGAATAGATTGTTTACTTGATTTTCTTATCTAAAAGTTCTTTGGGGACAACAGCTGTTTGTACCTCAAACGTATCGTAATCAATTAGTATACTGATTGATACTTCTTGATTATCTTTAACGTGTCCACTCAAATTCACATTGTGACTAAGATCCTTTGGCATAAATTTATGATCTGTGAAATTTACTTCTGTATTGTAGTGGTCAATGAAATATTGATATCCCACTTGTGTGGCTTTTTCAACAACCTGATCTTGATTGGGCACGGTATTACATCCTCCGACTATAAAGGCCAAGATGATTAATAAAGTTGATATATATTGAATTTTTTTTAAAATATTCTTCAACCCCCTATATGTGTGAACTTGACACTTAAATAATATACTTTAACTTTTTGAATCAGTAAACACAGGAAGGATAAGCTTATGGATACATATATCAGTGATAAAACTTATAAGGAAATCTCGGAGCTGGCTTATCTTAATATGAAGGCAGGAGATTACCCGGATACCCTTGACTCAGCGAAATGGAAAGTGATTGAACCGGATGGAGCCAAACTTCATAGAAGATCCGGATTCGACGCTGTTGTTTTGAAGAATGATCAAACAGACCAGATTGTTATAGGTTATCGTGGAACAGAACCAGGAGGTAATGTTACTGATATGGCTGCAGATTGGGAAACAGATGCTTTCGATGTTTTAGGTGGCAGAACTAGAAGACTCGAAGATGCAGTAACTGACCCGGAACGCCATAACATTTTTAAAAATAGTCCCTTCAAACTTCTTATGGATAAAATGTCTTGGGAGAACAATCAGTTTCACCAAGCCGAGGAACTATATGAGGTGGTACAGAAAGCATATCCTGACTCCGATATTACGGTAACAGGTCATTCTCTGGGTGGTGGCTTAGCTCAATATGTTGCTGCTCGGAATGATGTATCAGGGATGACCTACAGTGCACCAAGTGTGATGAATTTGCTGGATGATGCCAGCATTGCCAAGGTTAACAAAGGCTACTTTGATAACAAAATACTTAATGTGGTTCATCCCAATGACTCTGTAGGTGCGGGCGGATTAAGTGAATATGAGAGACATGTCGGTGTTACCGTATATAAAGGGCAAGATTTCGAGTCGGCCAATGCGATGTATCAGGATTGGAAACTCCAATTACAGCTGAAAATCCCGTTTCAACCTCTGGGGGCTGGTTCTCCAATGCTGGTGCATGATTTAAAACTCGGTATTGATCTGGATAAGCTGCAAATGGGTAACATTGTCAGACTCATGGATTCCTTTTCCAAGGATGAGGGGAAGGGGTATCATTCCATGAAACAATATAGTTTCGATGAACAAGGGAACTTGATCGGTCCATTAATTGATCGGAAAACAGGGGCTAGCATGGATATCTCTCCAAGGTGGATTGCGCACCAAGAGGCTCTTGCGGCCTTCTCCAAGATTACCTCAGGAGCAGTGGGCACTTTGATATCAGCTATTGCTGGCAACCAAGGGGGACTAGGCGGAGGAAAGATACAATTAACACCGGAAGAGTTAGCACAGTCTGCTCGTGAAATGAGAATGAGTTTAACTGGATTTTCCAGCGATGCGCAAGCTTCGATTCAGATGTTTCAGACGCATATTTCCACAAGTGAAAGTCAGTCTTTTACTCCGATTGCTTATAACGCGACAGCTACCCTGCAACGGATCAATCGTTGGTACCAGGAATCGATTAGTGAGATTGCAGATTACATTGAGCGTAAGCGAGAAGATTTCGTCATTGCAGACCAGCAGTAAAGAACAAGGCATCTTATCAGACTAACAGGAGGAAGGACATGGGCAGAATTTCCGTATCCTTATCAGACTTAAGAAGAGCCGTTCAGCAATGTGAACAGTTACAACAACGGCTTATGCAACAGGAACAGAAAATGCGAACGATTCATGGAAGATTAGTGCAGGATTGGGTGGGGGTATCGGCAACAGAATTAAGCTCCAAAATGCAATCTTTTGTAGAAGGAGCCTCCACTAAACTTGCCGAACTTGAAGCCCATAAAGAGGAACTCAAACGATATATTCGTAAAATGGAAGAAGCAGATCGGGAAGATCGCAGAGCAAGACGAATGTCCCAATAACCATAGATATGACGATAACAAAGAAATAGTTAGAATCGGCAGATCAAAGGCTCCGAGTCTAACTATTTATAATATATGTGGCTGGCCTGAGATAACAGAGACTTATTATTACTTATTCATCACCTTGACCTGACCTTGTACATATTCATGGTAGTCGCGAAAACTGTTGATATGGTGCAGGGCATCTGTTTTCGAAGACTGGATTTTAATTTTTCCGGACGGAGGATTGTTTTTCATCTCGGTGACTGCATTTTTAGAACCTTCAATATCTCCTGACATTTCCTGAATCCGTTGCAACAAAGCAGGGTGGCCTTCGTATTGGAGCATCTCGGCGAGAGGTCTCATTTCTTCAAGTTTTTGACCTGAACGTTCCAGCGTTGTCATGACTTGATCGCCATCGGTGTTGACGCTCAGAGAAACCATACGGTGGATATGATCTTTCTCCATTCTTTCCAGGGCTTCCAGGTGAGAAGCTTCTAACCGTTTGGGATCTCCCCAGCTTTGGGTCTGTTGTTCGTTCGGGTTCGTTTGCTCGGCAGTAGGCATGTTATTGCTGTTGTTGCCGTTACCACACCCCCAAACTAGAGATGTACATGCCAGAATCGCTCCAATAGCAACGATGCGTTTTAAACTCATGTTGTCACTCCTTCAATATTTTCCTGAAGGTAGTATGAGCTATTTTCTCAAAAACATGCCTGATTTTTTAAGGATACATTCCTATTCGGAATGATTAGGACGTAACAATGCTAGGCATCGATGTTCAACACAGGTTAAACAAGGAGGAAGGTCAAATATGAGGATTTACAAAAATCCAATCTGGAGATGGACGACTATTCTTCTGTATCCCGCCATTATTTTCATTTTTCAGAGCTGGGGCCCTATCTTAAACTCATGGACGATTCCAATCTTATTTGCGGCTATATTTTGCTTTCTCTGGAGTGACGTCAAGGATATGCTGGCTTCGACGATATTAACATGGGTTGTTGCTATTCCGATATGGTGGTACTTTGTGGAGCGACCTAAGCCATCGTTTGGTGCTGAACATTTTGCCGCTCATCTGTGGTTAATTATTCTGGTGTATATTGCCTTTGTGTTTATCCCACAACTTATGATTCTTGTTACTCGATTACGAGTGATGGACTATTATTGGAAGTGAGCCGGGATAGGAGAGGAGAGGGTAAAATGAAGGTAATCAAACGCATTAACAAGCCGTATCTGATCTTCCTGATATGGAATGTGCTCATGGTTTTTGCCGTAGATGGAATGACGATCAAGCATGAAATGGGTAAAGGTGTATCTGGGAATGGCAATTTGGGCATTCTTGCTTTATTTCCATCCGTGCTTACTTTTCTGATCTTATGTTTCTGGACGGCATATGTCACGAAATGGTGCTTCTACGACCAACGTGAGTACTGGGGGAAATGGGGCAATGCGGCGGTCAGTGTTGTTGCGGCAGCATTGTGTGTATTGTCTGTCTTCTGGGAAATTTACATTTTTGAAGACCTGCGTGTGCAACTTAACGGTTATACACATGACCCGGAATCGGCAGTGTATCGTTTTGGCTGGCTGAACCAATATACGAATACGCTATACTACAACTTTCCGATTTTACTGTTTGGCATATCTTTCGCAGTCATCATCGGTTGGGTGCTGGAACAGGTGCAGCGCTTACGCACCAACTCCAAGGCCTGATAGCAACATTTTTACTACTTGTCAGATTGCAGCGCTTGGTTGTGGAAAACCTACTTTCGTAACCATCTGATCTGAAAAAAAGATGCCTAAAATCCCTCCTGCTGAACATATTTTGTTATCAGCAGAAGGTTTTCTTCCTTTACACTTTCCTCTTATATTTACCGGTATACGGGATCGTCAGGTGAATATTTAATGTTTCAATGGAATCCTCCGTGAGAATCAGGTTTTCCCCATTCCCGGATAACTTGTGCCACAGTTTTGGGTTTTTGCGATATAGCTTTTCTTGTAGACCGTATACATCGACTCCTCGTTTTAATCCATTTCGATAGGTTTCCATGATCTGCTCTTTAAGTGTATCCTCGCTTACCCGGGTCATCTCGTCATATGTCATGGGAACGAGATATTCATACAGTGCAGTCAGATATTTGGCATCAATTCGAAAGGTAACTTTCTCTCCGCGGATAATCGGTTCTATTTTTATTGTGGGCAGTCCAACACTGAGCGCCCCGTAGATTACACCGTTCTTTTGAACCAATAGAGGAGCCCGGCGCATACCTTTAATCAACCAGTGATAGCCAGACAATTCGTCTCGCGATAAAAAATTGAACTTTTCTCCCATCCTTTCAAAATAAGCTCCTTCAATTAGAAACAAGTCATGTTCCTTTTTATTTTGAAGCCATAAGTCTTTGTTTAAGGCAATGACAGGCAGATACGTCGTGGTTGCGGGATCATTGTGCTTGGCAATCAGTTCGAAGCTGAGTACAGGCGCAAACAGCGAATTTTCCATGTAGCTGGGCAACGGATTGTGCAGGATGCTGTCCAGCGGAGACAAGTTGTAGATTGAAGCGGTGCTCAGAATGTCCAGCAAAGGCTCTCGCGTACCGTATACCCATGTGGTATATCGTGCTTCCGGAAATCGTCCGAGCATGTCAAATACATCCTTGATGTGCTGGTTGTTCAGCACGCTCTCTGCCATAACGATGGCCGTCACATGCCCCCAGGCAATGTGAAGCTGAGATGCACGCCATAACTCGTTCATGGCAAGGCTCATCGTTTTCCCTTGAGCATGTCCGACCCAGATTGGAGGGGATTCGGCTGTTTTCCCTGAATTATCCGTTTTGGCTATACTTGAAAAATCAAGAGTTTGCACGTAAATATGATACATGCCGTCCTTATATTCAATGCCAATCGCCTTGGCATAATCCACCTGCTGAATCTCATATGCACTCCAGCATCCCGTGGTCATGAGGCAAAGCGATAGACTTAACATACCAAGCAACCAGCGGTGTAGTATGTTGTTCATCGACCTTTGCCATCCTTACGCGGTTTTTGTGTCTCCAGGTAGACAGGTCTACGTTTTCCCAAACCCGTCGGGACTTTGAATAGTGAGGCAATGGCTTGTTTAAAATTCAGCGGTGTTAAGGGCGTAAGATAGGGAATGCCAAACGATTTTAAGTCCGTTAGATAGATCAGAAACAGGATCATGGACAGAATGAACCCGTAAATCCCCAGTGTGGCTCCCAAGATAAAGCAAAGAAAGCGCAAAATGAGTATAGAACTGGTCATGACTTGATTGACAATGGTTGCTCCAGCTACAACAGTAACGGCGATGACGACAATCATGAGCGGAGAGACCATGCCAGCCCGAATGGCTGCATCTCCGATAATCAGACCACCGACCACGGTTAACGTCTGTCCAATGGCGCTGGGCAAACGAACGCCTGCTTCCCGGAACAGCTCCATGAGTAGCATAATGAGAAACATCTCAATGCCAGACTCCATGGGAAGTCCCATGCGACCGACAGATATCGTTGCGACGAGTGGAAACGGAATTTGATCCATATGGAAAGATGTCAGAGCGATATAGAAACCGGGCAAAAATATAGTGACAAATAGACCTATGAATCGAAGCAAGCGACCCATATTCACCGGAAGGAAGGGGAAGCTGGCATCCTCTGGTGATTTCAGTAGCAGAAACAGGTTCACAGGTCCGATAATCACGCTGGGATTACCGTCTACGATCAGAACGAAGCGACCGCTCAGCAAGCATTCCGATGCAAAATCAGGTCTACCCGTGTAATGCGTCAATGGAAATAAGGTGATCTTGGCAGGTGAGAGCAACTCTTCCAGATCATTTGCCGTCATAAGACGTTCGGTTTGAATGGCATGGAGACGATGTTTTATATCTTTGATCAACTCTGGGTTGGCAATGTTTTTCATATACATCAGAGCCACTTTGGTTGCTGAACGTGATCCGATGAGTTCGATGCTGCATGCAAGTTCGGCCGTACGCAACCGGCTACGAATCAAGGATACATTAACAGCGAGTGGTTCAATAAAACCATCCCTTGCTCCGCGGATCGAGACCTCAGTCGTTGATTCTTCTGGTGTTCGTGTAGCCATGTTGGAGATATCGATGCTCCACATGGTCTGCAGAGAGGGAAGGCATAGAAGCAGATGCCCTTCAAAAACACGAAGCGATATTAGCTCCGTTCCATACTGCGCATCATCAGGGTCAACGCTGTTCCATTGCAAGTTTATATTTTTTTCAATGTCAGACTTGTGAATGAAATGTGTGACCTCGTAGGTTCGCTTCATTTCCGGCAAGATGATGTCATGGATAATCTGTGTATCGACCATGCCACTGCAATAAGCGACAACCAGCTTCATCTGTCCTTCACCGAGCCGGTGGCTGTCGATAATCACATCATCAGAGCCTGCAAAGTAAGTTTCCAGATGATGCTGATCGATACGGAACGGTTTAGTCCCTGGACGGGTTGGTTTCGTTCGCGGCGTTTGAGCCATGAGCAGGAGCCTCCTTGTCCTTTTTATGAATAAGAGCGGCCAGTGTCAAAAGAGTGGTGATGATTGCCACGTAAGAGAGCATGGCTGGAAATTGAATGTGATCTACATAATAATCAACGTAATCAATGCGCCACCACTGAATAGCCAAAGCGCACATGATCAGCGTGAGACAGAGGATGGTAATGTAGCGTTTCTTAGGTCTGCGGATATCCAGCAGATCAACAATCAGGTACATGGAGATGGCAACACGTGCAAAGGAACCACTGAGCCACTGGTAGATCGAGAGAAAATCAACGTGCTGAAACAGTTTGCCGATATTGACGAGTTTCCATTGTTCGTATGGACTATTCCGCTGTTTCGCCGCTTCTTCTGGCCCGAATTCGACAATGGCTCCGAGCGTTGGCCCCAGTGCCATGCTGATCATGAAGAGGCCAAGCAACAACACATGCCACCAGCGTAGTTTGCCTTTAATGTCATGTTGAAAGAGCATCAACACCCAGATCTCCATGAGTCCCGCTAGAGAGTAGATCATTCCTCGGATGACGGGAGTCCAGCCATGTTCCATGATGGGAAAGAGCTGACTGTAATCTTTGTATTTCATATTGGCTGACATGACAAAGTAGCCAAGCAGAATGACCAGAGGTAATAGAATACTGGATGTCATTGCAATCGAACGAATGCCTTTGGCTGCTGACCAGGCAGCAACCAGAGCACCTCCACCAGCCAGCACATAGGTCGGTGTAAAAGGGAGATAGGTGGATACCGTCCAGTTGGTGGTTTCATATAAGGTGTGTGTCCCTAGCGAGAAGAGCAACAAGACCGCAGTAATGCGAAAGATCCAGGAGGGAACGACGCCGAACTCACGCGTGATCCAATCGGTCAAGCGCTGTCCGCGAATACGGCGGATAATGATGTACATCATACCCAGGAACAGCATGAACAGTGGTGCTGCCGCGAGAACAGAGAGCCAGCCATCCCTTCCGGCCACATCCAGAATGGCGGGGACAGACAAGACGTGACAGACCAGTCCCGCACTGAGCAAAATAATGGAGATGGATAACCAGATGGTGATCTGTCCCTTGTCCTGACTCATGTCCGTTCCTCCCATTTCGATGTGTTTTCGTTAGATTGTACAGTCTATGAGAAAATGATTCGTTTTTCAGATTTTTTCACAGAAAAATCAGCCCAAGATGGACGGAGGGGAAAGAAAGCTATAACATATAAAGTATAAGATATAAGGTATAAGGTATAAGGTACAGGTCAAGGTATGAAGCAGAAGGTATGAAGTATAAGGTATGAAGTATAAGGGATGAGAAGTGAAGTGTGAGGTATAAGGTAGGTATTGTGTGTAAGAAATAAGGAGTAAGGCATAAGGCCGTGTGTAAGGCATAAGGAGTAAGCCATAAGGTATGGAGTGTAGGCCATAAGGTATGTAGTGTAAGGCATAAGGTAGGTATCGAGTATAAGGAATGAGCTACCCATCAGGCAATGCAGGATGAGGATTATCGGGGAGGATTCAGAGTTTAGGAGTAATTTTGAATCGATTGTAGGTTTAGGGGGCACTCGCTCACCACTTAAATATTCTAACGATCTCAGATGAGCTTATTTAAGCAAAATGGGGAGTTCTGGAATTCTAACGATCACCAGGAGCCTTATTTTGCTGAAAAGACAAGTTTAACGCCCATTTTTGAAGTAATTCTCCGAAATAAGGTTTCCTGAGATCGTTAGAATATAAAAAGGTGTGATATTGCTCAAATAGCGTTCCTGGTGATCGTTAGAGAGAGATGCAATCGGTCCCGGGGCTCTAAAGTAGCAAAGGCCTCGCCTTATCTCATTCGTACTCGACTAAGTATCCGTATCCGCTTCAACAGAGTAGAGACAAGCACTTGCAGCACCTAATCTCACTATGCAGCACCCAATCTCACTATGCAGCACCCGATCTCACTATGCAGCACCCGATCTCACTATGTAGCATTCAATCTCACCATGCAGCACCCGATCTCACTATGCAGCACCCAATCTCACTATGCAGCACCCAATCTCACTATGCAGCACTTAATATCACAATATATCGTTCAAGAACAGGGAGGAAACTTGCAATGATGCAATCAACTAAATCACCTGAAGAGATCAAAGTAGGCTTTATTGGAACAGGCGTTATGGGAAAAAGCATGGCTGGTCACATCCAGCGTGCAGGGTATCCGCTTCATGTATACACGCGCACTGCCGCTAAGGCAGAAGCGCTGGTAAAGGAAGGAGCTGTCTGGCATGAAACGCCTGCGGAACTGGCTGCTGCTTGTGATGTAATCATCACCATGGTCGGTTATCCCAAGGATGTCGAGGAGATTTATCTCGGAGAAGGCGGGCTTGTTGCTCATGCCAAACCAGGGTCAACCCTGATTGACATGACCACTTCCAGCCCGCTGCTGGCTGCGCGCATCGCGGAGGCTGCGGAAGCCAAAGGTTTGCATGCACTGGACGCGCCTGTATCCGGCGGCGATATCGGCGCACGGGACGGCAGGCTGTCCATTATGGTGGGTGGTGACGCGCAAGCTTTTGAAGCAGTGCGTCCGATTTTTGAGCAGATGGGCACCAACATTGTGCTGCAAGGCAAGCCGGGCGCCGGACAGCATACCAAAATGTGCAATCAGATTGCCATCGCCTCTGGCATGCTGGGCGTATGCGAAGCACTTGCCTATGCCAAGACGTCGGGACTGGACGCGGAGAATGTGCTTAAGAGTATTGCGACCGGTGCAGCCGGAAGCTGGTCCCTCAGCAACTTGGGTCCGCGCATGATCGCAGGCGATTACGAGCCTGGATTCTATGTGAAACATTTTATTAAAGACATGGGTATTGCCTTGGAATCTGCTCAATCCATGGGTATGAACACACCAGGACTGGCTCTGGCGGAATCGCTCTATCAGGAAATATCGAAGAATGGCTTGGACGAGAAAGGTACACAAGTGCTGTACACGTACTATCTCCAGGCTTAGAAGATGAACATGGGAAGACAGCGGCGGACTCTTTTGCTTAGGGAAAAGGTGACGCTGCTTTTTCTCTATATATTGGAATTAAAATGAACTTGGTACGGATTTGATATGGACTTATTGTGGATTTGATGTGCGTCTAAAGTCGCAGGTTTGGGTATATACTGTCGTGCACATTTAACAAATTAGTGAATTTGGCAAAAGTCTCTTTATTTTTGTTCGACTTTATCCGACATAAAGTATAGAAGTTTACATGATATCCGGTATTAAAGATCTACATAATCTATATTTCATAATTCATATTTCATACTTCATAAACCCATTCCAAGTAGAACGGAGCTTGCCCATGTTCAAGAAAATTCTGTCTCTGTTCAAGACTCAGCCAGAGCTTGTGAGCCCGCTTACCGATTCTGTTTCAGCTTCGGCTTTGCCGCCAGTTACAACAATTCCTCCGCGTCTGGCGCGTGGTCGGCGCAAAAAGAAAAAGTCCGAACCCGATTGGATCAGCGTACCGCAAGAACCAACAACCTCCGAGTTACTGCTTGGTTTGTCCAATGAATATAAAGTATTAAACGACCTGCTGGTTCCTAATCCGAAGTCTCGTTCGGGGTATTCCCAGATTGATCATGTCGTGATTGGCCCACGGGCGATCTTTGTCATCGAAACCCGGAACCTGACAACTGGAGAGATTCGTGGGGGCCGCCGCGAAGCGAATTGGTCCGTGAGCAGCAGCAGGGTCAAAATGTATAATCCACTCATGCAGCACCGCGCCCATGTTGAAGCGATTCAGGCACATCTTGGGGATTACAAGCGTGTTCGGCTGGTTTCCATGGTGACGTTCACGAATCGTTGCCGGATCAGTGTTGATCCCGCCGTAAGGTATGTCAATTCCGATGAAATGATTATTTATGATCATGAATTGGTGGAGACCATTCAGCGCAAAACAGAACGACTGGAGACAGAACTTCCGGAGACCTTATATCAAGAACAGGACACTCAGGCGATCTGGAACATGCTGAACGCAGTGAATTCAACGGATCATCAGATTCGGGCCGAGCATATGGCGAAAGCTAAAGGAATTAAATAGGCAATTTATAGGCAATTAAACCGCGAAGATACAGATACACGAGTAAAGGTGCAAGTGGATAATTTTGGAATAATGAGTCACTAGATTTACGGGGTTATCGCCGTTTTCTATGCACTGTAATAGACATGGTTTCCAAATCAGAGTAAGTTAAGGCTCGGAAAAACAAATGAAACAGGGATATTCCAGGTCACAATGCCAATCTCCGGAATATCCCTGTTTGCGTTCTATATTAACCATTAAGGTAAATGAAGCGTTTGAACATGGCTGGTGTGCATGAACCGCGCACCACCTTCAGCATCAATGACTTCAAGCAACTTGTCGTTGATACTTTTGAGCAATCCTGTCTGTTCAGGTTTGTAACCCAGATTTAAAATGATGAGTTCTCCTGCCATTTTTTGCAGCTGTTGATCGAGTGTGCGAGAGAGTGAGATGGACGAAGGCTGTATGGGGAAATGTTGATGTTCCATCGCATACGGTCTGCTATTGGAAGGAGAAGGGATAATATATTTCAGATGATGGATGGAAACATAGACCGAATGGTGCAAAGGAGAATAGAAGATAAAATAATCGTTCATGATGCTGGTAATATAACCGTGTAGCGTTCGCCCGCCAATGGAAATTTCACTAAATCTTCCGCGAGCATTCATGAGTACTTTTCGATAAGAGATGTTGTCATGGTCCATTTCGGGATCAGGTGCAGGCACGTCCAAGCTAGTTGAAGTTTCCTCTGATTTCGTAAAATGCATCGTTTGAATATGGTGAAGCGGCACATAAATGTAGCGTTGATTACCATAAACCACTATAATGTCCTCGCCTGCATCAATGACCTCGCCCTGAATAGGCAGTTTGCAACCGGACAATTCAAACTCAATATTTTTACCTAACCACGTCATTGCAGATTTCACAGTATACCTCCTCTCAATACAGCATAGCCACCCAAATATATAAGGAAAATAGGCTGATAATTAAACTGATGGGTATCACAATGAAGGTTACTTTCATATACTGTTTCCATGAGACCCGAATATGGTGGGTCCGTAATATATACATCCAGATTAAGGTGGCAAGTGTGCCTATGGGTGTTAATAATGCTCCGATGTCACTACCTAGTATATTAGCGAGATATGCTAGATGGAGTTGAGTATCACTCAAATGAAGGTCAGTAACGGCGAATGTTCCAATCATGACCGAGGGCAAGTTGTTAAACAAATTAGACAGCACCGTTAGTAATAACCCGGATACGGCAATCAGGCTGGCATTGCCTCTTTCGGCAATCGGGCCTGTGAATTCGGTAATCCATGTTGTCATCCCGGCTCGGTGAAGACTATCCACAATAATATAAATGCTGAAGGCAAAGACAAGAATATGCCACGGCGTCTGTGTGACGACATCTCTCAGTCCGGATCGTGTACGATACCACCGTACAGCAAGCATCAGAACTACACCGGTAATGGCGACAATCTCCATGTGTACACCGATTTGCTCAGCCAGAAAGTATCCTGCCCGGATCAACACAACAATCCCGATACAAACACGGAACAACCACCAGTCTACATTCGTTTTGGAGTTATCCGATTCGGATTCTGTTGTCTGCAGTGGGTGATAGCCTGATCCAGATGAACTTTGCATGGATACGGGGAACTGATGAATAACTTTGGGTATGCTTCTGCGAAAATAATAGAGTAACAGCAAAGTCATGGCGATAATTCCGAGCATGGATGGTACAAACATCATCTGAGTGTAGGTGTTCAGGTTTAATCCAACCATTTTTAAGGCAATCAGGTTAGCAAGATTACTGAGTCCGATCGGAGCACTGGAAGCTGTAGCGATGAGTGCGCCAGAGATAAGATATGGCAACTGCTGATGAATTTTAAGACGTAACATGGAACAGATTCGAATGATGATGGGGGTAGTGATTAGAATGCTGCCGTCGTTGTTGAAGAAGATAGTCATGAGAAAACAGAGTAACAGAACTAACCAGAATAATCGGAAGCCGGAACCTCGCGCCTTTTCAATCATGTTCACAGCGATCCAGCGAAAGAAACCGATGCTATCCAGAATAATGGACATAACAATGGTGGAGAGAATCGTAATCGCTGCGCCAGATACAATTTCGAAAATACCCAGAATATGCCCCAAACTGCTGACACCGGTCAGGATAAGAAGCAGCGCCCCAAGCGAAGTGGGGATCGATTCATTTAATCCGCCAGGCCGCCACATTAGGAAAATAACTGTGATGATAAATACCCCGAAGGTTAACCACAACTGGTAATCAGGCATTTACTGTGATTCACCTCCCAGGGGGAGAAGTCCTTGTGAAGACTGTTTCAGATGTTCATGAGTCTTAGTGGGCCTTCCTGGCATAACGATCCAATACAAAGGCACACCTGTCAAGACGATTGCAATAAAGATCAGCATGATCATTCCCCCCTTTAAACTGGCAGTAACTAGCTCCTCATCATTCTCAAATTACCGTTTGCCACCAGACTTATTTCCGCGATTTTGTGACTTGTTTCCACCAGACTTGTTTCCGCCAGATTTATTCCCGTGAGACTGATTGCCACGTGACTTGTTGTTGTTCGATTTATTTCCCTGAGATTTATTTCCCTGAGATTTGTTTCCGCAAGCTTGGTTGCCTGCACTGCGATTCCCTTGGGAACGATTGCCGCCAGACTGCGTATTTTGTGTTTTATTCCCTTGGCTTGTGTTTTTACCGTTGTTGCCACTGTTATTGTTGTTGTTGTTGTTGCTGCTTCCGCGAACCAGAGAAACGGATTTCACATGCTGCAAAGGTATACGGATGATCTCCTGGTTTTTCAAAGTCAGAATTAATTGACTCTGGTTGGCATCGGCCAGGATGCCTTCTACTTTTTCCGGGCCTCCACGGTTGATCTGTACAGGACGGAAGCGCAGTGCCTGCATAACTCCAAGAAATGTGTTCGCTGGAATCGGATTCCCCATAGGCCCTCTGGCTCCACCGGAACGACCTGTGTCGGTAATACTTTTAACATGAGAATCACTCACATACACAATACCTTCCTTGCAGTCCACAGCCATGTAGTCCCAGCGTACATCCATCAATGTGCCTTGCATTGCATCAGGTCCCCCACGATTAATCTTAACTTCTCTTCCAACCAAACCTCTCATTCCATGACCGTTCATAGACATTGTATTTTGCCCCTTCCCTGATATAAGTTCAGATAGGCCGCCCGACGGTTGTTCGTTGAATCCCTACCACTCGTCATTGGAGTCTGTCTGTAGTTTAATCATATGTGTACCTAGCATCTGAGGAACCAGCAGACAACCATTTATATAGTAAATTGGCAGTAATCTATGAGAAAAAAGATAATTTATAGATTGGTGTGATATGTTTTCAGCACATTAACATGATGACTTCGCGGATGGTTCCATAAATGGGCTGTGCATTCGCCCTTACGGCCTGCTGTGCTTGTGCATAGGATGATGTAATAGCCTACGGGCTTAACTCACAGGTGACCGAAAGGCGGATGGAAATGACTCTACCTGTCTACCACATCCATGTGTCGACGAATGAATACCAGCGATTAACATCGAACATATGGTCAGAAACGTTTGTGAACGGCACGATGCAGATGGACGGCAAGCAGCTTCCCATTCGAATTCGGTACCGGGGAGGACATACACGGGCCTATGTGAAAAAATCATTCGAGATTCGCACGGCAAGTCGTACGTTTCATTTCAATGCGGAATATGATGACCCTTCATTGCTACGGAACGCACTTTCATTTCAATTCTTTGAGATGATTCGTGTACCGGCACCTTCTACACACCACTGTGTACTGTATCTCAATGGTCAACTTGCAGGTGTATATTTACGAATTGAAGGCGTGAAATCTTCTTTTTTTCGCCAAAGAAGAATGCCTGTCCGGAGTATTTTTTATGCCGTAAACGATAGCGCCAGTTTTGCCCTACCATCCCGAACAACCGATTCAGGAAGTGATCTATTGTCTGGATACAGTCTGATCCGGGGTAATATGGAGGATCGCCAGAGGCTGCGCAAGTTTATTCAACATTTGAATGGAAAATCTAAAATGGATCTGTTTCGTTTTTTGCAATCCAGGGTGGATATTAACAACTATCTGCGGTGGCTGAGCGGGGCGGTACTGACAGGGAACTTCGATGGGTTTCACCAGAACTATACATGGTATGAAAAAGCAAAAAGCCGAAAATACAGCATTCTTCCTTGGGATTATGAAGGGACTTGGGGGAGAAACTGTTATGGCGCCAAGGTCAATCCGAATTTGGTTCGTATTCAGGGCTATAACAAGCTTACAGGTCGCGTGCTGGCTTTTCGTACGTTCCGCGAGCAGTATAAGAAGCTGATGAAACAACATTTGGAGCATGCTTTTACGGAAAAGAGAATTATGCCGTTGGTATATCGATTGCACGATGGAATTCAGGAAGATGTAGGTAATGACCCATATATGAAGTGGCCCATGAATGTCTTCCTTAATGAACCGGAGAAGATTCGTACGTATGTGAAAGAGCGCCGTGAGTACGTGGGCACCGCGTTGAGACAGTTGTAAAAGGATGCCCAGGCTGCCTTGGGTATTTTATTTTGATACGTTATATAAGTTGAACTATTCTTTTTACACGTTAACGAAGAGGACAGAAAAAACCTGGAAAAGCGAAGCGTTCGCCTTTATCGCCGGATTTTCCCCTTGAAAAAGGGAACCAAAAAAAATCTGGGGATAACAGCGATTGAAAGGTTATTCTGTCATCGAAGTGGACTGTGTAAAATTTTTAGTTCAACTTATATAGCATGTTTTTGAGCAGTCGATTGCAGGTTAGAATTTGAGGTTAATACTAAGAATGAGAAGAAGGTAACGATGTACAGCAGGAAAATGCGATATAATAGTCGTATTGGTTACGTGAAATTTTACATAGCTTTAAGGAAAGAGAATAACGGAGCTTATGGTGTGAAAGGGATGTAATATTGCCAGTAACGTGCTCCGGGCCGGAGGAATGGGAATGCTCAAGCTGTTTGTTCACTTGAAAAAGTACCGAGTCGCCGCCATTGCAGCATTGGTTATGATGCTGATTGAATTAACGGTGGAGTTGGCTCAGCCTTATCTGATCTCCAAAATCATTGATAATGGCATTCAGCAGGGAGATCTGGGCGTCGTATGGATGTGGGGTGGCGTGCTGGTTGGCAGTGCGGTTATCGCGTTTGCGGCCGGGATTGCCAGTTCGTTCTTTGCCTCGCATGCGAGTCTTGGATTTGGGTATGATCTGCGAGAGAAGCTGTATGACAAGATGCAAACGTTTTCCTATGCCGTGTTCAACCGATTTGCGACTTCGTCGCTAATCACCCGGTTAACCGGGGATGTGACCCAGGTGCAGGATACCATCTTTATGAGTCTTCGCTTCATGACCCGTGTTCCGCTGGTGGTGATTGGCAGTATGATCATGGCGATCGTAGTGAGTCCGCGATTGGGATGGCTACTTGTTGTCATGATGCCGGTGCTGCTTGTCGTTGTAATTTGGATGCTAAAAAAAGCGGCGCTGCTGTTCCGCAATGTGCAGCGCAGACTGGATGCCGTGAACGGTGTCATCCAGGAGAATCTGACAGGCATTCGGCTAATCCGTGTTTTTGTACGGATGGGCCACGAGATTGAACGCTTTGCCATCTTCAGCGGCAAGCTGATGAAAGGCACAATCTCTGCGCTGCGCCTGACGGAGACAACAATGCCATTCATGCTGTTAATGATGAACAGTTGTATTATCGCTGTGCTCTGGTTTGGTCGGAGAGACATCGTTTCAGGTTCAGCAACCGTTGGTGAAGTTGTTGCAGTCATTAACTATCTGCTACGTACCATTGGAGCATTATCCATGTTATCGTGGATTCTGGTCACCTTTTCACGGGCGAGCGCTTCAGCACAGCGTCTGAATGAAGTGTTTGAAACCGAGGATACGTCAGAAACGGAGCGTACGGGTCAGCGGGTACGGGCCGGACATACAGATACCCAAAGTTCATTGAATCATGAGCACAACTCTGGCTCGATACAGCATAAGCAGGAGCAGCGCACCATACAAGGTGAAGTCGAATTCCGCGGCGTTGGCTTCAGTTATCCCAATAGTGAGATTAAAGTGCTGGAAGATATTACGTTCTCTGCAAAAGCAGGTGAGCGGATTGCTATTATGGGAGCTACCGGATCAGGAAAATCCTCTCTGGTGCAACTCATTCCACGCTTGTATACGGAAGAACAAGGTGAGGTGCGCATTGATGCTGCAGATGCATCCGAGCTGGATTTGCCTACCCTTCGTAAATCGATTGGTTATGTTCCTCAGGAAGTGGTACTATTCACGGGTTCTGTGCGTGAAAATATCGCATGGGGACGAGAAGATGCCACGATGGGAGAGATTGTGGAAGCGGCCAAGCGGGCTCAGATTCATGAGACCATTGAGCAGTTGCCGAATGGATATGATACGTTGCTCGGTCAAAGGGGTGTTAACCTTTCGGGTGGACAAAAGCAGCGCCTCTCCATTGCGAGAGCTTTGGTGCGCCGTCCAAGCATACTTATTCTGGATGACAGCACAAGTGCACTCGATGTAGCTACTGAGGGCAGGCTTCTAGATGCACTTGAAGACCTCTCCTGCACAACGTTTCTTATTACACAGAAGATCAGTTCAACCACTTCGGCCGATCTGATTCTGCTTCTGGATGATGGACGATTGATTGGACAGGGAAAACACGAAGACTTGATGGAGTCGTCGGAGTTATACCGCCGAATTCATGAATCACAATATGGGGAGGGCGCACAGTATGTTCAAAGCATTCATTGAGCCTTTCCGTCAGCCACGGCCTGTTCTCGATTCCGAGTCACTCCGTTCAGGAGGCCAGCGTAAGCCGAAAGCGAGAGCCAAAAACTGGTCAGGCACACTTGGCCGGATCTGGAGCTATCTCTCACGTCGTAAAATAAAGCTTTCACTAGTGCTGCTGATGGTATTTGCCAGCTCTGCGCTGGCTCTGCTTGGGCCTTATATGGTGGGCGTGGCCGTTGACCAATTTATTGCCGAAGAAGCGACCAGTTCAAGCTGGACTTGGTTTCTGCTCGGACTGGTAGCGGTGTATGTACTCTTTTCGCTCACATCCTGGCTGCAGAATATTTGGATGATCGAGATTGCTCAGGAGACAGTATTCCGTATGCGTTATGATCTGTTTGCTCATCTGCATAAGCTGCCGATTCCGTTCTTTGGCAAGCGCCAGCAAGGTGAGATTATGAGCCGGGTCACCAACGATATCGAGAACGTCAGCAGTACGCTGAACAGCTCGGCCATTCAGATTTTTTCGAGTGTGTTAACGTTAATTGGCACATTAGGTGTGATGTTGTGGCTCAGCCCGTTGCTCACGTTGCTCACCTTTATCGTTGTACCTCTAATGGCTGTGGGGATGCGCTGGATAACGCGCAGAACGGGACCGCTTTTCAAAGAGCGGCAGCGCAATCTGGGGGAACTCAACGGTTATATTGAGGAAACGTTATCCGGGCAGCGGATCATTAAGGCATTTTCGCAGGAAGAACGGGTCATTCGCGGCTTTGAGGAGCGTAATATGCGCATTCGCATTTCCGCATTCTGGGCTCAGACGATTTCAGGTTTTATTCCAAAACTGATGAACGGACTCAACAACCTGAGCTTTGCAATCGTAGCGGGGATTGGCGGTATTTTGGCGATACAGGGTTCCGTTACGGTAGGGGTCATCATTATTTTTGTAGAGTATGCGCGCCAATTCACACGTCCGTTGAACGATCTGGCGAATCAGTGGAACACGCTGTTGTCTGCGATCGCTGGGGCAGAGCGGGTGTTCGAAGTGCTGGATGAAGATGAGGAGTCGAAGGATGAAGGAGCGGCAATTGCCTTGGATAACATTCAGGGCAACGTTCGGTTCGATAAGGTGTCCTTTGGATATGATGAGGGTCGTAATATTCTACGCGACATCAGTTTTGAAGCGAAGCCGGGCGAGATGATTGCATTGGTCGGTCCAACAGGAGCAGGAAAAACAACGCTGATTCAGCTCTTATCCCGCTTTTATGACCCGACAAGTGGAACGATTACGGTGGATGGGCACAAGATGACAACCATTCGGCGGGAAAACCTGCGGTCGCACATGGCGTTTGTATTGCAGGATTCATTTTTGTTCCAGGGAACGATTCGTGAAAATATCCGGTTCGGACGTCTGGATGCAACCGATGAAGAAGTGGAGATTGCCTCCAAGCTGGCGAATGCACATTCCTTTATTATGCGAATGAAGAACGGGTATGACCGGGTGCTTCAAGCAGATGGGAGTGGCATTAGCCAAGGACAAAAGCAATTGCTTGCTATTGCCCGGGCAATCCTGGCTGATCCGTCCATTCTGGTATTGGACGAGGCGACCAGCAGCATTGATACGGTGACCGAGATCAAAATTCAGGAGGGGCTGGAACGTCTGATGCATGGCCGCACCAGCTTTGTCATTGCACACAGGCTGAACACGATTCGTCAGGCCGACCGGATTTTGGTGCTTAAGGATGGGAAACTGCTGGAGCAGGGCTCACATGATGAACTGCTGAAACAGGGTGGATTTTATAGTGAGCTGTATAACAGTCAACTGCGGAAGAAAGCACAATAGAGTGTAGCTAGCTTGAAGCAAGCTTGAAACAAGCAGGAGAGTCTTGGAAAGGGAGAGAGAGACTCTTCCTTCCGGTATACACAAGGTAATGCTAACTCAGGCTAGCGATGTAACAGCAGAAGGATTGGAGCCCGGAAGGGGCTTCAATCCTTTTTTTGATATGTTGGATATGCGCAGTAAAGAAAGAAAAATCGATTCTTGACAGAGAGGAAGTCACAGTTGTATATTTAGCTCATGAATAGTTAGATATCTAACATTTAGAGGTTGACTCTGACCGAGTAAGTAAGTAAGTAAGTAAGTAAGTAAGTAAGTAAGTAAGAGAACAGTGATGAAACAATTTAAAGAAGAACAAGAACAGGAGGGAGAGAATTCATGCGCAAAAATACGCCTTATTCGGATCTGTTCCAGACGATCGGTATTAAGATCAAACGCAAAGCGGATGATCAGGTCAATGAACTGGGATTGAACGCTCAACAAGGAAGAGTTATTGGATATATCTACGAGCATCAGGAAAAAGGATTAATACAGAAAAATCTGGCGGATGTCTTCAACCGCAGGGATGCAACGATTACAAGCATGTTAAAAGGATTGGAGAAGAACGGTTATATCGTTCGTAAAATTCCAGCGAATAATGAGCGGCAAAAGAATCTGTACGTGCTGCCGAAGGGCGAGCAAGTGATTCAGGATATAGAGCAGATGTTTGCCACCGTGGAGAACGAGATTGTGAAAAGTTTGACGGATGAAGAGCAGGCAACATTGATGCGTTTGCTGACCAAGGTTAATCAGAATTTATAAGTTTGATTACGGTAACTGGGGATATATAGAGCAGATGAACTGCTCTTAAGCTAAAACTTAGAATTCAAACTATTAAAACTCTATCAATTTAGTTGTTAATATAGGTGTAATTATGGCTGTAGTTGTACATGTAATATGAAAGTAATTATGAATGTACATGTATCAAGCTTTACATTTCTTTGCAGAATATTATGAACTTAAATGTGTTTTTTTAAATTAATACTTAGAAATCTAATTGTTTGACATTTAAGAAAGGTGGAAGTTAACATGAAAGAAAAACATTCAAACTCCTATTATCTGGACAAAGCGCCTGTCCACAAGTCGATTATGCATCTGTCCATTCCGATGATGCTGGGTATGTCAGCGGGAACGTTATACAATCTCATCAATGCGTTTTTTATCGGTCTGGTTCATGACACGGGTATGTTTAGCGCCATTACACTGGGCTTGCCGATCTTTACGGTATTAATGGCTTTTGGCAATATGTTCGGGGTGGGCGGTGGCACATTCATTACACGCTTAGCGGCAACGGGAGAGCGGGAAAAGGCGAAACGAGTCGCAGGATATTCCTTTTACTCGAGCTTGGGCGTTGGTTTGCTGATTGCCCTGATCTCATGGTTGTTCATCTCACCTATTGTTCAGGGACTGGGAGCCGATCAAGCTGTATATGAGTACACAAGTCAGTATGCGATTACACTTCTGGGCGGAGGAGCTATCGTTATTCTTAATTTTGCGCTGGAACAGCTCGTTCGGTCGGAGGGTGCTTCGAAAGAATCCATGATCGGCATGTTTATTAGCATCGCAGCGAGCATCGTTCTGGATGGGCTATTGATTCTTGTATTGAATTGGCATGTGGTTGGAGCTGCATTATCCATTGTATTAGCCAATGCTTGTTCTGCGGCCTATTATGTTTGGTTTTTGTCCCGTCGCAGCGAGAATTTGAGAGGGTTTCTGGGACATTGGAAACTTCAGGTCAAAGACCAGATGGAAGTATTCAAAATCGGAGTTTCCGAGTTGCTACAGACCTCTTTTCTAATCGTATCTACACTACTACTGAACCATTATGCCATGATTTATGGAGAAAGCGTAGTCGCTGGATTTGGTATTGCTTTACGGGTTGTGCAGCTTCCTGAGTTTCTTGCAATGGGGATCTTTATGGGGATTATCCCACTGGTCGCACACAGTTTCGCGAGTCAAAAGTTTGGTCGTTTAAAAGCTACGTACAAACAGGCCTCGCTGTATATCATCGGTATTGGTGTTCTTTTTATAGGCATTGTATATATGTTCAAGGAACCTGTCATTCGGTTGTTCTCTTCGGATGCAGCCGTACTGGAGGCGGGAAGTTCAATTCTGGTAGCGATGTTGATCTCTGCTCTGTTCACTGGATTAACAGGATTGTTTACAGGTATTTTCAAAGCGGCAGGAGAAGGCATCCCGACCAATGTCATGGCAATATGTCAGGGTACGCTGTTTATTCCAGTCATCATTATTTTTCATCAATCTTTTGGCCTTACAGGCATCATCTGGTCTATGACAGTAACAGAGATCATTACAAGTGCGCTGGGACTTATCCTGTTCGCTTACCACTACAGACGCATCAATAGAATGCACAAACAGATTGCTGTTTGAAAGGGAATATACATGGATATATACTAATTAATTAATGGAAAAGTATACCATGACGTGATAGGAACAGGTGGATATACTGAAATGAGTTTAATGTTTACAAGGAGGTTGTTCATCTGTTTTGAAAAATCCTAAACTTGCAAATTGGCTTATATTCTTCAATGTTATTTATGGATTAACTCTTGTAGCCTATCCGTATGTACTGATGATGAGTTTGTTTTTTTATGCCTATCGGGAGTCTGGTGACCACCCATTGTTAGATACGATAGCAGCAATCCTTATGGCTACGTATCCCATGGGTGTATTATTTTCCTTCGTATGCTGGGCGTTCTATCATTCGGGCAAAAGCAAATGGGCTGTCGCAACTGCGAATTTGTTTCTGTTCTGGGTGGTCGCTTTTCTGATCGTACTGCTTCTCTCGGATTCTTTGTTTTAATAGAGTTACGTTATCCTACCCGTGAATCCATAGTCTTTACAACAAAAGTACGCAATCCTAAAATGTATACATCGTTAAAAGGAAGTTCCATAAAAGGTAAAAGGACGAAACCGGATAACCTGGCTCCGTCCTTTTTTCATGCACTCTTTCCTTTGGCATTTTCGCCAACTGAAAATTCAGCAGGTTACTTTCCAGTTATGCACTTCCCGAACTTGTAACGGCTGGTGCCTGCGAATGAAATCTTCCACCAGTGCAGCCATATCCGTGGCGCCTTCGTGCAGTACCTTTTTGCCTGGATACATCGCATAATCTCCACCGCCTGCCGCGCGATAACTGTTCATCACCACGGAGTACTTCTTAGCCATCCCCAGCGGCTTTCCTTCACGTTCCAGCTTCACAACCCGGCTGCCCACAGGCTGGGAAATGTTCAGTTCATAATCGATGCCTGCCCACATGTCGTAGTTGTAGTGTTGAGGTTTGGGCTGCATATACGCCGGGTTAACGACTACTTTGCCGGAGGTGTCCAGTTCGAAATAACGTGCCGTCTGCTCCAAAGCCTCCCGAATATCTTTCCCGCTGAGTTCAAGCACTGTCAGGGTGTTGGGATAAATGAAGTTCGATAACACATCCCGCACCGTAATCTGCTCGCCGAATCCACGAGCTTCTTCGCTAAGCATCGCCGTATTGGAAAGCTGAGCCCCTGTTGCTTCCATCTGCACCTGATGTACAAAATCAATAAAAGGATGCGCCTGCAGCCGCAGCTGTGTGGCACTGGAGATCGATAGATCACCGTCCCCGGCGACTTCGCCAATCGGCTGATCTAGCCAGGTTTGTGCCGAAGCTTCCAGTTCATCCGTCAGCTTCATTACAACAGGATCGGGTTTGATATCAGGATGTTCATCTAAAAGCAACAAGCGCGCTTGTTTGTCCGCCACTAACCACTTGCCGTCAGGCGATTGCTGAAGTTGCACAGACACATGACCTAATCCACTGCCATTAAACCCTGGCTGAATCACGGTGACCCCATAAATCTCGGCAGTCAACTGGCGATGCTGATGCCCCGTGAGCAGTACGTCGATGCCTTCAATCTCTCGGCAGATTTCGTACGCCTGATTTTCTCCGGTCAAGCGCTCGGCAGCTTCTCCCGTCTCCAGATCACACTCAAATCCCCCGTGATAACTGACCACCAGCACATCAGGCTGTTCATATGCTCGAATGTACTTCACCCAAGCACGAATCGTTTCCAGCGCATCCAGGAAGTGCAGCCCTTCAATATTTTTCGGATGCTCCCAGTTGGGGATGTAATGTGTGGTTGCACCGAGCAATGCGATTTTTACACCAGAAGAGAGAGTTTTGATCATATACGGTTCGCCAAAAGCCGGAATACCTGCTCCATCAGGGGCAAGCGGCAGTGCTGAAACTTGTTGCTTGTCATCTAAACGCTCGCTAGTAGTTTCATTCTCGCTGGAATCTACTCGATACGTATGAACAACAATTGATTCATCCTTCACAATATTGGCAGACAGCCAAGGAAAGGAGGAGCCTTCGACCGCTCCGCGCAGTAACTCCTGACCATAGTTAAACTCATGATTGCCCATTACTGCCGCATCGTATCCCAGCTCATTTAACACGTGAATAAAAGGATGAGTCTGCACTTTGGAGCCATGAGAAGCCGCATAAGAAGCTAGAGGAGAGCCTTGCAGTAAGTCTCCATTATCAATTAGTAGTAATTCATGCGACCGTTCACGTTCCTGCCGAATCAAAGAAGCGAGCAGGGCAAGACCTGCATGACGATAAGCATTCGTATTGTAATGGATCGGGCGAATCGCTCCGTGGAGGTCACTGGTGAACAGGATATCAAAGTTTGTCGTAGGGGGAATGTGGGTCATTTTACAATCTCCTCTAATATATAAGTTTAGATATATGGCATAAACCGTAGAATGAAGCGGAAGAAATAAACGAAATAACGGGCGGTAAGCCTTAAACTAAGCCTATTTCATCCAGATTCCTCGACCATAATGAGCCTATTTTAACAGAAGAATGTTACGTTGACAGCCTGCCAGGAAACTTTACAAAACTCCAAATTTCGTTTCACATCACGCAAATATTCGCCAATTATAGTAGATAAGTATTGAAAAATAGAAAAACTTTTGGAGGGTGTTCGATTGAAGAAGTCTGCTTTATTTTTACCATTGTTGATTTTGGTTCTGTTCCTGAGTGCGTGTGGGTCTAACGCTACATCCAATTCGTCAAACGGCGCTGAAGCCAATTCAAGCGCGTCCGGCACATCAACCGACACAGCAGAGAAAGACAAAACCGCTGAAGGTTATGTCCCTACGGAACTGACAGTGCAATTCGTTCCTTCCCAGAATGCAGACACCCTTGAAGCAAAAGCAAAACCGCTGGAAAAACTGCTTGGCGACAAGCTGGGTATCCCTGTAAAAGTTAGCGTATCCACGGACTACAACACGATTATTGAAGCGATGGCTTCCAAAAAAGTAGATGTAGGTTTCCTGCCTCCAACGGCTTATGTCCTTGCGAAAGAAAAAGGGGCAGCACAAGTTATTTTGCAAGCACAGCGTTTTGGTGTGAATGATGAGACTGGCGCTCCGACAGAGCAACTGGCAGATTCGTATAAATCCATGATTATTGTGAAAAAAGACTCCCCGATCCAATCGGTTGAGGATCTGAAAGGTAAGAAAATTGCTTACCAGAACGTAACGTCTTCCGCTGGTTATGTATGGCCTGCAGCCTTGCTGCTGGATCGCGGTATCGATCCGTTGAAAGATGTACAGCCTGTAACCGTTAAAGGCCATGACCAAGCTGTTCTTGCCGTGCTTAACGGTGACGTAGATGCAGCAGCTATTTTCCAGGATGCCCGTAACACGGTTTCCAAAGACTACCCGAATGTGTTTAAAGACACACGTGTCCTTGCTTTCACTGAGCCTATTCCTAACGATACGATCGCCGTTCGTACCGACATGAATGCAGATTGGACAGCGAAGATCAAACAAGCCTTCATCGATATCGGTAAAGATACAGAAGGTCACAAGATCATCAAAGAAATCTACACACACGAAGGTTATGTGGAGTCCGATGACAGCAAGTTTGATATCGTGCGCCAGTATAACGAGAAAGTAAAAACCGAGTAGTTTTCCGATCCGACAAGCGATTCGTGACTTTTGCACAGTGAACAGGCCAGTTCAGCGTAAATGACGCTGTTCTGGCTTGTGCCGTTATTATAAGTTTCTACTATATAAGCTGAACTAAAGATTTTACACAATCCACTCCGATAACAGAATAACCTTACAATCGCTGTTATCCCCAGATTTTTTTGATTCCCTTTTCCAAAGGGGAAAATCCGGTGATAAGCGTATGCTTCCGATGTAGCTTTCTTACAGAAAGCTTTCAGGCGAACGCTCCGCTTTTTCAGATTTTTTCTGTCCTCTTCGTTAACGTGTAAATGAATAGTTCAATTTATATAGAAGCAGCGAAAACGATATAAGTTGAACATTTAATTTACACATTATTCTGTCATCGAAGTGCCTGTGTAAACCATCCTATAGTTCAACTTATATCGATAAATATTATGGATGAAAGAAGGATTAACGCGATGATTGAGCTTCACAACGTGACCAAAACATATTCGAACGGCACGAAAGGCCTCAATAACATAAATTTGAAATTTAAGCAGGGAGAATTCATCGCTGTGGTCGGTTTGTCTGGTGCAGGCAAGTCTACGCTACTGCGGTCGATCAACCGGCTACACGATATTAGTGAAGGTGAAATTCTGATTAACGGTAGCTCCATCACCAAGGCACAGGGCAAACGTCTGCGTCTGATCCGCCGGGATATCGGCATGATTTTCCAGAGCTTCAATCTGGTGAAACGATCCAGCGTGCTACGCAATGTACTGGCTGGTCGGGTGGGGTATCATTCCACACTTCGTACCATTTTGGGTCGTTTTCCAAAAGAAGATGTCGAACTGGCCTTTGATGCACTGGATCGGGTGAATATCTCCGAGAAGGCTTACTCTCGTGCAGATCAGTTGTCTGGTGGACAACAGCAGCGTGTGGCGATTGCCCGTGTACTCGCTCAGGAAGCAAAAATCATTTTGGCCGATGAACCGGTTGCCTCACTTGATCCGCTGACGACGAAACAGGTCATGGATGACCTTAAACGTATTAATCAGGATCTCGGCATTACAACGATTGTTAACTTGCACTTTATTGATCTGGCGAGAGAGTATGCGACACGTATTGTTGGTTTGCGGGCAGGAGAGGTTGTATTTGACGGTCCGGTGGAAGAGGCAACGGATGAGCGTTTTGCTGAAATTTACGGCAGACCGATCCTGGCGGATGAATTGCTTGACAAGCAGGCTGTGCATGAGCAGGGAGAAGTACTGGTATGAAGGGACAATCCAACGTTTCACTTGAACATGAAGGGCGTGCGGGCGTGGGTAAGGAACCTGGGTCAAACCCGAGACAAATTGTGAATCGCCCCAAACCACCGGGGAAGACCAAACATCTGCTGACGCTAGTAATCATTGGGTTACTCTTGTGGGCGAGTGCGAAGCAAACGGATGCGAGCTTTGCGGAACTGTTCACAGGTGGCCCGGAGATGTGGAAACTGCTGAAGGAGATGTTTCCGCCCCGCTGGAGTTATTTTGACAATATCGTTCAGGGGATGCTGGAGACGATTCGCATGGCTTTACTGGGAACAACAATCGGTGCCATTTTTGCGATTCCCATCTCGATTATCTGTGCAGGAAATCTTGCGCCGAGCCGCTGGATCTATTATCCGGCACGTTTTCTGCTGAATTTGATTCGTACGGTTCCCGATTTGCTGCTGGCGGCGTTGTTCGTCGCTGTATTTGGGCTGGGACCGATTCCGGGTATTTTCGCGCTGGCTGTATTCTCTGTAGGTCTGATCGCCAAGCTTACGTATGAGACACTGGAGACGATTGACAAAGGTCCTCTTGAAGCGATGACTGCTGTGGGCATGAACCGTATTCAGCTTATTGTCTATGGTGTCGTGCCGCAACTTTCAGCCCAGTTCACGTCCTATGTACTGTATGCCTTCGAAATTAACGTACGCGCCGCCGCCATCCTTGGACTCGTTGGAGCGGGTGGTATTGGACTATATTATGAAGCGACACTTGGATTCCTGGAGTATGACAAGACAAATACCATTATTATTTTCACACTGGCCATCGTTCTGATTATCGACTATGTGAGCACTAAGCTGCGGGAGAAATTGTTATGATGAAAAATGAAGCGAGCCGTATTCGGCCAAGATCCAAGCCACGGAAAAATCCACTGCGCTGGCTTATCGTTCTACTGTTAATTCTGGTCTATGCGTGGGCGCTTGCGGGCGTACCTTTTACCGGATTCAAGGAAACCGCTGGACAGATCATGAAGGCTATTATTGCCGGCATTTTCTCGCCCGACTGGAATTTTGTTTATTTGCCTGAAGGCGAAGATTTGCTGCGTGGACTGCTGGATACACTCGCGATCTCCGTGCTGGGTACCGTCATCTCTGCTGTGCTTTGTATCCCGTTTGCTTTCTGGTCTGCACGGAATATGAGTGGACATCGGGCAATCTCGGGTGCGGGTAAAATGATGCTTAGTTTCATCCGTACGTTTCCCGAGATTATTATGGCTCTCTTGTTCATTAAGGCCGTGGGACCCGGATCATTCGCAGGGGTGTTAGCCCTAGGACTGCACTCGATCGGTATGCTGGGTAAACTGTACGCGGATGAGGTTGAAAATATAGATTACGGCCCGTCCGAAGCGTTACTGGCTTCCGGAGCAACCCGATTGCAGCAGCTATGGTTTGCTATCTTGCCGCAGGTTATTCCGGGATTCCTGAACTATACTTTGTATCGGTTTGAAATTAATGTCCGTTCTGCCACAATCCTCGGTGTAATCGGCGCGGGTGGTATCGGTACACCGCTGATCTTTGCACTCAGCACACGCAACTGGCCGCGTGTCGGCATTATCCTGCTCGGTATTATCGTGATGATCACGATCATTGACCTGATCTCGGGGTATATCCGGAAGAAGCTGGTGTAGAGGACGTTATACTTTCTTGCCCGTAACAGAGAAGACATAGAAGTGAAATGTTTTAATCCGTAATAATCACTAGAAGCATCTTGTGCATTCGCATGAGATGCTTTTGGTCGTTGTTTCATATGATTATGGTTATGAGTGAACAAGTTATTACTGTACCTTATTATTAAGATCATTTACTGATCTATACGAAATTTATTAGTATATAAACTTATTTGGAATAAATGTTAAAAATATATTCTTAATATGATAGTGTATAGTTATACATTGGATAATGTAATGGAGGGATTTAATGAGGAAGAGTAATAACCTATTATGGATATCTATATTTATGTTTATCGTCGCCATATCTCTTCTTGGTTGCTCAGACATGCAAACAAAAATGAACTTCAGCGGAGAGAGTGAACATTGGAGTGGAGAATTAGATACCACAGTCACAAAGGGAGCAGGGGAAAACGGTGAATATATCATTTCTTACAAAAGAGATAATCTGGAAGATGTGAAATGGTCCAAAATAAACATAAATGATGGAAAAATGATTAGACAGGAAGACGGATTAACTTCAAAATCGATACAGTTTCCTATAATTAGCACAGAAGGCTCCATGGCTAGTACTGAGGACGACCAAATAGTTGTGATTGAGTGGAAAGACACGAATGGTAAAAAGTATCAAGAGGATATAATTTTAAAAGCGAAGTAAAAGCGAAGATTCGAAGATTTATGTTGCATTATACTGGATAAACTTTGTACGGGTCGTAATTGAAAATAGGGAACACGGCCATATTGAAGAGAATCGAAGGAAATTGAAGTAAATCGAAGGGGATAGAAGAGGATTGCAAAGTCATTTGTAGGTGAATATGGCCGCTTGACAAGTTGGAACGTACATAATGATGTTGGTCATGAGATTTGAAACGTTAATTTATTGTTAAAGAAATAAGCCTTTTGTGAGGAGGTAACGATTCTATGGAAACATTTTATGTGATATGGACCGTGTTTATGGTGCTAATCTTGCTGTATCGAATGATCTTTCAGAAGTTTAAAAAACATAACCGGGAAAATATCGGACTCAGTGCGATTCTCATTATTTTTACGGGAAGTAGCTATTCTCTCACGCAGATGAACCTCATATTGGTCATTGGTATCTTAGCCTTAGCAGCTTATAGTACAGTGTGGAATAGTATTCTTTTTGTAAGGAAAGGTTATGAGAATCCGCGTCTAAGATGATTCTCGAAGCAGGTGCGCTAACGATCACCAGAAACCTTATTTAGCTAAAAAAAGCCTTTTTGAAATTCTAACGATCCGTACGGACGCTATTTGTTGCAATAAGCCCGATTTATCCCTCAAAACACTGAAGAATAGCCAAATAGCGTCGCTGGTGATCATTAGAATGTATAAGCCTGCAAAAATGGCCAAATAAGCTCTCTCATGATCGTTAGCGCTGAGGGAGTAGAGAGTTCAAGGGTTCATTGGTACGCAAGGAATAATACCATAATACAACCACGATAAAACCAATATACAACCACAATAATACCATAATACAACCACGATAAAACCAATATACAACCACAATAATACCATAATACAACCACGATAAAACCAATATACAATCACAATAAAACCGAAACAAAACTGCAATAGAAACACAAAATAGAACAATCAAAAATCTACAAAGACCTAAAAAAGACTACAAAAACACAAAAAAACCGAAACCACCGGAGCCTGTTTTCTGACCACCGGACCGGTTTAGGTTTTTTGTTACTGCTCGCGTTCTACTTAGCTTAAACTACTTTCTTCGTTCCTATTAACATTCTTCGTTTCGTTAAATCTAAGTTATTGCATAAATTTCCGTTTTCGTAGTTTTTCGGTTTCGGCGCTTACTTTCTGCCTCTACTCCTACTTTCATTTCCGCGCTTGCGACTTCTCTAGTAGTATTCCTATGCTTACTTTCTTTCACTCTTACTTTTACTTTGAAACTAGCTCGCCAAAGGCAACGCTGCTTTGCTCACCTGTACCGTAATAGTTTCCGTACTGGTCACGCCTGCGGCGTTGATCAATTCGGCACGATACGTGTATGTTCCGTTCGCATGACCACTCAGATCGGTTTTCGCCGTTTGAGCAGATGGTGTAGCAGCGTTCAACGCTTGCGTATCAATCAGTACATCATTTTCATAAAGACGGTACTCAGTTGCGTTGGTACCCCACCAGAGGTTCATCGTTACGGTGTAGTTGCCATCGCCGTCCCAATTGTTTTGAGATAAAACGGCTTTACTTGGAGCAGCATTCGCAATTTGAACCGTCAACTCGTCACTGCGAGTAGCACCTTTGTCGTTGATCAACTCGGCAACATACGTATAGGTTCCGTTAGCTTTGCTTTTAATCTCTGTTTTCGCAAACTGGGAAGAAGGAGAAGCCGCCGTTAACTTTTGCGTATCGATAAGGATACCATTCTCATAGAGCTTATACTCGGTAGCATTTTCGCCCCACCACAGATTCATGCTGACGTTGAATGAACCATCAGATAGTCCGGTGGTATGTCCGTTATCGGATGAGAGCACTGGTTTACCCGGTGCGTCTTCAGCTGGAGTAGAAGGGTTTTCGCCTCCACCTTGTTCTTCCGAAGCTACAATGTCATTCGAGCTTCTTGGTTTCAATTGAAATACGTCTTTGAAAATAGCTGAAATACCTGTGATATCAATCTTGTCACCAGCAACAAAAGGGAAAGTTGTTTCACTTACACCAGTACGTGTATCCATACGCACATGTGTGCTTGTCCCGTCAGCAGCTACCGCATCAAATTCAAATGAACCAGCAGGTGTAGCACTGATAATATTCTGTACTGTTACATTTTTTAATTGAACAAGCTGACCTTGATTGGCATCACTAATGGCTGTAACGAGAGTTGGAGCCGGAACAGTAGCTGTTCCTGTTTTCTCAATCGCAACCACATCAGTTAACTCGAACTCGCTGTTGTAGATCGTTGTTGGTGCAGTCACTTTCACTTTGTCACCTACGTCGAACCCACTGGTGTGCTGGAACACGTAGATTCCCGCCGTATCATCCTGAAGATAGAAGGCTTGTCCACCGAAAGAACCCGGCTTCGTTGTGACAACACCTTCAACGGTAACTGTGGTACCTACTGCTTTGGTACGTGCTTCGGCAACGCTAATTGTTGCTGGAATTGGACCTTGTTCTTCTGGAAGCGGCTGTGCGGGTACATTAGCAATGCTCACCGCACTGGTAATCAGGTTGCTTCCGTTCAGGCGCAGACGCAGGCTGGCATTGCCATTCGTGTCTGGTTTAATGCGAACGTTCAGATCCTTGATTGCACGGCCTTTGCTGTCTGATGTTACGCTAAACACCGAGCTGTATCCGTACGAAGTTGGCCATGTTCCACTATCATTTTGGATCATCGCTACCTGTGTTCCACCTGTCAGATAGATTCCGGCGCTGTAACCGGTAACCGTTGTGTTTGGTGGCATATTCTCAACCACAACACGAATCTGGAAGTCTTCGGCATTAGGCAATGTATCCTGTTTCACGAAGCTGTAAGCTGCGTTAGCACTGGATGCAGGGCCGCCATAAGATCCTGGCTTGAACGTGGAACGATCATACCACTTGTATCCGGCCGCAGGTGCAGCCCAAGGTTCAGCTTGTGGTTCAGTAGAAGCCGCTGGCTCTTCGAATGGTAACAGCGCTGTAGCTGTATCCAATGTAAGGCCGTTTACTTCGGACAATTTAGTATAGTTTTCTTGTGTAGCCAGCCAGTTTACGGTATTGACGAGCAATACGGCATCATCGACTTCCTTGAAACCGTCATATGTCGTTTTGCGTGTGCCTGTTTCTTCGCGCAAATATTTCGGGGATGCATCTTCCACCGGGGAAGAGTCACCGATGAAGGCCGCTTTACCTGCACCGAGTTTGGATACAGCCACATAAGGACCTTCTTCGATACCGCCACCGTTATATACACCTTGGTCTACGGCGTTATTCCATTTGGCATTCGTTTTTGGCAAGTACACAATACCTTTGGCTTTCTCTGGGTCTGTGATCGCCAGCGTGGAGCCTGCGTGCATTGCTACAGCAGAGACGCCTTCCGTAATGCCAAATGATTGATCCGCAGGTACGATGATATTGGCGTTAATATCGCCAAGTGCGTTATAACGGAAACGTACGCCGAAGTTATCCGACAACCAGTCCGTACTGGTTACATCTTGCATGGCTGCTGAATTGCGCTCATCTGCGCTCATGCCTTTGGTTGGGTCTTCGTATGCACCGCGGCGATAGCCGTTAATGACTTCCGAGCCATCCCAGCGGTTTTTGTTACGGTCAGCGTTATAGTGATCTCCAACAAAGAAGATACTTCCGCCCGTTTCAACATATTGTTTTAATGCCGCCTGTTCAGACGTTTTGAAAGGAATTTGAGGTTCTGCAATGACAAATACGTTGTATTCTTTCAGATCATCATAGGTAAAAGGTGTCGTTTTGCGCAGTTCTTTTACGTAATAGCCGTCGTTCGCCAGAGCATTACCGAAATCCGAGAAGCCACCATCAATAACCCAGTCAGCTGCTCCGGCAGTTTGACCGTGCGAATTGTCGAACAGTACTTTTTTGCCAGCATTCTCGTTAACTACCTTGGCTTGAATGAACGGTGCCGGGTCTGTCGGTCCTTCCGCATGAACCGAAGCATCTCCGTTCCATAATCCGATCTGAAGTGGCAAAGCCATGGATAATGCCAGGAGTGATTTTAACCAAACTCCTCGTAAACGTGTCAATTTACCCAACCAAATCCCTCCCCAATTTTAGGACGTGTCATGAAACCCACACCCTGATTGATTCATAAGTTCGTCCATATTCTACCACATGAAAATCTCACATAGTCATAACAAAATGTAAAAATTAGATCGAACTTTGTAAAATTAGGCATTTTGGCATATCAATAGGTCATTTGGATTATTGGTTGTTACAAGAATGGAAATAATAATATGGTGGATAACAAGAGTTGAGACATAGAGCGGAAAGAACATGTGGAGTAGAAACTTACGAGTCGTGAACAGAAGAGATGAACACCAGATACAAATTACAAAGTACAGTCACAACAACGGGGACAACACTAAAGTCAAAAAGCCATCTCTACGAGATGACTTTGGCACGAATACGATTGACGGCGTGGAAAACGGAAGATTTGATCATGCCTTCACTGCGGTTCACCATCTGGGCAGTTTCTTTGATCGAATACCCATGGATCAGGCGCAGCTCCAAAATTTTGCGATGTTCGGTATTGTTGATATGGGAGACGATTTCGTTAACTCCTTCATTAATCTCTATCTGAGGAGTATCAACATGGTGTGTGGGCGTCTCCAGCCGGCTGTCACGACGTAAGGTCCGTGTACGTTTGCGAAAGCTGTCCATAGCGAGGTTACGGGCGATGCGTTTGAGATAGTAGAGAATTCGGTCTTCAGGGATATAAACAGTGACGTTCATGAGACGAATAAAACAATCTTGTGCCAAGTCTTCTGCATCCTGTGGCTGTTTGACGATTTGGGATAGATACCTGGTGATTTCTGATTTATAGTTAATGTAAGCATCATTAATCTGTGAGTGGTTCATAAGATGTGAATCCCCCTTGGATATGGATCAAGCCTTCGTTCGGTCCGTTTGCATTCTGTTAATGCAAGTATAGCGGGAGGTTGTTTCCAAAAGGTTCAGAGTTGTATCGGAGTTGTAACATTTCTTGATTTCCTCTGTTCAAGCAGACAGCTTGGGATACAAAATATAGGCAGATGAAATTCATAGAGCAGGGAGATTACGAATGTATTATGAGACCAAAAGAGATATTAATCATCGAGGATGAAGAGTCCATTCGCGATATATTGTCGTATTCGCTTCGCAAGGAAGGGTTCGAGATCAAGGAGGCGGCTTCAGGTAGAGAAGGATTGAATCTGCTTCGGGAGTCCAAGCCCGACCTGATTCTACTGGATCTGATGTTGCCAGATATGAGCGGCTTCGATGTGTGCAGACAGTTGTCTGTGAATTCCAAAATCCCGGTAATCATGATCACGGCGAAGTCCGATATGCTGGACAAGGTGCTTGGTATGGAGCTAGGGGCTGACGATTACATTACAAAACCTTTTGATATCCGCGAAGTGGTTGCCCGCATCCGTGCGATTTTCCGCCGGATCGATCTCATCAGCGAAACGCTGGAGAATCAATCTTACGAAGTCGTTAGGCTGGGCAAACATATCGAGATTCGTAAGGATGAGCGCGAGGTGTGGAAGGACGGAGAACGGGCAGGGCTCACTAACAAGGAGTATGACCTGTTACTCTTCCTCGTGAACCACCACCGTAAAGTACATACACGTTCAGAGCTGCTGGACAAGGTGTGGGGATTTGATTTTGCTGGAGATACCCGCACCGTGGACATCCACGTTCAGCGCATTCGCAAAAAGCTGGATAGCGGTGATCAAGGAATATCGATGATTGAAACGGTATTTGGCGTAGGGTACAAGCTGAATATTCAGGTGCAGACATGAAATGGACGATTCAGTTCAAGATGGTTGTGCTGTTCTCTGTGATCGTTTTTATCGGTTTCTCGGCACTTCTGATTCTGTCCAACAAGGTCGCTCAAGAGAATATGTACCGTGAAGTGCGAGAGGATATGGTGCAATCCAAAAAAAACCTGGATATCGCCCTGAATCAGTATTTTCTCATCCATAACAAACGTATCAGTAAAGATTCGCTGGAGGCAGGCAGCCGGGAATTGGAAGAGCAGATTGGTTCTGCCGTAGGTGGGGAAATTACGCTCTATCGTCCTGATGCGACCACATATGGTTCCAACACCAGTGGAGGGAAACTTGTCAAACGGACAGACATTGCAGATTTGAGAGAAGCGATGCAATCCCGAATCGCCTATACTACAAAAGTCGATCAAGGACGGGTTGTTGCAAGCCTCTCTTTTCCGATTCAGAGTGACCAGCAACTCGTTGGCATTGTGCAACTTGAAAAGGATTATACCGACCTTTACAGACGAAATATGCGTTTTCAGGATACGATTAAGCTGTTTGCAGCGACGATATTTGTGTTTGTGTTTATTGCTTCGATTTTTATTTCCCGGAAAATTACACAGCCGATTCGTGTGCTGACGAAACGTTCTGCTGAGGTGGCCCAAGGTAGCCTGAATGCGGATATTCAGATTGCAACGAAGGATGAGATTGGGGAACTTGCGGCGAGCTTCACGGTCATGATTGACCGGGTAAGAGAGCAGATTGATGTGATTGAGCGAGAACGGGACGAAGTGAAACAAGTACAGGCACGAAGCAAGGTTTTTTTTGACAATGTGACACATGAATTAAAAACACCGCTGACGACCATTCTGGGCTATGCACAGATTTTGCGGGATAATGGATTCACCGACCCGGATTTCTTCGACAAGGGCATGAATTATATCATTAAGGAAAGCCGTCGTCTGAATACGATGGTTGCAGATATTTTGGAAGTTTCGGTGTCCTCAGCAGTCATTGAGAACTACCGTTTTGCACAGGTTGACGTCTCTGAAGTTATACGGGAAGCGTGTGAGGATATGTCTATCAAGGCAGGCAAGTACAATATCGGCATTCATTATGAACTCGAAGAAGAACTATATGTCCAGGGAGATCGGGACAAGCTGAAGGAAGTATTCCTGAACGTATTGGATAACTCCGTCAAGTATAGTGATGTGAACTCGATTATTGAAGTGCAGTCCTCGCGGGAAGAGCAGTCCATTGCCATATTGATTCGAGATCAGGGAGAGGGGATCGGTGCGGAAGCACTGAATCATGTGTTTGAACCCTTTTACCAGGACAAGGGTATGAATCGTACGGAAAAAGGAAGCGCCGGTCTTGGGCTGTCAATTGTGAAAAACATTGTCGAGCGTCATGGAGGAACAGTGGAGATGAAAAGCATCATGCGGGAAGGGACACAAGTCCATATCCGCCTGCCGGGGGATAGAAAGACATGAAATATACCGGCTTCTGGCGTAAACATCGCGATAAGCTGATGCTGTCTGGGCTACTCATTGCCTTTGTTGGTGGGATATTCGGGATTGGCAGTCTGTTCAGCATGGGTCACCTTAAACCACGTACTGTGATATTGCCTGGTGAGCAATTCAACAGTCGCCTTGCGCCCCCATCGAGCAGTACCATTCAGATAGAGTCAGCGACTAAAATTCCGAATGATTTTGTCATTTATGATTTTGATATGGGGGACCGGAATACGATTGTTGTGAATAGTACAGAACGCTCCTATTCGGGACTGCGGCTATTAAAACTGCATTTGGATGATAACCAGGTGAAAGAGATCGGCAGCAACACCGATTTTGGCGTTGTATTGAGCCCGGATCGAACCAAGCTCATGTATGCTCAGTATCGTTCAGGACAAGCCCAGCGCACGGCTTTTATATACGATATGAAAAGTGGCGAACGAACCAAACTGGGCAAGGAACATTCCTATTTCAGGGAGTTCCTCAGTAACGACACATCCATCAGTCATGATGAGCGTGGTTTCATTCAGACCGATCTGAGAACGGGCAAAGAAGAGAGCCTGTTTTCCGATGAGGTCATGATGAAGAAAGTCGGAGTAGAGACACATGAGGATAAGTCGGGCAAGAATTACATCGTTATTGACAGTTTTGAGCTTAGTCAGGATATGAAGCAGGCTTATGTGCTGGTCATGCACAAGGATGATTTTGCCGTCTATCGTGTGTCGCTGGAGAAAAATCCGGACGTATCCCTATACCTGAGATCGAAGGATATTCAGCAATACCATCTGTTGAAAAACGGGGATATGATCTTTCAGGGTGAAGTGAATCAGGTGCAGGGACTATACCGATATCAGGCGGAAAAAAATAAGCTGAACTTGCTGGCCAAGGGCACATTCTGGAATTTTGATCTGAGCGCGGACGAATCCCGAATTGCTTATCTGAATACACTGGAGAATCAGAAAAACGAGCTTCATATTGCCTTCCTGAATGATCAGAGCTTGTCCTCCGATACGGTGATCTACCGGAATATCAACAATTTTATCAAGCTGAAATGGTTTGAGGAAGAACTGTTCATGGCAAGCAGCACCGCCAGCAAGAGTGAGTTGTATCGTTTTAGCTTCAAGGCGTGGTAGGTTTATAATAGGAGTACTACCCAGCGAGAGGTAGCTTCATGTAGAGAATTTGATGCCACAGCCTTAGTATTATTCAGACATTAGAAAGAATATATATCCCTGCGGTAGAGCGTACAACGCTTGCCCGCAGGGCTTTTTGTGTTGACATGTTACAAGTTGGATACAACTTCGTCCTGCCACGATACATCTTCACACTATAATTAAGTGCAGGTTACACAGAAATACATAATCAGGAAACAGAAAGGAAGACAAGCACGAATGCTTCAAGTTGAACATGTATCCCATGCCTTCCGCAATGCACAGGGCGATGTTCCCGTGCTGCAAGATATCAATTTGACGATTCAAGAGGGGCAGATGGTTGCTCTGCTGGGCAGTTCGGGTTCAGGCAAGTCCACGCTGCTGAATCTGATGGCTGGGCTGATGAAGCCAACGCAAGGCAAGATCTGGATCGCGGGACAGGATATTGTGCGTTTCAGTGAGAATCGTCTCGCAGAGTTTCGGCGTAGCCATATCGGTTTTATTTTTCAATCCTACGAGCTGTTGTCCAATCTGACCATCCGGGAAAATGTAGAGTTGCCTCTGGTATTTATGGGGATCAGACCATCCAAACGAAAAGAAAAGGCACTACGTCTGCTAGAGCAGGTAGGGCTGGGTGAGAAGGCGCACCTCTTTCCTTCCCAGTTATCCGGCGGTCAGCAGCAACGGGTCAGTATCGCCCGCTCGCTCATTACGGAGCCGTCGGTCATCTTTGCAGATGAACCAACGGGCAATCTGGATACAGAGACGGAGGAAGAGATCCTTTCCATTTTGCAGCAGCTGAACAGAGAGATGAAAACAACCTTTGTCATTGTGACACATGAAAGTGAGGTAGCGGAACAGATGCAGGTTGTCCTGACGTTGCAGCAGGGGAAACTGGTCGAACAGTCTGATCAGTTACAGAGTGTATGAGATAAGGTAAAAGGAGAGGAACAGTGAGAATACGGGACGTAGTGCGCATGGCCTGGGGACAGATCATCCGGCGCAAAGTGGTCACATTGCTCTGCATGATCGGCTTGTCGATTGGATCGGCAGCGATGATTATTGCCCTGAGTGTGGGTCAGTCGGTGCAGACATATAGCGAAAAAACGTTGAACGATAACTACAAGATGGACGAAATTACGATCAGCCCGAACGAGGGAATCAAAACGGGGAATGGCAGCGGAGGCACGAAAAGCAAGTTTGAACGCGGCGCGCTGACCATGGAGAAAATTCGAATTATACAGCGGCTTCCACATGTCGTTGCTGTAGCTCCGATGTTAAAGCTGGATGCACTGGATATGGTGCTTCCCGATGGACGTAGTTCCTATGTGGAAGTGATCGGTACGGAAATGGGAACACTGAACGGTTTCGGATACAAGTATTCACAAGGCAGCGGTGCTGGCAACGGCCGGGTTGCCGTTGTGAATTACGGCGCCACCTATGGATTTATCGATCAGAAAGTGACGCAAAAGTTGTTTGAACAGCTAAATTCCGATCCGTATAACAATGATCTTTTGCAACAGTACAGCGAGATGATGATGAAACAGGATCAACTGATGCAGCAGCGTATTCAATTTCGGTATGAAGATTTTATGAATGGCAGAAAGACCAAGATGAGCGGAACCATTCGTGTATCGGGTGAATTGACCAAACCTGCCAATATGGACGATATGAGTGCACAAGGTGACAAAAAAGTATATGTTCCGCTGGATACGGCACGAGCCCTGCAGGATGAACTTGGACTGCAGCAAGCAGACAGCCCGGCGCTCAAACGTCTTAACTCCGCTTTGGTGAAGGTGGATAACAAACGGCATGTGGCTCAGGTCGAAGAGCAGATCAAAAGGCTGACATTAAACACGCAAAGTAATCTCTTTCAGGAAGAGGCCATGGCTGGACAGCTTGCGATGTATCAAAAAGCAGCTATTGGCATTGGCGGTTTTATTATGGTGCTGGCGTCACTTTCCATTATTGTGGCAATGATCATGTCCACACATCAGCGGCGCAAGCAGATTGGGGTCATGAAGGTACTTGGCGCCAACCTGTGGCAGATCCGTCAGATGTTTATAGTGGAAGCAGCCATGCTTGGATTCATTGGCGGTGTGGCAGGTGTAGGTATTGCGTTTGCCGCGCTTGGAGGGGTGAACCAGCTACTCGCGAATCAGATGGCAGATCAGGCAGGCGGGCCGATGACGGTCATTATTCAACAGTCGGCACTGCCGATGGGCATTATTTTTGCCGTGCTTGTCGGTGTGGTATCCGGTATCTATCCGGCAATCAGTGCGTCCCGTACGAATGCACTGAGCGTCATTAAATCGATGTGATCGCGAGAGACTAGCGAGCGGAACTCCGGAACTATTTTCAGACTCAAACTTATCAGTGAAAGGGAATATAACGCATGAAGAAATGGATCAGCATGATCATTACCGTTGTACTTATGGCAGGTGCAGGGTACTGGGTATACGAGAAATACAAACCCCAGCCCGAAGCCCCAGTTGAAGCTCCACCGCCCATCACCTTTGATGTGACACAGGAGACGATGACACAAACGATACAAGTGAAAGGGAAATCGGTATATACCGAGCAGACGGATGTATTTGCTCCATTTACTTCAAACATTAAACAGTGGCATGTCAAGAACGGGGAGCAAGTGAAAAAGGGAAGCATTCTGTTCACGCTGGATACGTCGGCGCTACAGTCAGAGGTCAGTCAGATGCAGAGTGATCTGGACAAAGCCCGGTTAGATGTGGAGATGAATCAGATCAGCATCAATTCGGCCGGCATGACCGAAACACTTGGTGTGACGGAGGAGGAGCGCAAAAAAGCTTTTGCAGATCGGGAGAGCAAACGTCTTGCAAACGAACTGAGTCAGAAAGCGCTGGTTCTCAAAGAGCAGGAAATACGCAAGAAACAGGACGTGATGAGTAAAGCAGTGGTATATGCCGGGACCACGGGTGTTTTTCAGTTGAACGATCAGGATAGCAAAACACGGGCAGTTACGGAAGGGCAGCTCATCGGATCTATCACCAATACCGGCAAGATGAAATTCATGACTATTGTTGGTGAGGAAGAGATGTTCAAACTGAAGGCAGGCATGCCGGTACAGGTGCGAATGAGTGCGCAGAAGGATCTGAAATTTACCGGAACCGTCAGCAAGGTGTCCAAGTTTGCCCGGAAAAGCTCGGATATCGATCTGAAGCAGGCCTCTCAGTTTGATGTGGTCATTGATCTGAAGCCGGACGCTCGCATGTACGGTGGTGTGAGTCTGGAAGGAGACATTGAAACCATGCGCAAGGACAAAGTGACGGTCGTATCCAGCCTTGCCATTATGCGTGATCAGCCCGAACCTTACGTGTTACTGGATAAAGGAAACGGACAGACGGAGCAGCATGCGATTAAAACGGGCATGGAGTCAGGAGATAAAACCGAGGTTGTTAGTGGCTTAAAGCCGGGGGATGTTGTTGTTATTCAATAGAGTCGTCCTTACATAAGGTTCATTGCGGTGTATACCGTAATGGGCCTTTTCTCTGTTGTGGCGGGAGGGGAGAGAAATCCTTCTTTTTATGTGGAAAAAAATATAATTTAATTTATATAATTCAATTTACAGTAATATTTACATGTCGTATAATCACACTATAAGGAGGTGAACAGGTAGTCATCTCGAGATGAAGATTTTTTTGAAGTTTAGTTAGTAAGCGCTTACGGCAAGGTTCGTTATGGACTCAACATTTTCTTCACTCTTCAATCCCAAGCACATGGATCAACTACTCCACCACGATACTCTCATGATTTGACCCCCACACACGCTCACACAGCAATTCTATCAACACACCCAACTTATATTTGCTCTTTAACTCAAGCTATTTTGTCTATGGAGGTGAACGAAACACCACACATTTTTTTTCATGCACTTTGTGCCATGCATCCTGCTTCTACACAGAGGAACAGACATGAGTCGAGTCCAATCTTATCTAAGGGAAAGGTGGAACTATGAAGAAAACATTGAAAACGAAATCGAGAGGCCAGAAGCTGCTGCGTAAAGGTGTAAAACAAATGATGGCAGCTGCGCTGCTTGCAGCAGGGATTTTCCCTGGCATGTCTCCAGGTGTGACGCAGGCAGCGGAGGCCCATGTGAACAATCCGTTTGTTGGCGCCACGGCTTATCTCAATGAGGATTACTCTGCACTGGTGGATACCTCTATTGCCATTACCAGTGATGCTTCGCTGAAAGCGAAGATGGAAACGGTGAAATCCTATCCTACAGCGGTATGGATTGACCGGATTGCAGCCATCTACGGCGGGGCCGAGAACGCTGGACGCAAGAGCGTGGAAGAGCATCTCGATGCAGTGCTCGCTCAGAAGAAGCCAGGCGTACCTATTACCGCGTCTTTCGTTATCTACAATTTGCCGGGTCGGGACTGCCATGCCCTTGCATCTAACGGGGAGCTTCCTTTAACCCAGGCAGCATTGCAGACGTATAAAACGGATTACATTGACGTAATTGCAGATATTTTTGCTGATCCAAAATACCAGGACATTCGCATTATCGCTGTTATTGAGCCTGATAGTTTGCCTAACCTGGTAACCAATCTGAGCACACCAGCCTGTGGTCAAGCGGCTGCAAGCGGGATTTATGAAGCTGGTATTAAATATACGTTGGACAAGCTGCACGCTATTCCAAACGTATACAACTATCTGGATATCGGTCACTCCGGCTGGCTCGGATGGGATAACAATCGTTCTGGCGCGGTAGCTCTGTATACAGATGTGGTAGGGGACACGCTGGGCGGACTGAGCAGTGCAGATGGATTCATTACGAATACTGCCAATACAACACCGCTGGCTGAACCAAACTTGTCCAATCCAGATCTCAACATCGGTGGACAACCGATCCGTTCAGCGAAGTTCTACGAATGGAATCCGTACTTTGACGAAACCGATTTCACAGCAAAGTTGTATTCTGATTTCGTACAAGCAGGATGGCCAGCGAGCACAGGGTTCCTCATTGATACCAGCCGTAACGGATGGGGCGGGGTGAATCGTCCAGCTACGGCTACAGGCAGCAATATCAATGATTATGTGAATTCTGGTCGGGTGGATCGCCGGGAGCACCGGGGTAACTGGTGTAATGCAAGCGGAGCAGGTATCGGAGAAGCGCCTAAGGCGGCTCCAGGACCTGCGCATCTGGATGCTTATGTATGGGTAAAACCTCCAGGTGAATCCGATGGCTCCAGTTCTGAAATTCCGAACAATGAGGGTAAAGGCTTTGACCGGATGTGTGACCCAACGTATACAACGAAAGATGGAGTGCTGACTGGCGCATTGCCTAACGCACCGGTATCAGGTCACTGGTTCCATGATCAGTTTGTACAACTGGTGAAAAACTCTTTCCCTGTACTCTCTGAGAATAGTGGAGGTAACCCTCCAGGTGGAAATACAGCACCAGCTGCACCGGCTTCTGTAACCGCTACAGCTGGCAATGCTCAAGTGACATTGACATGGGCGGCTTCGACAGGTGCGACCAGTTATACGGTAAAACGTGCGCTGACGGCATCCGGTCCATTTGTAACGGTTGCTGCCAATGTCAGCGGAACAAGCTACACGAACACTGGCTTGACGAATGGTACAACGTACTATTATGTCGTGACAGCAAGTAATGCAGCGGGCGAGAGTGTGAACTCCGCATCTGCTATGGCAACACCGGCAGCAGTTGCAACCGCTCCAGCGGCACCAACAGCATTGACAGCAACAGCTGGAAATGCACAGGTGAGCCTGGCTTGGACAGCATCGGCAGGTGCAACCAGCTACAACGTGAAACGTGCGCTGACGGCTGCGGGTCCATTTACGACGATTGCATCGAATGTAACGGCAACGTCGTATACCAACACTGGTTTGACGAATGGCACAACCTACTATTATGTGGTGAGTGCGGTGAACGCAGCCGGGCAAAGTGCGAATTCAACTGTAGCTTCTGCGACACCAGCGGCAGTAGTTGTACCAACAAGTAATTTGGTGGTGCAATATCGTGCAGGGGATACGAATGCAACGGATAACCAGATCAGACCGTTGTTCAATATCAAAAACCTGGGCAGCACTGCAGTGGACCTGAGCGATCTGACACTTCGTTATTATTTCACCAAGGAAGGTTCAGCAGCAATGGATTCCTCCATTGACTGGGCCGTGGTTGGCGCAGCTAACATTGACCGTACCTTTGGGGATGGATATGTCGAGCTGAGCTTCAAGTCCGGTGCAGGAAGCATTGCTGCTGGCGGGCAGTCTGGAGATATTCAGCTTCGTATGTTCAAAACAGACTGGTCCAACTTTGACGAGAGCGATGACTATTCCTATGATCCAACCAAAACATCTTATCAGGATTGGGATAAAGTCACACTTTATCAAGGCGGTAGCCTTGTATGGGGAATCGAGCCGTAAGGTTATACATCTGATGATTTGGTGCTAAGGTACGTGTGAGTCTAGCACATCTTATCAAAACAGGGTTGTTTCTTGGTCATCCATTGACCGGAGGCAGCTCTGTTTTCGTCTTACGATCTCAGGAGAGCTTATTTGGCGAAAAAGAGACATGAATCAATTCTAACGATCCGTAGCGATGCTATTTTGATGAAACTCGGTAGTTTTGATGTGATTTGCCTCGTTTGGAGGGAAATAGGGTTACTGGTGATCGTTAGAATTCAAATGTGGCTTAAAACACCTGAATAAGCTCTGTGGAGATCGTTAGAATTTATAGTTGGAGCGAGCTTGTTGAAAAAGCATAATTGGATGAATGAGGCTGGAGCGCTATCCGACAGAGATACACTGAATATTGATCGTTTTGGACGGATATTTGCCTATGGTTAGGCAGTGAGGATGTCTATAATAGTACCCGATGGAAGGTAACTCTGACTTCCAATTAAGTGAAGAGAGGGGAAGGGGCTGGAGAAACGGGAGAAAGAAGTACGTCAGGCAAACGGGATTTTCTTTTAAACTTCAATTTTGTAAGCGTAATCATTTTTTTTCTTATGTATGAACCTGACCTTAATATGCATACAAACACAAACACAAACACAAACACAAACACAAACACAAACACGAATCTTAACTTGAACATGAATATGGCCAGGTAGAAGTATCATTACCCATTCTAACCAGGGAGAGTGAAGGTTGATGAACTTAAGATCAGTAAAAGATGCCGGTCCTGAGGCCGGTGCAGGCTTCCATACTAGCAGTAGCATCAGTCCAGGCAGTCACAGCAAAATCCCTTCCAGCAGTCCCAACAGTCGAAGAAGTCGCAGCAATCGATCAAAACGGCCGCGCATGCCTCTTGGGGCCAAAGTGCTTTCCTCTGCACTCAGTCTGGCTTTGATGCTTAGTGGCACTGCCGGAATTAGCGGAGCAGAGGCCTCCCAAACCGAATCCCAAACTCAAGGGAATGGTGCTATGGAAGTGGAGATGCATGATAAAGACAGAGGTGGCAGCCACGGTAAAGGTATTCAATTGGAGAAGCTGGATCGCGGGTTGGTAGCGGCTTCGACGTCCGAAGGTGTTTTTCTAAGCTGGAGATTACTTGGGGATGAGGCAACAGGGTACAGCGACCAAGGGCTGACCGGGACGGATTTCAACGTGTATCGGGATGGCAAAAGGATCGCGACGGTCACAGACAGTACCAATTATGTGGACAGCACAGGAACGACATCTTCTCGTTACGAAGTTGCCGCCGTGAACAGCAAAGGCAAAGAAAGCAAACGCAGCTCATCCGTCAGTCCGTGGGCAAACGGTTATGTTGATATTCCTTTGCAAAAGCCGGCAGACGGTGTAACGCCTGTGGGTGAAGCATACACCTACAGTGCCAATGACATGAGTGTCGGTGATGTGGACGGGGATGGTCAGTACGAGTTTTTCGTAAAATGGGACCCATCCAACGCCAAGGACGTATCGCAAAAAGGATATACCGGCAACACTTATGTCGATTGTTATACGCTGGACGGACAACTGCTGTACCGGATCGATCTCGGGGTTAACATTCGTGCGGGAGCGCATTATACGCAGATGCTTGTCTATGATTTTGACGGAGATGGCAAGGCTGAACTGATGTTCAAGACCGCTCCGGGCACGCAGATCATCAAATACAACAAAAAGGGCAAACCAACCTCGCAGAAGTACATCACCCTGCCGAAGGAGGATCGCAAGGCAGGGGTGACCAACGAGGACGATTATCGCCTCAGTGCAGAGGGGTACTACGACCATGTAGTCGATATGTTCCGAAACTGGCATAAACACGAAGAGGTTGTGAAAGGAAACTGGCCTGCAACGCTGGAAGAAGCGTTTGGGATTGAGAAAAAGTACAGTTATCCGTTATCCCAGCAGGATGCGGAAAGCTTGGCCGACTACTTTATAGATGTATATGCACCGGAGCGGAGCGCTCGCAATGAACTGCGCAAATTTGAAGGCTTTATTGTGGATGGACCGGAGTATATTACCGTATTTGAAGGCAAGTCGGGAAAAGAATTGCAGACCGTCCGGTATGAACCGGAACGTCATGATGATGGCCTGATGTGGGGCGATTATGCGATGGCACGCATTGAACCGGCAAACCGGGTAGACCGTTTCCTCGCGGGAGTTGCGTATCTGGACGGCAAGAAACCGTCTGCGATTTTTGCACGCGGATATTATACTCGTTCCACGATGGCAGCTTACAATTGGGATGGCAAAAAGCTGAAAAAGGAATGGTACGTGGATAGCGGCTGGACACCGATGAAAAATCCGTTTAACGACGGGCCACACGGTGTAGATGGCACTGATCCGCAGTACGGTTCAATTACAACGCAGGGGGCGCACTACTTCAGTGTGGCTGATGTGGACGGTGACGGCAAACATGAGATTATTTATGGCTCCGCGACAATTGACCACGATGGCAGTGTGCTGTACAGCTCCACAGATGTGATGCCGCTTGAGAGTGCTGCACCGGGAACGATTGCCCGTCTGGGACACGGGGATGCGCTGCATGTCGCGGATATTAACCCGGATCGCCCGGGACTTGAGATTTTTATGGTGCATGAAGGCGGACCTTGGGCGCCATACGGATATTCCCTGCGTGATGCCAAGACTGGAGAAGTGATCTATGGCGGATATACTGGCAAAGATACCGGACGTGGCATGGTAGGAGATGTTGATCCGACCCGGCGCGGGTTGGAGACATGGGCTGTCGGATTATGGACGGCACAGGGTGAGAAAATAAGTGATCAGGCACCCGGAACCAATATGAGCATTCGCTGGGCTGCCGACATGACAACGCAAATCGTAGACGGGGCCATCGATGTCACCCCTACGATTAAAGACTGGAAACGTGGCACGTTGCTGACCGCGACTGGAACCTTAACCAATAACCATACGAAAGGTACACCTTCGCTAGTTGCCGATGTATTCGGAGACTGGCGGGAAGAGATGTTGGTGCGTACGGCGGATAGTTCAGCGATTCGTATCTACCTGAGCACCGAGAAGACAGACCGCAAGCTGTATACGCTGATGCACGATGCGATGTACCGTGTAGGTATTGCCGGACAGAACAGCGGGTATAACCAGCCTTCCTATCTATCCTTCTACATGGCATCTGATATCGATTGGTCGAAGGTGACGCTGCCGAAGTTCTATACCCCAGGGAAAGGAAAAGGGGATAAATAAATTGTCGGCTTAGAGTTATAGAGAATGATGTAAGCTAACTGCAAATAGCTCTGGAATTCGCTCCTGTGTAATGATAACGCAGGGACATTCCAGAGCTTTTTTAGATGCGTATGGTTAGATCCATTATTAAATAATATATTACATATCATGTTATATGTTACGTTGAATAGCACGTTGGACTACTTTTCCACGTCTTCGCTCAAGTGTGCTGCGGAAGCGAATGATTCCAGCGTATATTGACCATCCTGAATCAACAACTTGGTGATGGAGCACTCGGGAACCAGACGTTTCTGATCCACCAGGAAATTCGGATGCCATCTGTTCAGCTCTTGTTCGGAAAAGGTTTGCACCAGGAAATCGGTAATCAGACCGCCATGTGTAGCCAAAACAATATGACTGCCGGGTGGCGCCTGCGTAGCCAGTTCGTCAAGCAAAGAGGCTAGTCGTATCCCTGCCTGTTTGGCGGAATCACCAACATGTGGAATGAACTCTGGATCTGCTGTACACTGATCCCATAAGGCGACGAATTGTTCAAAAGTCTGCTCCGGATCATCGCCCCAATTCGCACGTTCGCGCAAGCGTGCATCTTCTGCAACGTCAGACCCGGTAAGGGAAGCAATTGCTTCGGCGGTTTCTTGAGCTCGGCGAAGTGGACTCGCGACGATCCGGTGGATAGGATATGGAGCGTTTGCAAAGTACCTGGCGGTCAATTGAGCCTGACGGCTACCTTCGGATGTAAGTGGCACGTTGCCAATATCACTTTTTTTGACACCATGTCTGACCAGATAAAAGGTTGTATTCATGATATGAAATCTCCTTTAACGATGGATTTGGAGCTGAAAGGATGATGATTATATAATAATAGCCTATAGGGAACTGACTGTACTCCCTTATTATTACGAGAACATAAATAATGTATATGTACTTTTGCACCAATGCAATACGTTCAAGTACTATCTGATCTATCAACGATTACCTAATAAGACTCGGAGGTCATGAAAATGAAAAAATTGTTTTTGTCCGCTTCTTTTGAAGAGACATCAAGCTTGTTGAACACACTGGGAGAGACTTTAGCAGGGAGAAGCGTCACCTTTATTCCGACTGCTGCTGTACCTGAACCATATGATGCTTATGTACATGCAGGTAGACAGGCGCTTGAGAAATACGGACTTATCGTAGAAGAATTAGAAGTATCCACGGCAACTTCTGAGGAGATAGCTAGCAAGTTGCAACAAAGTGACTTGATCTACGTGTCGGGTGGCAACACCTTTTTTCTATTACAGGAGCTTCGCAGAAGTGGAGCAGAGAAGTACATACAAGCTCATATTCAGGCAGGGAAAATATATATCGGGGAGTCAGCAGGTTCCATCATCCTCGCCCCTGATATTGCATATGTGAAGGCCATGGATGATTGCGCGGTAGCACCAGACTTGTCTAGCTATGAAGGACTAAATTCTGTTGATTTCTACCCCGTCCCTCATGTGGGATGTCCCCCATTTGTAGAGTCGGCAGCACAAGTCATGGATGAGTATCAGTCGACGTTAACTCTTGTACCTATAACGAACTCCCAAGTCATTGTTATGGATGGAGAGCAGTACCGGATCGTCGAAATCTAACGCGATTATTAATGATGTTTATTCAAAATAAAGCCAATCAGCCGCACTCTGTATAGCGTTTGAAGGGAGGTTATAAGGATGGGGTTGGATCAGACACAATCCTTTTCAGGCAGTCTTTTTCAGGAACGCCTTCGTACAGAAGACTGGGGACCTCGTTTTTTCGCTTATTATTATAAACAATGGGATGATTATCAGATGGCCTATCACACCCATGATTCCACGGAAATTATGTACATCATTACGGGCATGTGCCGAGTGGATGTGATGATGGCAGATGGAAGCTCGGAACAGGCGGTGTTGAAAAAAGGACAGTTCATCCTGCTGGATGCAGGGGTTCCTCATCGACTGTTAGTACAGGACGGTGTGCCTTGCCGGATGCTCAATGTGGAATTTGGCTTTGTCCGTCATGCATCTGGACAACTTTCCATACGGCAACTTGCGCTGGAAGAGGAAACCGTTCATACTTTTCTAACTCGATCCACTCCTTATCTCGTTCTGCCTGACCCGGAAGAGGTGTATCACACGATGAAAAGCCTTGTGCTTGAACTGGATCAGCGTGGCTTGCTGGAGCAGAGGCAAGTACAGACACAGGAACTGGTACCGGAACAATCACAAGAGCAGGAGCAGGAACAGGAACAATCACAAGAGCACACGAAGTCTGGGCTTTCTCCTGTACACATGAGGGTGATACCTGCCGAAGAGCGAATGCTTCATCGTGAAGCCCGAAACCTGAGCTCCCCGGAGCAGGGGATGCTGGTCCGCACCCTTTTTATCCAATTGCTCGTCCGGATTGCCAGACTGCGAGGCGAGATGGAACGAAGTGCGCTAGATCAGACAGAGCTGTATGTGAAACGTACGATTGAATTCATGCATCACAATATGGATCGCAATATTCAGATGAAGGATATCGCGGCCGCAGTCAATTTACATCCAGGGTATTTGCACCGCATTTTCCGTAATTATATGCAGTGGACACCGACCGACTATCTGACGATGCTACGGATGGAGAAGGCCAAGATGTTGTTACAGCAGACCAACATTCCCATCTCCGAAATTTCAGACTATGTGGGTGTGGGCAGTAGGCAGTATTTTCATATGCTTTTCAAAAAATATACGGGTAATACGCCTGTTCAATACCGAGAATCCATGGAGCGAATACAGTGGAGCTATCCGGAGGAATCGGAGTAGCAGCAGACCGCGAGGCTGGAACAGGCGGGTAGAAACTAAATGTTGAACTGAAAGGGTATTCATGATATCCTTTGTTCAGAAGTAACCAATTCGTCGATAATGTAGTAGTTAATTTAATATACTCAGGATTGTGACTGTTCGGCAGGCGATACCTAAATTGTTCGTAGTAAACATGAGTTGTGCATGTTACTGCTTCAATTTAGGTTTTTTTTATAGGAGATTTTGATTTTTTGAAGAATTTTATGGAATATTAACGGGACGAACATGTGATGAGTTGGGGGTGATGCAGATGAAGATTAGGAAAATTTTTAATAACAACGTGATTTTACTGACGGATGATAACGGGCACGAAATGATCGTGATGGGAAAAGGGATCGGTTATAACAAACATAACAGTGATATAATTGATTTTTCACAGGTGGAGAAAAAGTTCGTCGTTGAAAAGGCGACGTCAGACAAACTGATGGGGCTGATTGGTGAGATTCCAACCGAACATCTGGAGTTGTCGAATGAAATTATTGAATTTGCCGAACAACAGCTTGCCCTCAAATTCAGTGACAACATCTACATCACCCTAACAGATCATATCAGTTTTGCACTGAGAAGGTTTCCTGAGGGCATCATTGTAAAGAATGCTTTGCTGTGGGAGATCAAAAAATTCTATGCAGCCGAATATGAAGTTGCCTTCAAGGCACTCCATATTATTGAGCAGAAAACAGGTGTGAAACTGCCGGAGGATGAGGCGGGTTCGATTGCCCTACATTTTGTAAATGCACAGCAGCGTGGGCAGGATATGAAACAAACGTATCAGATGACGAAGATTGTTAACGATCTAGCGAACATTGTGAAATACCATTTTGGAATTAAACTGGACGAAAGCTCGATTAATTACAGCCGTTTCCTCACACATTTGCGTTATTTTGCGTACCGAATTCTTCATGATGAGTTGATTCCGGAGGATAGAGATTCTTTATACGATCATGTAAAGGACAAGTACCCCGAAGCCTACGCGTGCGCGAAAAAAATTAGAAACTATCTGGAGATTAACTACGAGAAGAAAACAACAAATGAGGAAATGGTTTATTTTATGATCCACATTCACCGAGTCACAAACCGTGAGCATGATCTGACGGAAGAATGAAGAAATGCTAATACAACTTTATATTAAGGGATTGTGACTGTTCGGCAGGCGAAACCTGAACTGAGGCTTGTGTATTGACTAAGGTCAGTAGACGAGCTTCAGTTCAGGTTTTTATTTTGTCATCGTAGGTGTCGTCCGAAGTGACGAAGTGAAAATGTGAATTGTAATGATTATACAAAAGTATGGGGGGAGCAACATGGATCATCTCAAATTAGCTCAAAACATTGTAAGTCGCGTTGGAGGAAAGGAAAATATTCAGTCGCTGACGCACTGCGCTACCCGTTTGAGATTTGTCTTGAACGATAATCGGAAGGCCGATGCAGACACGCTCGAAAACACAGCAGGCATCCTGAAAGTGGTTGAAAGCGGCGGCCAATTTCAGGTTGTAGTAGGTAATGACGTTTCGGAGGTGTACAAACATATCGTCGCGGAAGGGGAGTTCGACGGGGCTGAGTCCGGTGGAGGCTCTGAGAAAGAAAAAAAGAGCATCCGTTCAGCCATCTTTGGCCTGATATCGGGCAGTCTGACGCCATTAATTCCGGTATTTGCCGGAGCTGGTCTGGTCAAGGCACTACTAATCGTTCTTGAAAGAGCAGGATGGATTGCTGCGGACAGTGGAACATATGCCATATTGGCTGCGGCAGGGAACTCTATCTTTTATTTCTTGCCGATCCTACTTGGAATTACAATTGCCAAAGTTCTAAATGTGAATTCTTATGTGGCAGCCGCAATCGGTGCTGCATTAATGGAGCCTAACTTTACGGCTTTGACGGCGGCAGGAGGTACAACTCATTTTCTAGGCATTCCTGTATCGTTAATGAACTACGCTTCGTCGGTCTTTCCGATGTTCATCGCCGTTAGTATCTACGCGGTTCTAGAGAAGTTTTTGAAGAAAATCATGCACAAAAATGTGCAGTTGTTCGCAGTTCCATTCTTCTCTCTTGTCATTATGGTACCGCTAACGGCTATGTTGATTGGTCCATTCGGGCAATATGTAGGCCAGTGGATTGGGGATATCGTTAATTTCCTGATTAACAGCAACTCAGTCATCGCAGGTATTATTTTGGGGGGGACCTGGTCGTTTCTTGTCTTGCTTGGATTACACTGGGCGACGGTACCTATTATTATGGGTAATCTAAGCGCTGGGGGAGACCTCATTGCACCTCTCGCGGCAACATCTGTAGCGGCTTCCATGGGTATTGGCCTCGGGGTATTCCTGAAAACAAGGGATAAAGATCTTAAGGCTTTAAGCGGCTCATCATTCCTGTCTGCGATTCTGTCCGGGGTTACTGAACCTATCCTGTATGGTATCATTCTGCGTTACCGCAAAACACTGATATATCTGGTAGCAGCTGGAGCCATTGGCGGCGGTCTGATGGGTTATCTTGGTGTGAAGTTGATTGTGTTCAATTTCTTCCTCAACGTGTTCACCCTGCCGGCACAGAGTCCGATGTTGTATTACATTATTGGTGTGTTGACTGCCATTGCGGGCGGAGCCTTGTGTGTGGTTCTCTTTGGCTACGAGAGTAAGAAAAATGATCAGATTGCTGAAGGTCCTGAGGTACAAAAAGATGACAATAACCCCGTTGAAGGAAAAAGTGAAAATAACCAGCACTCAGCACCTGGATCATCTACGGGGAAAATGGAACAAAACGCTGCCGGAATCGACATGAACGCAGCGATGGAAAGCTTGATTACAAGCCCACTCGAAGGCAAAGTAATTCCACTTCATGACGTGGAGGATGTCGTATTTTCCTCGGAGTCGATGGGTAAAGGAGTAGCCATCATTCCGTCCAAAGGTCAGTTGGTATCGCCAGTAGACGGGATCGTTTCCGTAACGATGAAAAGTGCACATGCCATCGCAGTCACTTCGGATGAAGGTGTCGAAATTCTCATGCATATCGGCATAGATACGGTGCGATTAAAAGGAAAGTATTTTACACAGAAAGTTCAGCAAGGTGACCGAATCCGTAAGGGGGAGGTACTGATTGAATTTGATCTGGATCAGATCCGGAACGAGGGCTTTAAGCTGACAACTCCGATTGTCGTAACGAACTCCGATCAATTCCGCGTCATTACGCCGTTGCTGACAGAAGGAACGGTTGCGATCACAGAGGAACTGTTATCTGTTCGATCCTAACATAGAATCAGAGGGGAGAAGAGCAAGATGAAGCTGATTGTTAATGCAGATGATTATGGAATCACCATGAGAGTAAGCGAAGGCATTCTTCATGGAATGAAACAGGGTCTGATCACAGATACCTCGGCATTGGTGAATTCGGAACATTTTGAAAAGAGTAGTGTCATGGCCCTTGAAGCAGGCATTACGGCTATGGGGGTTCATCTGAACCTGACCTTCATGACCCCTGTGCTGGAAGCTTCGGCTGTTCAGAGTATCGTGGACGAATCAGGCCGTTTCTATCGAAAACCTGGACTTATTCCTGCATCCTATGATCCTGGGGAAGTACGCGCCGAGCTGAAGGCACAAATAGAGAAGTTTTTGGCTTCCGGATTGACGTTGAATCATCTGGATACCCATCATGGTGTGAGTGTAAAAGATGCACAAATGCTTGACTTGGTCATGGATCTGGCTCGGGAGTATAACGTTCCCATGAGAAGAGATGATATCTTATCTCCGGAATTGGAGGGGAAGCTTGCTGAAGCAGGGATTCGTTCTACGGATAAGTTATGTGGTGATCCAGCTATGCCTTCTCTGCAGGAATCTTGGTTGCGTGGTGTGCTGGACCAGTATAAGGATACGGAACATATCGTTGAGATTGCTGGTCATCCGGGTTATGCGGATGAGGAACTGCGCAGCATCTCATCTCTAGTAGATGAGCGTGATCATGATCTAGCTGTATTGGTCAATCCAGCGTTGATGGAATATGTGAAGGAACAAGGGATTCAACTCATTAGCTACAGCCAGTTGTAGCAAACAAGAAGATATAAGTTAGGATTTTTGACACCTCGTTCCTGAACAGGTCATGATTTTGATAACGCTCTCCTTCTCTCCATTGCTACAATGAACCCATGAAGCAAGTCATTAACCGAAACCGGAAGGTTCGGATTACGGGAGGACATGTACATGTCGTTCAAAGTGGCGTTTATTGGGGCAGGAAGTATTGGATTCACAAGAGGGTTGTTGCGTGATCTGCTCACCGTACCCGAGTTTAACAACATCGAGGTCGCATTCTGCGATATTAATCAGCATAATCTGGACATGGTTACCGAGCTGTGCCAGCGGGATCTCCGCGAGAATGGATTAAATATTCAGATTCAACCGACAACTGATCGGAGAGAAGCGTTGAAAGACGCCAAGTATGTCCTCTGTACGATTCGTGTAGGGGGACTGGAGGCTTTTGCAACCGATGTCGATATTCCGCTGAAGTACGGGGTGGATCAATGTGTCGGGGATACGCTGTGTGCAGGCGGCATTATGTATGGACAGCGCGGGATCGCCGAGATGCTTGAAATCTGCAAAGATATTCGCGAACAGAGTGCGCAGGATGTAATACTCCTCAACTACTCCAATCCGATGGCGATGATGACATGGGCGTGCAACAAGTATGGTGGTGTGCGGACGATCGGGCTGTGTCACGGGGTTCAGCATGGGCATCAACAGATTGCGGAAGTGTATGGATTGCAAAAGAGCGAAGTGGATATTGTCTGTGCAGGCATCAATCATCAAACGTGGTACATTCAGGCATCGCATGAGGGCAGGGATCTAACAAGTGACTTGCTTGAAGCCTTTGAAAAACACCCGGAGTACAGCCGCACCGAGAAGGTACGGATTGATATGCTACGGCGTTTTGGATATTACAGTACCGAATCAAATGGTCATTTGAGTGAGTATGTGCCATGGTATCGCAAACGTCCTGAAGAAATCAACGATTGGATTGACATGGAAAGCTGGATTAACGGGGAAACAGGTGGATATTTGCGCGTGTGCACCGAGGGACGCAACTGGTTTGAGACAGATTTTCCAAACTGGATGAAGGATGACCCGATGCAGTATATACCTGAGAAACGTGGCGAAGAGCACGGCTCCTATATCATAGAGAGTCTGGAGACGGGACGTGTGTATCGTGGTCATTTTAACACGGTGAACAACGGAGTCATCTCGAACCTGCCGGATGATGCCATCATTGAAGCGCCGGGTTATGTGGATCGTAACGGCATCTCGATGCCGCACATCGGTGATCTGCCACTCGGTCCTGCAGCTGTATGTAATGTGAGTATTTCCGTGCAGCGCCTTGCGGTGGAGGCGGCAGTCCATGGAGACGATAAATTGCTGCGGCAGGCATTCATGATGGACCCGCTGGTGGGTGCGGTCTGTAATCCGAAGGAAATCTGGCAGATGGTCGATGAGATGCTGGTTGCACAGGCAAAGTGGCTGCCACAGTACGGTGATGCGATTGCTGCGGCAGAAGTCAGAATTGCTGAGGGCAATCTTATTCCAACCAAATCATACGAAGGCGCTGCACGCCTGAAGGTCAAAACGGTAGAAGAGATGCAGCAAGACAGGGAAGCTGCCAATAAAAATGCGGGCGAGTCGGATAAAGGCAAGGATCGCGAGAAGGTACAGCAGTAGAGAGTGGAGAAACGAATCATTTTTTAGATAAGCAGCAACATGACAAGCGGATGATAATTTGTATTCGCTTGTCATGTATTAGTTTAATTGATTTACATATTGTACTTACTTTGCTTATTAAAGCTAGCATAAGATAAAAAAATAGATAGGGCAAAAACAATAATTAAAATTATAAAAGAAGTCACTTCTGAAACAGGTGTAGGTTTGAATAATTGGAACCTTCCCTTAAATTCGAAGATATCATGAGCTATTACAGAGATTAAGTTACGTACATCGTATCTCCCAAGTACAGGAATTATAAAATCATATACAAAAAATAAAATAACGGGAAGAAGAGCGGACTTAAATAATATTCCCATGAAAAAACCAATTGATGCAAATATTAGACTGACTAATAGGCTAAATAAAATTTGAAGGGTAAGGTTATTCGGAACAATAGCATTATCAAACCTTGTTAAAGTTTGCTCTGCGATTCCAGAAATAACTTGATTATGGAAAATAACTCCTGTAATTAATGAAGAGAATAAAGTAACAACAAAAACAACCAATACTCCTAAAAAAATAGAGAGTATTTTTGAGGTGATTAATTGTGATGGGGCCATGAGTGTGGCTTTAATACTGACCGTTTTATATTTATAATCATAAGAAGCTATAAATATAGAGTAAATAGCAAAGATTAATGGAAAGAAAACAAAAGTCATCCATTCTAACGTATTTGTAACAATTGAATTTATAGTAAGATGATTTATCGAAGTAGCTGCTTCTTCCAGACGAAGGCGAACAGGGTTATCTACAACTTGTTCAGAACCAGTGCCGCTGATATTTATAGGCATATCAAGCATTTTATCAACATCCATGCCTTCTTCTTTATACAAATTATAGGTTCTAACGTATAGATCGTAAGAACTCGCAGCCTTCGATTTTAAACCATATATATTCAATAAAGAGATGGAAATTGAAATAATCATAGTGATCCATATAATGCGTGAATACCATTGATATTTTATTTCTTTTTTTGTTCTATTTAATATAACGTTCGTAGATGTCATTCAATCCTTCCCCCTCTTGAAGTTCGAAATCTTTAATTTGGATCGCGGATTGATCATTCATCAAAATAAGATTGTCAATAATAGAAGTATAATATTCGAAATGGTGCCCTATTGCTATAATGGTGGTATCTACTGACAACTTTCTCAAAAGAGATTTAAGATCTAAGAGAGCTTCGTGATCTAATCCATTTGATGCTTCATCAAGAAATAAGTATTTCGGTTTAGTTAGAAGAACTCTCATTAGGCTTAATTTTTTTTTTTGCCCGAGAGAATAGTTTTTAACTTTGCTTTTTAAAATTTCTGGTTTAAGAAAATGAGGCATAAGTATATCCTGATTATTCTCATTTACATTCTTAAAGGAATGGTTGGTTAATAATTCTAAATTCTGGTATCCGGTTAAATTATGATAGAGTGGGCTATTATCATATACAACCATTACATCTTCCCTTACCTTTTCAAAATGACAATTATCATATCTAATTTCCCCAGTGTAATCTTCGAGATTCAAAAGACACTTTAGTAGAGTGCTTTTTCCAGAACCATTAGGCCCAGAGATAAATGTAATTTTATTTTCTGGAATTTTTAAGTTTAAATTATTGAAAATAACTTTATTTTTGTAGTCCTTTGACAAGTTAGAAATAGTTATCATGATTTTCACCTCTAGTAACTGAAAACAACGACCATTTTTTGGTCGTTGTTTTCAGTTGTTATAAGTATTTTAGTAATTAGTTGCTGTTCCGTCCTTATTAACCTTGATGTAGTCAGAAAAGTCTGATTCGTAGACGGTTACATCCCCCCAAGGAGATACAACACCGGCACCAATAGTAGTTTTGGAAAGATAGATGTGATAAGAAGCAGCTGAAGAACTCTGTTTGGTTATTCCTCCTTTTCTTACTATGTTAGGGAACACATATCCTGAATCTTGACTACCACTACTTGAAGTAATTTGATTACCATTTGAAGTCCAATCTACTACCGCGTCAGACCAAGCTAAGAAACTTCCTCTAGTAAGTTTTACGGTGTAAGGTACATTGCTTGCTGCGAGTGAGTAAACACCATCGTTATTAACAGTTTGTACCTCACTTAGTACAGCATTGTTTGCGGCTTCAATGACTTCAAGTTGATTAGCAGTAAGGCTTGGAGCATCTGAAGCGAGCACTGGAGAAACAGAAAGCAATAAACTTAAAGCAAGGGCGCCTGACGCAACTTTTGTGGTAATGCGTGATAACTTCATTAAGTAACTACATCCAACTAATTTTTTATATTACATCTATAATTTACCATATAAAAACACTTATGTATACTGTCATATGGAAAAAGTTATACTTATTTTCTTTAAAATACTATTATTACCCTTTTTTATCGTTGAGTAAATTAATTTAATAGATGATAAAAATAATCAGATCCAGGCTTCATTTTCACAAATAGTTGACAATTCTTAGGGTTGAATTCGCTGGAAATGGGCAAGGTGCTCGACTCTTCTCTCATGCTATGTTATTATAAGACTCTGATAACGTGGTAACGAACTAAAGCGTTTGGGCTTGGACATAGACATGGAGGGGTTTTAGAGATGAGAAAGAAAGCAATTCTACTATTATTTATCAGCATATGTATGATCATTATGGCTGGGTGTACCAGCTCGGCAAGTAAAGACGAGAATACGATCATTGTAGGGATCGATGATAAGTTTGCTCCAATGGGATTCCGGGATGAGAAGAATGAAATTGTCGGGTTTGATATTGATTATGCCCGTGCGGCTGGGGAGAAAATGGGTAAAAAGGTGACATTCCAGCCAATCGACTGGTCTTCCAAAGAGTCAGAGCTGAACAGTGGCCGAATCGATATGATCTGGAACGGATATACGATTACAGATGAGCGTAAAGAGAAAGTGCTTTTCACCAAGCCATATCTGGAGAACAGTCAGGTTGCTATTACTCTGGCAGACTCCCCGATTACCAAGCTGGACGAATTGGATGGCAAAAATGTAGGATTGCAAGCACTGTCCTCAGCGGCAGATGCGCTTGCGGCAAGTCCTCTGAAGGATAAAGTCAAAGCTTCCGAATTCAAAGATAATGTGCTTGCTCTGACAGACTTGAAAACAAAACGTCTCGATGCTGTCATCATTGATGAAGTGGTTGCAAGATATTATATGTCGAAGGAAGAAGGAACCTTCAAACTGTTGGATGAATCACTGGCGCCAGAGCAATATGGCATCGGGATCAAAAAAGGCAATGAAGAGCTTCTGAACCAGTTGCAAAAAGCACTGGATGAACTGAATGCAGATGGCACAGCGGCGAAAATCTCTACCCAGTGGTTGGGTGAGGACAAGGTTCTGAAGTAAGAAGTAAGATATAAGAAGTGAGAATAAATTATGAAAAATCATTTCACACAATGGTCTTCGATCATTTTGAAATGAATTTGTGAATTTGAAATTAGCCAGGTGAAATTCATCTGACCAATAATGATGTGAGCTGTTCTCGAATCAGGAGAGTGTACTCACGAAAACAGTAACCCCGTATTCCACGCTGGAGCGATATGCTTCCGAGGAGTGCGGGGTTAAGAGATTAGAGGAGACATAATATGAGTTGGGACTATATTTTGACCATTTTAAAACCGATGCTTGAGGGTGCACAGACAACGATTATTATGTTTTTGGTTGCGATCATCCTATCGGTACCGCTTGGATTTGTGATCACACTTGCGATGAAAAGTAGGTTTAAACCTTTGGCGTGGATTGCCCACACGTACGTTTATGTGATGCGTGGGACACCATTGCTTTTGCAAATTTTGTTTTTCTGCTTTGGATTGCCGTTGCTGCCGGTCATTGGTGAGTATCTGGTGTTTGAACGAATCGTAGCTGCGGGAATAGCTTTTGTGCTCAACTACGCAGCGTATTTCGCAGAAATCTTCCGGGGCGGATTGTTGTCCATTGATAAAGGTCAGCATGAAGCAGCAAAAGTGCTAGGCCTGACGAAGTGGCAGGCGATGACGAAAGTCATCATTCCACAGATGGTTCGGGTGGTACTGCCGGCCACAGCGAATGAGGCAATTACTTTAATTAAAGATACGGCGTTGCTCTATGCCGTGGCTGTACCTGAGTTGCTCTACTTTGCGCAAGCCGCGGTGAATCGAGACTTGCAGCTTGTTCCATTTTTCGTAGCGGCGATTATGTATTTGCTGATGACTCTGGTGCTTACCTTACTGTTCAAGGCTCTGGAGAAACGTTTCTCGTATGAGTAAATCAAATCTGTTCAATCAAAGGACTGTCTGCATATGACCTATAGTATAGAAGTAAATCAGTTGAAAAAATCATTTGGTACACTTGATGTGCTGAAACAGGTATCTTTTGATGTGGCTCCAGGTGAAGTGATTGCGGTCATTGGACCTTCGGGTTCGGGAAAAAGCACAATGCTGCGCAGCCTGATCCATCTGGAGGATATTACGGGCGGAACGATTCGTGTTCAGAATCAGATGCTGGTGGACGATGGCAGATACGCAGGCGCTACCGAGATTCGGAAGATTACCGATCGTATGGGCATGGTGTTTCAGCATTTTAACTTGTTCCCGCATCTAACCGTGCAGGCGAATCTGGAACTCGCACCGAAGACGTTGAAAAAAGAGAGCACCAAGGCGATTCGCAGCCGCAGCACGGAATTGCTTGCCAAAGTCGGACTGTCGGACAAGGCCGATGCTTATCCGGCCAACTTATCCGGTGGACAGAAGCAGCGCGTAGCGATTGCCCGCGCCTTGATGATGCAGCCGGATATCCTGCTCTTCGATGAGCCAACCTCAGCCCTCGATCCGGAGCTGACGGGAGAAGTGCTTCGTGTCATCAAGCAGCTTGCACAGGAAAACATAACGATGATGATTGTCACACACGAGATGAGCTTCGCCCGTGATGTGGCGGACCGTGTCTTCTTCATGGACAATGGCGAAATAGCCGAGCAAGGCCCGCCTGAACAAATCTTTGGTGCACCAAAGCTAGCGCGTACGCAGACGTTTTTGAAACGAGTGGATATGAAAGAGTAGCTGTCAAATACGCGATGGATACCGTTGAAAAACGTATTCATCGCGTGTTTTTTTTGCGTGAAAACAAATGCGAAAATGCCAATCGACCATGAATAGATAAATTAAACGAGAACACGTAATAAAGTATACAATCTATACTTTTATTACGTGTTTTTTAGCTGTTGCACTTCATATGGAGTACGTGGATTGGCATACGAGCGAAGGCAAGCTACACCTTTCTGGAATCATGGCACTCATATGGACGTATTTTGGTGAAAAACAAACTGAGCTGTAGCGGGCTTTAACTGCAACCAAACACGCTAACGATCACACAGAAGCTTATTCTGCTTAATAATCGGTGTTTGAAACTCTAACGATCACCACAAGCGCTATTTGGACTGAAATTCTCAAAATGGAGTTTAAATCGCTGTGTTTCAGGTAAATAAGCTCTCAGGTGATCGTTAGATTTTTAAAATGGTTAAAAAGGGAAAGATAGCGTCTCTGGTGATCGTTAGAATTTGTGAAGTCTACGTTCATTCGCACTGATGAACCATATTGAATTAGAATATGTTCATGAGGGGGGAGCTGGTCATGGCAGACCTCTTTGGTTATACTCCATTCAAGGTACATTAAATTAGGTGAAATAAGGAAGAGGGAGAAATGTTTGTAATCGGAGCATCGCTTGTTTTTATGTTTTATAATAAATGGAGGGGAATATTTCTGTTTATCGATTATAATGTGAGAATACTCAATAATAGGGAGGATTTACCTTGAACTCACAAAACTTAAACAATGTAGATCGCTATTATAGCGACGCATTGCCACCACCGCCTTATGTACCGTCAAAAACAAATACCAAGTCGATTGTATCACTGGTATTGGGGATTCTGTCTATCATTATTCCGTATCTGGGATTCCTGATTGGGATTGTTGCTATCGTTTTTGCTTCGCTATCTTTCAAAGAAATCCGGATGCGCATGGAACAAGGCAAAGGTCTGGCGGTTGCGGGGCTTGTGTGCGGAATTATCGGAACAGCCCTCTATGCAATTATTGTTGTGTTTTTTCTATTTGCTTACTTACTGTTTACAAACGCAGATATGTATTCTACATATTAAAAGCACAATACTATGTTATTGATCACTAGAAAGTTAATCAGCCGACTATCTGCTCCTTACATAGAAACAAATATGCTCGTTTGTTGTGCTATATCACAGGCCATGACTTCGACGACTACGCAAGTTATTTTACTCGTCAATCATGAAACATTAAAGGTGTTATTCCTTAACTTGTTTTCTACAAGGGTGGTTCTACAGTTTGTGGATGAACATATTGCGAGAGCATGATTGTGAGATATAAGAAGCTTTAAGCAAAAAAATAGAAATTGACGCCATTTATTCAGAAATAAAGGCATATCCTTACGTCAGACCCGCTTGATATTAAGCGAGTCAGGACAGGGGATATGCCTTTTGACTTTTGATAGCGTACAAGTTTGGTTATTCAATGTCGTTTAGATATCCTCTAACGACTATAAATAAAATGTTTATACTTAAGCTTACATTCAATTAAGCCTGAAACACAGCTTCATTGCTGAGATTTTCGTTTTCGACCGTGCGATGTTTCAGGAAATACGTTAACGTACCGACCAGACCGAGAACGGCGAAGATGCACAGAATGCCGATCTGATCCCAGGCGACGCCAAATTGTCCGCTGGAGATGACTGCTTTGTATCCCGTTACGGAGTATGTCATTGGCAACCATGGGTTGAACACTTTCAGCCAGTTCGGAATAAGTTCCAGTGGGAACGTGCCTGCGCTGGTGGTGAGTTGGAAGATCAGCATCAGGATGGCAATGAACCGTCCCGGATTTTCCAGCCAAGTTACCAATGCCTGAATGATGTACATAAAGCTCAGACTCGTCACAAAGCTGAACAAAAGGAATAACGGCACACTCTGTACTTTCAGGCCAAGCCCGTATAACACCAGTCCGGAAGCGAGCAACGATTGTACGCCGCTCATGATGGTGAACGCAAGGGTTTTGCTGACAAAACGATTCCAGCCACTTGCCTCACTCACACTGCTGCCACGTGTTGGCACAACCAGCGTAGCAATCAACGCACCGACAAATAATCCGAGTGAGAGAAAATAGGGCGAAAAACCTGTGCCGTAGTTGGGCACTTCGTTTAATTTGTGTTCATCAACATGAACAGGTTCGGCATACATCGTAACTAGTTCATCCGTCTTTTTGACACTGCTCGTTTGCTGCGCAGCATCATTTAATTTGGTGGCGAGTTCACCGGAACCGTCGGTTAACTTGAACGTGCCTTCTTGTAGCTTACCTGCACCATCAGCCAGTTTATGTGAACCGTCCGTAAGGGTAGAAACCCCGCTTTCCAGCTGGCTTACGCCAGACAACAGTTTACCCGCACCAGCATGTAGTTGCTCTGAACCTGCAGCCAGTTTGGCACCGCCAGCGGCGGCTTCATTTAATTTAGCATTGAACTGGTTGAGTCCGGCACTAAGCTTTTCTTGCCCACCGGATAACTGTACAGCGCCTTGTACCAGCTGCTCTTCACCTTGAACCAACTGTCTGCTGCCTTGATGCAATTGTTGCTGTGCAGCCTGCAGTTGTTGACTTCCGGCAACGAGTTGCTGTCCGCCTTGATATACCTGCTCACTGCCAGCGGCAACGGCCTGGCTAGCGGCGAGTAGCTGTTGAACAGCGGGGCTGGCTGCAAGTTCGGGACTGGACTTGGCTAGCTGAGCCAGGCCTTGGGCGACCGCTTTGGCGCCTTCGCTGACTTTGCCGCTACCTTCCACGGAAGTTTGCAGTCCGGCGGTCAGCTTGGCACTGCCTTGTTCGGTAGCTGCGAGTCCTGCGTCCAGTTTGGACGCGCCTTCTTGCGCAGCTTGGATACCGGCATGCAGCTGTTTGCTGCCAGCGGCGGCCTGTGTTGCGCCGTCACCCAGCTTGGTGCTGGCGGCAGATAGTTGTGCGAGACCACTGGATAATGTGCTCGCGCCAGTGTGAAGATCACCTGTGCCTTTGGCGAGGGTAGCTGTGCCTTCTTTTAACGAAACGGCGCCGGTTTGAAGTTTGCCTGCACCGTCAGCCAGTTTCGCCAGGTTTTCTTTTAACGTAGCCGCCCCTTCGTCCAGTTTGCTTGCTCCATCATGAATCTTGCCTGCGCCATCTCCGGCATCCGCCAAACCGTCCGAGATTTTCTCGACCTTATCCAGCAGGGTTTCGGTATAAGATTCTGTGACTTTGGCAGAGACTTTGGAGCGAATCTGTTTCACCGCCGTACCGCCGATCTGACCCGCAAGGAAGTTGTAACCTTCGTTGGGCTCGTAGATCAGCTCAGCCGGAGCCGGATGCTCATCCATCAGGGTAGTTGCTTTGGCGGAAAAGTCCTCTGGAATGACAATGGTCATGTAATATTTGTTGTCCTTCATGCCTTGTTCTGCCTGGTCGCGAGTGACGAACTGCCAGTTAAAATCATCGCTTTTCTTCAACTCATCAACCAGATTCTGGCCGACTTCAAGCGATTTGTCATTGTAAACTGCACCCCGATCCGTGTTGACCACGGCGACAGGTAATTCATTCATTTTGCCATATGGGTCCCAGAAGGCGTTCAGGAACAGTCCGCTATATAACACGGGAATGAACAGCACAACGAGAATTGGAATCCATACTTTTGGTTTCTTGAAGGCGGATTTCAGATCCTGCCCAAATACACGAAATGATTTCATGATGTTCTCTCCCTATCTTACGCTTATCCTTTGTTTCTCTATTTAGTATGGTATGTGTGCGTCCGCAGGTGTTTCTCTAGGTGGGGGATAATCCATTTTTGAGAAAGAGGCCCACAAACGCTTTGATCTGATCCTTGTGCAAGGTAGGATGCGCTTTATTCCAATCGGATGTTAGGCTAACGTATAACTTCAGGAGCACAAACGAGACCAGCTTGGGATCGTCGCTCCGAATCTGCTGTAATTCCATGGCCCGACTAACCTGACGCTCGAGGTATTCGAGAATGGCTTTCTCTACTTTTTGCAAACCTTCCTTTGCTTGAGGTGTCCCAAACTCGTTTACCTCCTGAAAAAGCTTGATCAGCAACTCATGCTCCTCCCGATATTCGAGCAAAGAGTCCATACTCTGATGCACGTTATCCAGAAAAGAGTTCTCATCCTTCACCGTCTGCTCCGTAATCTGTTTCATGTCTGCAATAATGGAGCGCAGGATCTCATCAAACAATTCTTCTTTGTTCTCGAAAAAGGTATAGATCGTGCCTTTGCCCACATTGGCCAGTCTCGCCACTTGCTCCATCGTTGTGGCTTTGTAGCCAAACAGGGCAAAGGATTTCTCGGCAGAGTCCATCACCTGTTGCCTTCGATCTATCGTTTTCACGGCTATGCACCTCCTTGGGGTCTGACGTGTGGAATGGGTGAAGCGGGTAAAACACAAGAAACAGTGTGAAGCAGGAGAAACTTTTGAAAATAATGAAGCTGGTTGAAGCAATGAAGGCAGGTTGTGAAACAGAGTGAACCTAACCTTACGGTTGACCGTTTTACTGTTTCGGTCAGTTGGTCGTTATTTAATGTAGCACTTGTTCATGAGGTTGGATGTGATCTATGTCATAGTTTGGAAAGTGAACGTTGTGATGGTGTGGGTAGGGAGAAGCTGGAAGAGTAGAGAAAGGGGGAGACTTAAAAAGGAGAGTAGACGAGATAAGGACATTGAAACGTAGGAAGATTAAGTAGGGGCAGAAAGAGATTTGTGCAGGTGCGAATGTGAAGCTCACATGAAAACCCCCGGGGAATTCGCACCTCGAAAGTAGTGAAAACAGGGTGTATTGATACCTTATGGCAACAATATACTGGAAAAAGATTGAATTCATTGGCAGGAACACATAGAATAGTAGTAAAAAAACGTAGTTTTGTGACGTGTAAGTGTGTACTATACGTGTTTTTTCGCTGTCGCACTCCGTATGGAGTGCGTGGATTGAAATAGTGTTGATGGCACTCCATACACAATTACATTGCCGTCGCACTCTGTATGGAGTGTGTGGATTGAAATAGAAGTCAAATTTGCTGAATTGATGAACGTCAATAGTCGCACATGAAGTGGATCAAGATGATGCGCGTACCGATGAAGATAGGCGTGAAGAAGAGAGATTTCAACGGAGATTAGAGCGTTACAAAAGTATTAGTCAGCAGAAAGCTCAACTCAATTTCCTCTAGTATAATTAAACTGGGTAGTCATGCTGCCAATAGATTCGGAGTTTCGAAGATTAGAAGTTTTGAAGATGTTATCCATATATCAACCGATGAGGAGTGTCAGGACATGTCCATACATCACATAGGTCAAAAGGTTACTTTTGCCGAAATCAAAACGAGATTGCCTCACGAAAGCTGGATGTATACACAGAATGAAGCACATGATGGTGAATTTGATGCCGAGGAAATATGGCTGCATTCAGGTGATCTTCATATCAGTAAGCTGTTGCTGGATGAGGGGCCTTTTTTAATTATGGTGGAGGGAAATCTGATCGTTGATCGTTATATTGGAAACACAGAATCCGACGCGGCCTCTTCTAACCTGGTTGTGCTTGGTGATCTTACAACGCCTTATATGCTCGTTGGAGGGCAGGAAATATATATTACAGGTAATCTTTATGTGGAGGATATGTTCTGGGGAGATTACAACCATGGAGAATTGACGGTGAGAGGCAACGTAGAAGGTGGGTTACTAGTAAGTACAGAGCAATATGGAATTCAGGTTCAAGGACAGCGGAAAGTGAAGCGTCAGTTTGAAGATTGGGAGGATGTCGGACCATGGCAAGGCTTTGACATGCTGGAATTATTTGTTCCTGAGTGTGTAATTGACGAAGATACAGAAGAGCCGTTTCCATGGCGAGAAAAGATGATAGAGAGGCTCCAGCAGGGACAGCCTATCATTAAACGAGAGTATATTTATGCCGCAGAACTAGCGCCAGATGTACCGGATTGGTTCGAAGATCATCAGTTCACAGCTGCGAACATTGAGCGTCTTACTCACCCTTCATTATTACCTGTAAGAGAGGAGGGTGAGTTGCTGAACAGCTATGAGTTTTGGGTGGATGGACAGTTTTGCCGAGGTTCTGTCTACGGGGATGAGTATACGGAGGGTTATTTCCGGAGTCTGTATTTTCAAGACGACCATGACTGTGCATTGTTGCTCAAAATAGAGCCAGCAGACCAAGCTTCAGACACTCCTAATGAACTTGCCGAGCAAGCGGGCACTACTGTCTGGATGATCTCAGGCGCATATCGTTATGTGAACAGTGAGAACTCCGAATGGAGTGTATTTACGGAAGACTCACCTTCGGATATTCAGCAATTAAGCAACCGTGGATGGGATACCTTGTTGCAGTCCGTATCGAATTACCAGTATGCACGCACCTTAATTTCGCCGCAACGTATTCGTGATTTATTAGCGTTGCCTATCGTGGAGCCGTATGACGATTATTATGATGATGACCGGCATGGGCTGTGGATTGAAGACTTTTACTTTGCATTTCGACAAGCAGGTCAAATGTATAATGATGTTCCCCAGCCAGCTATGCTGCGTATTGGTAGAGAGTATACGGATACACAAGGGGAGACGAAGGTCGAGAAATACTTCTATACGCTACACCAGCATGTGGACGGCACGGAAATTGTGTTAATTGAATACTCGGCTCAGGAGAAAGAGGATGAGGAAGAGCCGTTGTTGCTTGAACTACATTATATAGGTGGTCCCCAATTACTACATGCCGTTCAATTGCTGGAACGTGGAAGCAAAGAGCTGATGCAAGCGAATCGGGATTTGCTGGATGGGGAACTGCCCTATGCCGTTGAATCCTTTGCGAAGCGATATTGGAAATCCAAAGGATACCTGAAATAAAAGGCTACACTATAAAACACAAGAACATCCAGGAAATAAAAAAACTGCTCGTCTGAGCAGTTCCATACTGGTATCATTTAAAATGTACAGCCAATTTGGTGGTGGGTATAGACAGTCCTCCGGTAAGGAGGTGGTGTCTATGAATTTCTCTTTTCAGATGTGATCATGTTCGCAACGTTAATTATTGCGCTCCTGACATACATTGATCGAAAAAAGAAATAACCCGCCATAGGTTGGAGGCCTAGCGGGTTATTTCTTCACCTTACGGAACACACTTGGAGGAATATCCATCGCAAATGCTGTGCAGGAGTAGCCATTGGCCTGGCTACTCTTATTTTTCCTTATTTTCATTTTATTAAACATTTATGCGACATACAACCCACGTATACCTATTTTTATTCTTAACTTTAGCAACGAAGCCCAATATTTCAATATGTATAGTATTGAGAACGGGGAGGCTGACTATTCTGCAAAATGTCACTCACTGCATATTCTTGATAAACAAATCAGAAAGGTGCTGACGAACAAACGATGAATAATGAGCAGACCAAGTTACTCATTGGCACGATTTTTTTAGAAGAGTATGTGCAAAAGGGGAAGATAACGCAATGTTTACCAGCAGATGCTCAGATCACACTGGATAAGGTCAGAGCACAGGCAGATGAAGTGTGGAGTGTGGCGGCGGAAAAACTGGAAGTAATCAGCTTGGATTATGAGGGGTACACGGTGAATATGACATTCCAGATGGACGGGACGTACTTGTTCGATAGTGTGGATGTGTGGGCGGATGCAGGAGCCGAAATAGAGAAAGAAAGTGAGAACGAGACCGAGAATGGGAATGTGGTAGGTAGAGGTACAGGTACAGGTGCAAAACTATCTAAGGTAGATACACTGAAGACAATAGAAAGCTTTCTACAATTTGCGTCAAATGTGGGAATGCAGCTGGAATGGTTCGAAATGGGAGATGAGCGAGTGTGCTTACTGCCTAGTGCGGTGACATTGCATTATTTGAAGCAGCAAAATAATTGGAAGCTGGTTAAGATTGCTGGAGCTTATCGTAGTGTGGAGGATGTTAGGAGCAGCTTGCACGGTATAGCTGATGCGATAAATTAGTCTCAGACGAGCTCTAACGATCACAGGAGAGCTTATTTGGTCGTTTTATGACCTTTTCTAATTCTAACGATCACCACAGACGTTATTTAGGAGAAATACAACAGAAAACAACGGGAAAAGGGGGATATAAAGCAAATAAGGTTTCTGGTGATCGTTAGAATTCTGTAGAGCAGAAAAACAGGCAAATAGCGTCTCCTGAGATCGTTAGAATGTAATGGCAATCAGAGCGAACTAAAAAACCAAGGCTTGAATGTACAAACACTCAAGCCTTGGTTGATATTACGGCTGTGGCGCAGATCGTCGATGAAAAGTACTTCGTGGCGTACCTGCAATTGCTGCTACTGCTGGTTCATATGCAATTCACGCCATGCTCACTTCCACGCAAATTCCACGCATTCTGTGTCTTCACAGCTACTGGATGTCTCACCCATAGTCTTCTATACTTATCGAGTACTTCCGTACTTCCGTACTTCCGTACTTCCGTACTTCCGTACTTCCGTACTTCCGTACTTCCGTACTTCCGTACTTCCGTACTTCCGTACTTCCGTACTTCCGTACTTCCGTACTTCTCACTTCCACGCCTTGCCGCAATATCATATACTTCTCAGCTTACGCTTCTTTCACCTTAAAGAACGAGATGAGTTCTTGCAGTTGCTCGGATACTTCGGCTAACTCATCGGATGCGCTGACGATGGAAGCCATGGAAGTTTCCTGTTCGGCGATCGAGTGCTCGATGTGTTTGGTACTGCTTGCTGCTTTGCTGACACTTGCGGACAGCTCGTCTGCGGTTGCGGACATTTCTTGTGTGCTCGCCGAGATTTCCTCGGTGGAACTGGAAATATCCTGAATTTGGTTCGCTACTTTGTTGGTGGCGGTCATAATGTCTTCAAAGAAAGTTCCCGTTTCCCGCGTAACGTTAAGGCCTTTTTGTACTTCTTCCGAACCGCGTTCCATCGCGTCTGCAGACTGTCCAATATCCCGCTGAATCTCATCGATCAACGCACGAATCTGGGTTGCGGATTCTTGAGACTGCTCTGCCAGTTTACGTACTTCTCCAGCCACGACTGCGAAGCCGCGTCCTTCTTCTCCAACACGTGCCGCTTCAATAGAAGCGTTCAGGGCAAGCAGGTTGGTCTGACCAGCAATATCCGTAATGATACCGACAATGCTGCTAATTTCATTGGAACGGTTCTCCAGAGATTGAATCGACGCATAGGTGTTCTGGACCGCGCTTGAGATCAGCCCCATCTGATCGATAACCTGCTGCATAATTTCATGTCCGTTACTTGAACGTTGCTCCATGCTGAGCGCTTCATCGGCTACTTCTGCTGAGCTTCCGGCAATGTTCTGCACTACGGTAGACATCTCGGTCATGGCGCGAGCGCTTTCCACGGTTGCTTTATCTTGAGATACGAGGCCCGTAGAGATTTCCCGAATGTTAGTGCTGATGGATTGAATGTTATCGTTGTTTTTCGCTGAGATATCCAGCAGTTCTTTCGACGAATTCGAGAGATGACGTGACGTATTCTTTACCTTGAAAAGTGTAGTGTTAAAGCGATCAATCATCACATTAAACTTCTCGTTAATGACCCCGAGATCATCTCGTCCTGTCTGAATCGTAACATTCAGGTTGCCTGTGCTAACTTCCTCAATGCCTTTCATGAGGTCACGGATCGGACGCATGGTCTTTTTCAGTAGAATAAATTGCAGTACCATGAACAGAATCAGGAAGCCGATCAGGTACATCAGACCGTACATAAGTAATTTATTAAGTCCTTTGGGAACGGCGCTTGCATCAACATCAAAGTACAGCGCTGCGTAGATGGAGCCATCTGCCTTTTTAATGGGATACATCAGTGTTGTCCACGTACCGAAATCATCGGTATAGAAATCACTAAACGCAGGTCCACCAGTTGCATTCATTTCATCAAGACCGTGCTCAATCTGAGGAGATAACGCATAATTTGTACCAGGTAGATACTTATCTTTCTCAAATGCTTCAACCAGACTGGTTGGAATCGCATAAATCGGAGCGCCTTTCTCCTGATCTAGCTGTGAGCCGAAAATGTAAGCTTGCGCGATATTAGGATTAAAGGTGTGAATGGAATCCAGATAATCCCGTAGTTTACTCTGATATGTATCGGAATAACTCTTTTCGGATGTGGCCTGTTCGACCTGACTTGTGTCTAAATCTTGGGACCATTTCAAGGTTGTAATCTCGGCTTGATCTTGCAGTTGATTGATTAATATACTTTTTTGCAACTGATAAGCCGCAGTGATCAGAATAATTCCAATCAGAGCGATGCTCCCGAATGAGATCACCAGATTCTTGGCGAAAAATGGCATGGTACTCCAGTGAAGCTTTTTAAACAAGGTAGTTCACTCCTCCTATAAAATTAAAACGGACTTCACCTGGACGTCGTATACGCTGCATGTTGTATTGCTTTCATGATGGACAGACGTTTTCAATTGCTATGAGAGTTTCGATGTCATTACAGATAAGAAGACTATAGTGGCTAAAATATTATGTTTACTCTTCACGTATATGAACTCCAGGTAAGTTCTACTCAACAGTTATATCGTTATTTCGACATATTAATGTTAGATTTTTCAATTAAAATAGGACTTATGGACCGGAACTTTTGAATTAATTTCGTCTTTTTACGTAAAAAATATCATATAAATATGAATGTTTCTCATAATTCAAATTACAGGAATGCCCATATACATTAACAAAATATTTTTAAATAAGATTCACTAAAGGTTCGTCCTCTACCATGGTCACATAAGCCATCATTGCAGATCGGCAGCAGAGAGTAAATGTGAACGGTAACACACTGCAGATGGATACACCGAGCATCCTTCAAAACAATCGTATACTGGTTCCGGTTCGCTTCATCTCAGAAAGGTTAGGAATGAAAGTAGATTGGGAATTCAACGAATGCATTGGTTAGTCTGACATCCGAATAGTCAACTCAAGTGGTTGAACCGGATTAACAAGAGCATGCAAGTGAGCGAGCGATTGTACAATTTCCCCGACAAGTCGTATCTACCTCCCGTAAGTGGAGGAATACGACTTTATTTGGTCTTATCTTCCAATATTAATTGTTAGCTGCACTTTTAGGACATATGGCACATCATCCTTATTGTGAATCTCCCAGCCTCATACATCTTTTTACACAATTACGGAGAATGCGTAAATGACTAGTTAATATTTTAGAAATAATGTGATAAATATCACAGTCAGGTTATAAAAAATGTGCATACCAACGCCGATAAGTCTTTATGTGAAATCTCTAAGCAGACCCCATCTGCCAGAGATCAAGACAATTTAATCGTGAAAAGGGTGGCTCACACACATGCGTAGCATGAGCATTGGTACTAAAATCAGTTTGATCGTGATCGGCATTTTTATCTTGTTCTCCTCGGCCGTGGCGGTCAGCGTGATCATGGAGATGAGGAATGGCATTAAGGCATTCGCTACCGAAAAGGCAAAACGGGACTTGGAGATGGCGAATCACATTTTGTCATACAAATATCCGGGCGACTGGGCTATTAAAGATGGGCAGTTATATAAAGGTGCTACATTGCTGGAAGAAAATTTTGAACTAGTGGATGAAATCGGTAATGCGTCGGGAGATACCGTAACTATCTTTCGTAGAGATGAACGAATTGCTACGAATGTCATGATTGATGGAAAGCGCGCTGTAGGCACGAAGGTGTCCGAACAGGTTGCACAGACCGTTTTGCAGAAGGGAGAAAAGTATTTTGGGGAAGCGGTCGTTGTGGGGCAGAAAACACAGACAGCCTATGAGCCCATCAAAAATGCATCTGGAGAAATTATTGGTATTTTTTATGTCGGAGCTTCTCAATCGTTAATTGATGTAATTATCTCCTCCTTTCTTAAAACCTTCCTGATTGTCGTTGGCAGTGCGATGCTGATTGCGATTGTGCTAATCGTCTGGTACGTCCGCAGAGTGAGAGCAAGAATCAACCGGGTCTCACTTGCCATCAAACGTGCGGGTACCGGAGACTTCACACAGCCTGTGGTGGATCACGTGCGAGACGAAATTGGTATGCTCGGCGCAGGCTACAATGAAATGAGAAACAGTTTGCAAAGCATTATTCAAGGTGGGCTGAATGCAGCGGACAAAGCAGGTCATTCAACCGGATTGTTATTGAAGATCGCAGACCAGACAGCAAGTGTGTCGGAGCAGATTGCTGCTTCTGTAGGACAGGTCGCACAGGGAGCGAAGAGTCAGACCGTAAGCACAGAAGAGAACTTGCAAGCGATGGAAGAGGTGGCTATTGGTGTACAGCGTATCGCGGACAGAGCTTCCAGCATCGCAGATGCGGCAGTGTACTCGCGGCAGCAAGCGGATACCGGAGAGCAGGCCGTACAGCTAACGGTGGAACAGATGGCAGCCATTGAAGCTTCCGTCAGTGCAACGGATGATGTGATTCGGATGTTGGAGGAGAAGTCTGCCCAGATTGGTCAGATGGTCTCTGCCATTCATGAGATTGCGGGTCAAACAAATCTGCTCGCGCTTAATGCTTCTATTGAGGCGGCGAGAGCAGGAGAACACGGGAGGGGGTTTGCCGTTGTCTCCACCGAAGTACGAAAGCTGGCAGAACAGGCTGGACAATCATCCAACCAGATTGAAGTGCTTGTTGGTGCCATGGAACAGGACATGCAGCAATCCTTGGCAGCTATGGCCCAAGTGAAGCAAGAAGTACGTGAAGGACTGCGACTCACACGAGAGACAGAGCAGAGCTTTACCCAGATTCGGGATACGAACTTGCGCATTGCCACAGAGATTGAAGATATGGCGGCGACCAGTGAAGAGATGTCCGCAGGTGTAGAGCAGATTGTGGCCTCGGTAAACGAGATTGCACGGCATGCACAGACAGCTAGTGCCAACTCTCAACATGCCGCCGGGTCTGCACAAAAGCAACTCAAGTCTGTAGAGCAGATCAAGGAATCCGCTGCGATGCTGTCGGACGTTTCGGCTGAACTGCAGGTATCCCTGAAACCTTTTAAAATATAAAGTATTCAAGGTAAACACCGCCCCCTGCTTTCTTTCATATCGATCCTCAGATCGAAGCGAAATCACATGAAGTCCACCCGTAGGTGGACTTCATGTGATTTCTGGCTGGTTATACTGTTCTACATGGAGTGGTGAGAAGAGAAGTCAGAGACGCTAAATCAGAGAAAGTGGGGAATGATAGATGTTAAACATGGTGATTACAGCTTTCATTATTTTATTATTATGGATGCGGGAAAAAGAGGTTAAGCTTGATCGCATGTGGATGATGCCTGTCATTGTTGCTGTAGCGATCTTTATATAATTTATGCTGGGGAACTCGTATCAAGCGGGAGAGCAGGCGAGAGAGCGAGATTCATTACGCACAGTTGCAGTCCGTCCATGCTGAATTGAGCCAAACGCATGATGATCTCCGGCACACCCATGAGGAACTAGAGCGTGCAACGGTTCGTCTGATGCAATATGCTGTACTTGAAGAGCGGGGCCGAATTTCCATGGATTTGCATGATAGTATCGGGAAACGGCTGACATCGGCCATCGTGCAGCTTCAAGCCATTCCTTACATGATGAAGGTAGATGCGGCTGAGGCAGACCAAGCGATCGATACTGTGCTGCATGTCGTACGCCAAAGCTTGCAGGAAGTGCGAACGGTGGCTCATCAGATGGGCAGCAGCGAAGCAGGACTTGGACTGGTCGCATTGAACAGTTTGGTCAATGAAGTACAGTAGCTGACAGGTTGTTCCATTGAACTGCACTATGCCGGGCAAAAGGAAGTATGGCCGCCGGAAACATCCAAACTTCTGTATCGGATACTTCAGGAAGCCTTATCCAATATCATTCGCCATGCTCAGGCTTTAAGGATACGTGTGCAGATCACGGAACAGGGAGAGCATCTGTACATGAGAGTAGAGGATGATGGTGTATTCGGTCAGCATCAACCGATTGTGCCGGGTTTCGGTTTATCCAGTATGGAAGCAAGGTGTGAAAGGGCAGGGGGAACGATGACGATTGAAGCGATCCATACCCAGGGTATGAGGCTGACTGTCTGCATTCCATATGGCGGCATAGAAGCAGCAGGAGGGGATGAGCTATGACCGAGTCAACAACAATTCGTGTGCTTCTGGTAGATGACCAACTTCTGGTCAGGCATGGATTACGTTATATCATTAATGCTCAGCAAGATATGGTTGTGGTCGGTGAAGCGGAAACGAAGCCGTGCGGCTCGCGGTAGAACTCAAGCCACACGTTGTATTTATGGATGTGCAGATGGAGAAAGGTGAAGGACTGGAGGCAACACAAGCGTTACTGGATGTGCTGCCTGAATGCAAGGTTGTCATTCTGACTACGTTTGATCAGAAGGATTATGTCTACCAGGGAATACGTGCCGGAGCCGTAGGTTATTTGCTCAAGGACGCCGCACCGGAAGAATTGATTGATGCGATCAGAGCTGCTCATCGCGGGGAAGCCATCTACAGAACTGCGGTAGCGGCCAAGGTTATTGGTATAGTGGTAAGGTCGACAAGAACAGTATCTCCAGACGAAAAAAGAGCCAATTCAGCCGTGAATTCGCCATTTAACGAGGTGAACGGTGAGCAGCCTTCGCTGCTTACAGATGCGTTCACTGGACGTGAGCTTGAAGTGCTGCAGCAGATGGCTTACGGTCGGCGCAATGAGGAGATTGCCCGGAAGTTGTTCATCGGTGAAAGCACGGTGAAAACGCATGTACATCGCATTTTGCAGAAGATACAGGTGGAGGATCGCACGCAGGCGGTCGTTTTTGCGATTCGGAACGGTTATGTAAAATAACAATATAAATAGGCCCTGTACCGTTCAAGCGGTTCAGGGCCTTCTGCTTATGTCGGATAGGTTGCTGTCATTTCGTGGTTAACGTTCGGTCTTGTGATCCTTGTGATTGGATGGATCTACCGGATGTGTAGGACGCGAGTGAGCTTCGGAGCTTTCTATGCTCGTTTGCTGAGGTGAGTAGAAGTTAATGATGTCGTCAACCGTGGAAAATACAACGTGTTCACTTGCTTTATAATGATCTGTTGGAATAAAAACCTCTTTTCTTGTGATGGATATAAGTGTAAGGAAGGTGTTTATACGGATACTTCGATGACAGAATAACCTTTCAATCGCTGTTATCTCCAGATTTTTTTGATTCCCTTTTCCTAAAGGGAAAATCCGGTGATAAGCGTATGCTTCCGATGCAGCTTTCTTTCAGAAAGCTTTCAGGCGAGCTTCTTCGCTTTTCCAGTTTTTTTCTGTCCTCTCCGTTATTGTATAAACAAAAAGTCCAAACTTATATGGTGATTGATGTAGATAAAACAACAAAGTAAGCATCGATGGGCAAAAATAAAGAGCTGCCGAAGGCAGCCCCCGTATCAATTACAGTTTAGTAACGTTCTCAGCTTGTGGTCCACGGTTACCTTGAGTTACTTCAAACTCTACACGTTGTCCTTCGTCCAACGATTTGTAACCATCACCTTGAATGGCGCTGAAGTGAACGAATACGTCTGTTCCTTCTTCAGTTTCGATAAAGCCAAATCCTTTGTCCGCGTTGAACCATTTTACTGTACCTGTTTGCATGTGATTCCTCCAAAAATAATAAGTTTTTTACGACCATTGGTATGAGCGGTATTCAATTCTGATTAATGCTCATCCGGCGGTTAAACCGAAGACTTTAAAGTCCACTAATGTATCGATCTATATCATCATAACACGCGTGCCAATATAAGTCAATTTTTATATGTATTTTCTAGAGGAAAATTTTATTATGAAAGCGCAACCCCTTGTCATACCGCATAAAAACATTCAGCAACAGCTTGGACTTTCGTTCAAAAAAGAAAGCGATTACATATATAGAGTTTTATTGTATATTATGTTGGAACCTTGAGATCAATGAGATCAGTTAATGACCAGGGGTAACAGCCTTTAGATAAAAAGGGAGGAATCAACATATGTACCGGGTCCTGCTCGTGGATGATGAGGAAGATGTGCGTGAAGGATTGGTCATCGAAGTCGATTGGGAAGCGCTCGATCTGCGTATTGCGGGTCTGGCCGAGAACGGGCGTGAGGCATTGGAGATGGCAGAGCGGGTGGAGCCGGACATTGTAATTACCGACATCAGCATGCCATTTATGGACGGTCTGGAACTGGCGCGAAGATTGAGAGAGCGGAATCCGCTGGTGAAGGTGGTTATTTTAACGGGATATGATGAATTTGATTACGCTCGTCAGGCGGTGTCACTTAGTGTAGATGAATATTTGCTGAAGCCATTCTCGGCAGGCCATCTTACCGAACTGCTCACCAGATTGCGCGCCCAGATGGAGGCGGAAATCGCTGAGCGTGAGGATGTACAGCAGTTGAGGGAGCACTATCGCTCCAGCTTGCCTTTATTACAGGCGGATCTGATTGCAACGATACTGCATCGTCAGAAATCTTCTTCCTATATATTAAGCAGAGCAAGTCAGTGCGGACTACAACTAATCGGTAAACGTTATGCTGTTTCTGTTCTGGTATTGCACCCGTCCGAAGATCCTGAATTAAAGCTATTTGCTGCACTTAATATTGCGGCAGAAGTCTGGACGGACCACACGGCAGGATATGCTTTTATGCATCAGGAGAGCGTTGTATTACTCTACGTGGAACCGCTGGGTGAATCAGAGACAGTCGGAGAGGCAGCAAAGCTGCAGCAGCAGGCGCTGGAAAATGTGGTACGCAGCATCCGTCACTATTTACGTGTACCCGTAACGATTGGGTCGAGTCGTCTTGTAGATACACTTCCCGATGTGAAACATGCATATGAGGATGCTCTGCTGGCACTGGATTATCGGCTAGTACCTGGAACGGATTCCCTGATCTACATTGCCGATGTAGAGCGTCAGGCCGCAGGCAAGCTGCGTTTTGATGAATTGAAACAACAGACGTTAACCCGCTGTTTGAAGGCTGGGACGCAGGCAGAGCTGGAAGAGGGGCTGCAAGTCATTTTCCAGGAAATTACGGTGGAGCATGGGCGAAGTGATATTCAGCTGTACTTGATCGAAGTGTTAACGACGGTGTGGAAGGCTGCGCAGGCCTCGGGTGAAGAGATGGAAGATATATTCGGCGCTGGATTCCAGCTGTATACGGATTTATTCCGACTGCCGGGTCTGTCCGAGGCACAGCATAAGGTGAGCGAAGTTTGTCTGCTTGTGCAGCAGCGGATATCTAGCGGACGCCAGCACGTTTACAAGGATATCGTGGAACAGGCACTTACGTTTACGAAAAAATATTATGCCGATCCGGATCTGTCCATTCAGAAGGTATGCGCACATCTGCATATCAGTTCCGGTTATTTTTGCAGCATTTTCAAAAAAGAAGTGCAGCTCACCTTCCTGCAGTATCTGATGCAGATTCGCATGGATGAGGCAAGGGAACTGCTTCGCTCCACAGAGCTGAAGTCGTTTCAGATTGCGGAGAAGGTGGGTTTTGCCGAGCCTAATTATTTCAGTTTTTGTTTTAAAAAACATATCGGGGTCTCGCCCAAAGAGTATCGTAAACAGGCCGCTGTGTCCCAGGAAGGTTCCCTTCAATGAGCTGGAGCACGTTAACTGCACGAATGAAAACGGTTGGAGCCAAACTCCGTCTGTATATGCGCTCGTCCAAGGTCAGCAGCATTCGTTCTATTATTACGTGGTCTTTCTCCATCTTCATTGTACTGGTTCTCACCATTATGGCGATATTGCTACATGACAAGTTCACGCAAGCTGCCGAGCGCAGTGCAGAGCTGTCCACAAGACAGATTGTGGATCAGGTCAGTTATAACCTGGAGGATTACGTACGCAGTATGTCCCATCTGTATCGTGCCATCGAGGAACATATGTTGCGGGACGGAACATGGGAAGCAGAGCAGGTGGACAAACAGCTGGATACCCTGCTTAGCAGCCGGGAAGATATCATTTCCATTACGCTGCTTGACGCGGATGGACAACTGCTCAAGAACAGACCTGCCGCCGCATTGAAACGCAGCGCTCACGTTACCCAGCAAGGATGGTTTCAATCCGCATTGCGTGTACCCAATCATCTGAGCTTTTCCTTGCCTCATATTCAGAATATGTACGCGGGTCCTTATAAGTGGGTCGTTTCGATGAGCAAAGGTATCACCATTAAGCACCAGGGTCAGGAGCAGCAAGTCATTTTGCTGGTGGATATCAACTTCAAGCAAATGGATGAACTGAGCAGCCGGGTCAGCCTGGGGCAACGGGGTTACGTCTACATTATTGATGAGAGTGCGGGCAACATTGTGTACCATCCGCAACAACAACTCATGTATATGGGATTGAAAAAAGAAAATATCGAGCAAGCCCTGGTAGCTACAGGCAGTTACGAAGACGAGGCCGATGGACAGAAAAGGTTGAACACCGTAAAGTCGGTGGCGAATATCGGCTGGAAAATCGTCGGCGTGGCTTATCTGGACGAGATTATGACGACACGGCAGGAAGTGAATGGCTATCTGATTCGTGTGCTGATCGTTGTGCTGGTGCTTGTCATTGTGGTATCCCTGTTTCTCTCCTCCAGTCTGACACGTCCCATCCGGCGGATGGAACGCAAGATGAAGGCCGTGGAGCGAGGGGATTTCAACGTGGAGCTACCGACAACGGGGCCACTTGAGGTCGAGCGTCTGGCGCGCAGGTTTAACCTTATGGTGAACAAAATCCGTAACCTGATGGATGAGATCATCCATGAACAGGAGCAGAAACGCCGTCTGGAGCTGGAGGCGCTGCAGGCTCAGATTAATCCACATTTTCTCTACAACACGCTGAATTCGGTTGTGCGTATGGTGGGCATGAGCCGTAATGATGAAGTCATCACAATGATTACGTCGCTTTCCCGGTTGTTTCGCATCAGTCTCAGTCAAGGCAAAACCATCATTACCGTCAGAGAAGAACTGGAGCACGCCCGCCACTACCTGACCATTCAGCAGATGCGATTCAAACACAAGTTCACCTTCACCATTCATGCGGATGAGGAGCTGCTGGACTGCCTGACCGTGAAGTTAATTCTGCAGCCGTTGATCGAAAATGCGATTGTACATGGCATCGAGTACCACATGGATGAGGGGAACATTGAGATTGAGGTTGAGCGTGAAGAGCACGCCATTTTGTTCCGTATTACGGATAACGGCGTAGGCATGTCGGAGGAACAGATGGAGGGATTGCTCAGCGGTCGTCCAGTAGTGAAAAGCGGAGCAGGCTCGGGTGTCGCTGTACGCAATGTACATGATCGCATCCGGCACTATTATGGTGAGGGATATGGGCTTGAATTCACCAGCGAGCTGGAGGAAGGCACAACCGTATGGATTCGGATTCCTGTTCAGGAAGAGCAGAAGGGGGACGGGATGAATGAAGGACTGTAGCGAAACCAGCAACCAGATCAAGAGCACACGCCGTGTATTGGCCAAAAAAAGCCAGGCAACTTTTCCGGTATCCCCGGAATTTCGGCCGTTCCGAGCTTTGTTCCAGACAGCATCAGCCTGCTGCCTGTTATTATGCGCTGCCTGCGGCATAGCGGAAGCGGATCAACCGGCGTCGTCGCCGCGCATTGCGCTCATTACGCCTGCGGGCACCGGAGAACTGGCCGAAGCGATACGCCTGGGAGCCGAGGCTGCCGCCAAAGAGCGCGGCGCACAGCTGCTTACCGTTGAAGCGTATCAGATGGATTCGGCTTCGCACACCTCTTCCAATGCGGACTATGTGATAAGTCCGCCACCTGCGAACACAGGGGGTGCCATTGACCGGGATTTCACTCGCAGTGAGCGTGAGCAGGCGCAGGTTCAGGCAGCAGATCTCGCATTGAAACAAGGGGCAACAGCGCTGCTTGTCGATCCGCTAAGTGAAGATGTCCTTAGCGATATCATTCGGGAAGCAGAGACAGCAAGAACGGATGGAGGTGTTGTGCCCGTTATTGTGCTGAATGATGAGTTCCCTGTTAAAGGCATAACCAGTGTCATCTCGATGGACAATCTCGAAGCCGGACGACAGGCGGGTGAAGCGATGGCAGAATTATTACAAGGGCACGGTCAGATTGCTTTAGTGGGCCCGGATGCACTGAATGCCGGCCTGGTTCTCCGGGAGCAGGGGATCAAGGATGTATTATCGCAGTATCCCGGCATTGATGTAATCCCGAGAACGGTGTGCAATAACCGGGATGCTTGCTGGCAAGCGGTAAAGCAACTACTGGATCAGCATGAGCTCACCGGGTTGATTGCTCTTCAAGAGCAGGCCTCGCTTGGGGCAGCGGATGAACTGCATCGCCGCAAGGATGAAAGGCCGATCAGCATTGTGGGGTTTGGTAGTGAGCAGCAGCAACTGGAGCAGCTGCAGGAAGGTGTGTTTCAACGATTGATTGTACAGAACGGGTACAGCGCCGGATACTTAGGGCTTAATCAAGCCCTTGCCAGACTGGATCGGAAGCATGTGCAGACCCGAGTCATTCTGGAAACCAAGGTCGTTAGTACAGACAATATGTTCTGGATGGATAACCAGAAGCTGTTATTTCCATTTGTGCAATGAAGATTAGATCATTGCGCCTCATTTATAAAGTATTTATATAAGTTGAACTGTTATTTTTACACATTAACGGAGAGGACAGAAAAAAACTGAAAAAACGAAGCGTTCGCCTTAAAGCTTTCTGAAAGAAAGCTACATCGGAAGCATACGCTTATCACCGGACTTTCTCCTTTGAGAGAAGGGAATCAAAAATCTGGGGATAACAGCGATTGGAAGGTTATTCTGTCATCGGAGTGTCCCGTGTAAACACCTTTAGTTCAACTTATATAGAATAGATGAATTGATGAGGATTTCGATAAAAGAGATGAAGATATTGTATTCGAAAGTAATGTAAACCCTTTCATAATAAAGACATCGGTAAAGCCGAATGAACTTGGGGGAGGTCATTTAAGAATGAAGAAGAAAACGTGGATGACATTTTTGCTTACGGTATGCATGGCTGTGGCGGCAGGGTGCAGCAACGGGGGAAACAGCGCCGGTGAAAGCGGCAGCGCAGGGACGGACAGTGGAACGAAAGCAGAAGCTGGAACACAAACTGAAAATCCGAAAATCGGGGTTGCGATCTATAAGTTTGACGATACGTTTATGACGGGAGTACGGAATGCGATGACTGCGGCAGCAGAGGGGATCGCTACCCTTGATATTGTAGACAGTCAGAATGCACAGCCGACTCAGAATGAGAAGGTGGACCTGTTTGTATCCAAGAAATACAATGCCATGGCGGTGAATCCGGTAGATCGGACAGCAGCAGGTGTCATTATTGATAAGGCGAAAGCGGCCAATATTCCGGTGGTATTCCTGAATCGTGAGCCTGTAGCAGAAGACATGAACAAGTGGGATAAAGTGTATTACGTTGGTGCCAAAGCAGAAGAGTCGGGTACGATTTCCGGTCAATTGATCGTGGATTACTGGAAAGCTCATCCGGAAGCTGATAAAAACGGTGACGGTAAGCTGCAATACGTCATGCTGAAAGGCGAACCGGGACATCAGGATGCCGAGCTGCGTACGAAATATTCCGTTCAGGCCATTCAGGACGCTGGTATTGAAGTCGAAGCGCTGGCTGAAGATACGGCGATGTGGGATCGGGTCAAAGGCCAAGAGAAAATGCAGGCATTCCTTGCTTCTCATGGCGACAAGATCGAAGCGGTGCTGGCGAACAATGATGACATGGCACTCGGTGCCATTGAAGCGTTGAAAGCAGCAGGGTACTTCAAGGATGGCAAAACGATGCCTGTTGTAGGCGTCGATGCTACAGCTCCGGCAATTCAGGCATTGCAGGATGGGACCATGCTTGGCACGGTGCTGAACGATGCCAAAAATCAGGGAGCTGCAACGGTCGCACTGGCTGCTGTTCTTGCCAAAGGTGAGACACCAACCAAAGAAAATACGAAATTTGATATTACGGACGGGAAATATGTGTGGATTGCTTACAAAAAAATTACGAAAGACAACATTGCCGACGCCCAATAACAGCAGCAGAGAGGGACGTATGTCATTCAGGCAACGTCCCTTTTTGGCCGGTTAGATGAAAGGGGAAGATACAAAATGCACTCACCTTATTTGCTGGAGATGAACGGAATTTCCAAAGCATTCCCCGGCGTACAGGCGCTTAGCGAGGTTACGCTGAAGGTGAAGCCGGGAACGGTTCATGCGTTGATGGGCGAAAATGGAGCGGGAAAGTCAACTTTAATGAAATGTTTGTTTGGAATGTATCGTCCGGATGCTGGCTCGGTTCGCATCGATGGCAAGGATGTAGAGATCCCAAGTTCGAAGGCAGCTTTACAGCATGGCATATCGATGATTCATCAGGAGTTGAATCCGGTTCCGCACCGTCCGGTGATGGAAAACATATGGCTGGGACGATTTCCGATGAAGGGTCTGTTGGTTGATGAGAAACGGATGTATGCCGATACGCTCGCACTGTTTCAGGATTTGAATTTGGATATTGATCCGAAGGCGCTCGCTGGAACATTGTCTGTGTCCAAGATTCAATCCATGGAGATTGCCAAAGCGGTATCCTTTCACTCCAAAGTCATTGTGATGGATGAACCAACCTCATCCCTGACAGGGAAAGAAGTGGAGCAACTGTTTACGATCATCAACAAGCTGCGAAGTCGCGGCGTGTCCATCATCTATATCTCACACAAGATGGAGGAAATTTTGACGATTTCCGATGAAGTGACCATTATGCGAGATGGGTTTGTAGTAGGTACCTGGGATGCAACGGATCTGACGACAGACTTGATTATTACCCGCATGGTTGGTCGTGATCTGAGCGAACGATTTCCGGAACGGCACAATGTGCCTGGCGAAGTCATTCTTCAGGCAGAAGGGCTGACATCCAATCAGCCGAATTCGTTCCAGGATGTCTCCTTTCATTTACGCAAAGGCGAAGTGCTCGGAATTGGCGGTTTGGTTGGTGCACAGCGGACGGAGCTGATGGAGTCCTTGTTCGGTTTGCGTGGACTCGCTTCAGGTACGATCTCTATTCATGGGCGCAAGGTGAAGATTACCTCGCCCTCAGCAGCCAAACGTCATAACATAGCGTTGTTGACCGAAGAACGACGAGTGACCGGGATTTTCCCCGTGTTGTCGGTCTATGAGAATACAATTATTGCAAGCCTGGGTCGCTACCAAAATCGTTTGGGTTTGTTGGATGAGAAGAAGGGGCGAGAAGAGGCACGGGAGCAGACACAGAAGTTCAGAACCAAAACCCCTTCGGTTAACACCCTTATTCGAAACTTATCTGGAGGGAATCAGCAGAAAGTGTTGCTCGCCCGCTGGCTCTTGACCAACCCGGAAATTCTGTTGCTCGATGAACCAACACGCGGAATTGACGTCGGAGCCAAGTTCGAAATCTATACGATCATTACTGAACTGGCTCGGCAAGGTAAAAGCATTATCATGATCAGCTCCGAGATGCCTGAATTGCTGGGGATGTCAGATCGCATTATGGTCATGAGCGAAGGACGTCTCACCGGTATTGTAGACGGAGCAGAGGCTACAGAGCAGCATATTATGAGGCTGGCCGCACAGCAGCGGATGACTGGTCAGGAGGAACACAAATGAATACACCCCTTGTTAATCAAGTGAAGCAATATGTAACGCAGCGTGCAATTTTTATCGTGCTGATTCTGCTTGTCGTCGGTATTGCGATTGCCGATCCAAACTTTCTCGCTTTTTCCACCTTGCGGGACATTCTGCAGCAATCCTCCACTCGTGCCATTATCGCACTGGGGGCGGCCTTCATTCTGGTAACGGGAGGCGTCGATCTGTCTGCCGGTCGTGTCGTTGGTCTAACAGCCGTTGTATCGGCCTCTATGTTACAGATTGATACGTATGCCAATCGATTTTTTCCGGATCTTCCACAATTATGGGTGGGGTTGCCGATCCTGATCGGTATTATAGCCGGGGTGCTCGTTGGATTAGTGAATGGGATTATCGTTGCCAAACTGCATGTGCCGCCTTTTATCGCAACGCTCGGCACGATGGTGGCTGTGTACGGACTGAACTCAATCTATTTTGATACAGAGCCGAACCAGTCACAGCCGATCGGCGGGCTTAGATCGGACTTTACCACGATAGGTTCAGGTTACATTGATCTCGGTGGAGGGTATTCGATTCCCTATATTGTACTGATTGCTATCGGCGTTGCACTGATCTGCTGGGTTGTGTTTAACAAAACACGTCTGGGTAAAAATATGTATGCCATTGGCGGAAACATTCAGGCCGCTCACGTATCGGGCATTCATGTCGCTCGGAACTTGATTGCGCTATATGCCATTGCTGGGGGACTCTACGGGCTGGGCGGCGTACTGGAAGCAGCTCGTACCGGCGGAGCAACAAACAATTACGGAAATATGTACGAACTGGATGCCATTGCTGCATGTGTTGTTGGCGGTGTATCCACGGCTGGCGGAATTGGAACCGTACCTGGCGTCATGGCGGGGGTGCTGATCTTCGGAGTTATCAACTACGGTCTCACTTTTATCGGGGTAAGTCCTTACTGGCAGCTGATTATCAAAGGATTAATTATTGTTGCAGCCGTGGCGTTTGATATTCGCAAATATATGGCTAAGAAATAATACAGTTCATCATATATTTTCTACCAGAACGATATGACCTATATGGAAAAGCAGCAAAGAAGCCAGCCCTCATACCTAGAGAGCTGGCTTTGATTATTTTACATTGAATTATCCCATACAGAATAAGAGTGAAGATATCGATATGTTCATTTTTTCATTTCAATCACTTCATATGTCCTATTGCTTTTGAAAATTATACATCCTTGCGAATTTTAACAGCTTCCAATAATCGACAACATCGGCTAATCATAATCGATATAATATTTGTGAATATATTTGTTAGTGTGACTTTTGTCTAAGGGGGCGAGGCTGTTTGCTAAGTTACACAATGAAGATGGTGATATTCCCACTAGGTTGCCTGCTTGTCATTGTATCCTCAATCATATTGGGACAAACAGCGCATCCGGTCTTGATGATGCTTACAGGTGTTTTGCTGATCATGAGCATATGGGGAGAGCAACGTTATCCATTTTTAAGAATGATACAATGGTTAATCCTTGGCGCATTTCATTATTTCAGTCAATTGAACTGGTGTAATCTGCTCTATTATATGCTTATTATTTCAATGATTCAGAACAAACAGCAAATGAGACAGAGCTTGCTGGTTTCACTGCTGCTCATGCTCCAGTATACGATCATTCGACTGACTTACGTGCCGACGGATGCATACACTCTACTGGTGTCTTTATTTGATCTTCTTACCTCGGTAGTGGTTATCGTTCTATACCACACCCTTATGAACAGTGAGTCCGAGAAACAGAAACTTCGGAAAAAAAATCAATTTCTGACCCTCCATGATCCGCTTACGGGATTGCTAAATTATGAAGGATACATGAAGGTGCTTCATCGGACGCTGGAGGAAGAACGATCTTTCCTCTTAGTTCTTTTGAATGTCAATAATTTTAGTGGATACAAGAAAGGATCAGATGATCCTTGGTGTTCAGTCATTAAGGGAATCGGAACTAAGATCACCAATCAGTTTCCCGAAGCTTATGGTATATCACGGTATGCAGGTGACCGATTCGCTATCGTGTTGCCGCAAATACCCTATATCGAAGAACGGATATCCTCCTTGCTGTCGAATCAGTTGCAGGGATTACAAGTAAGTTATAGCATATCGCGTTATCCGAGATCATCACAAACCTTGCAGCAATTCATGACCATTGCGGAGGATCAGTTGATCCAGCAGCAGCGTAGCCAGTGGATTAAAAATGAAGAGGAAGTATTTCGTTCCGAGAGACTGCGTGCTGTAGGTGAGCTTGCCGCGGGGATGGCACATGAGATACGTAATCCACTCACCGCGATCCGGGGTTTTTTGCAGTTGTCACGTGGGCAATCTTTCAATATTGCACCGTGGTATGAAGTGATTATGAGCGAGGTCACCAGAGTCACCGATTTAACGGGGGAATTTCTGCAATTTTCCAAACCACAAGTCCATCATATGAAACCGGAAAAGCTGGCACATTGTCTGGAGCGCGTCATGTCTTTGACCGAATCGGACGCTGCCTCAAGAGGGCATCGGATTACACTCCATGTAAAGGATGAGTCGGTTTTAGTGAACATGGATCGGGATAAAATTGTACAAGTTCTAATCAATCTGATTCGTAATGCATTTGAAGCGATGTCAGACCCCGGCGAGGTACATATCCATATGATGCAGGAAGGGGATAAGGCATTGATCTCGATAGCGGATACGGGCAGCGGTATTCCCGAGAGTTCGCTAACCGCGATTTTCAACCCATTTTTTACGACAAAAGAGGAAGGCACGGGGCTTGGTCTTGCGCTTTGTCAAAAAATTGTTCAGGATCATAACGGTAGAATTACCGTTCAGAGTGCAATGGGGGAAGGTTCCACTTTCACGTTATGCTTGCCTGTGGAGACGGATAAAATGGAATTGTTATAGGTCAGACCAGCACAAAAAGGGGGGATAAAACTTGCTGGGGATATTAGCAATATGGAATAAAGAAGGGCTGTCCTGCGGCTATCCATCGGTCATTAGTTATGATCAATCATCGATGGATAGCCGGACAGCCCCTATTGGCGTTTAGACTACTTATACGGACGTATTTTGTGACGTATCTCTTGCTCTGGTAGAAGGGGAGATCGATAACTTGCGCCACAACCATTCGACTGGACCGAGTGAATATTTGCGTAGCCAGAGGTGCGAGAAAAGCATTAATAACAGACAGATGCCAAACCACATTAGCAAAATAAAAAGGGAAGACGGTCGTCCGCCCAAGCCAATTCCCCATCCGTAGAAAAGCACTGAGGTGATGATATTTTGTACAATGTAACAGCTTAGCGCCATCTTGCCAATCTCACCGAAACGCTTGAACAGCGTAGGAAGTACCCCTTTTTCCACTCCATAAGCAATGACTCCGATATAACCAAGCGTAAGCACTGGCGCACTGATATAACGTACCCAAATATCCATAATCCCGCCGGGGACGAGCAACAGAAGATTTAGGGGAATGCCTGCCGCGAGTCCGACAATCATCAGTTTACGGCGTTTATGACGTCCAGAATCATCGTTGGAGAATACTCCTGTCCGCATAAGCAGTGCCCCCAGCAGAAAGAGAAAGACGTTCAGCGGGATGATGGCAATCGATTCTGCACGGAAAAAAACAAAGTTATTCAGCCGGAACATGACTTGTTCCCACCACGTTCCAGAAGCATACAGCTGTGTAATGGTATCCATCCCGTTGAAGGATGAACCGGATTCGAACGCAAGCAACGCTGTAATTCCTGTAACGCCGATCACATGTATGCTTCCGGCAATCGCCATTATCGTTAGCATAAAGCGCCTGGAGCGATGAATGATCAGGGATACAATCATACCTGTAATGGCATAACTCATTAACACGTCATATTCCATCACGAAGATGTAATGTAGTAGTCCGTCTAGTAGCAGAAGTACACATGACCAGATATAGACACCAGGCCATGCGTAGCCTTCACGAGCTGCTTTTTGGCGTTTCAATTCCATGCCGGCTCCAAATAGCAAAGTGAGCATACCTAGAAATTTTCCATTCACCAAGATGAGCATGATCGTCTGCATCAGGCGATCTCCTGAACTCCACCACGGTTCAAGAGCATTTCCGAATACCAGGTTCAGATCACCAAGGTAAGCAAAAATCCAGATGTTGGTTCCCAAGGTGCCAATAATCGCAAATCCCCGAAGAATGTCGAGTAGGGCAATTCGTTTCATGAAGTCCTCCTTTTTTTGGTACATATGAATTAAAATTAATATAACACAAATGTACTAAAAAGAAATATTAAATTTTAAAGGATATCAGGTTTGTGCGTAAATGGTCATTTCGTGATTTACAATTTATGTTTCGTAATCTGGAAAATATGGTATTATCTATTGAATGCAGTATAGTCTCAGAGACCAGCTAATATATCTGATGTATTCCATTCTTAATGAAAAAGGAGGCACCTGTGTGATTAAAAAACAATTTCTCCACCTTACAACGATGAAGTGGAAATCGATCGTAGCTACTTTTCTGGCAGTAATGCTATTTATGATGTCCGTTGTCCCGGCTCTTGCAGCTTCTCCAGGAAAAACTGTAAATGCATCAGCCAAATTGGCCTATAACCTAAAAGGACTCAAATTTAACCGAGTTGTGCAGAAAGCTTATATAGCAGACAAGTACGTATACGTAACGCAACGTGTAGACACGACGTGTCAACTATCCAGACTACTGATTAAAGGCAATAATGCCGAATACGTAGATCATATGACGATTACGAACAGCGGGCATTGCCAGACGCTGGATATGTATACGTACAACGGAGCGAACTATTTTTATTTTAGTTCCAAAGCGGATGTAGCACCTACAAATGTCTGGTCCCTTCAGGTAGCGAGACTTCAATATGCTGCTGGCAAAACTGTAGATTATACCGATCTTCATCGGTTTACTTATATGAACTATGCGAATAAAAAGGGTACGAAACAGGGAACGACATACCGAGTTGATGGCGGTGGCAATAGTAAATACACCGTGTTCCGGATTCAGACGAGGGAAGGCGGAAAGTCCAACACTGATAAGGTAGTCTGGTCTGTGTATGATACGGCTGCATTAAACAGGTTGCTTGATCAGAACAAGCAGGTTCGCATGGATAGCCCTGCGGCAATTAAAGCAGCAGTCTCCAGTTTCACACAGTCGGGTAGCGGAATTATTCGGCCAAATGGATCTTTCCAAGGGGTAGACTTGCTGGGTAAGACTCAAATATTTACATCTGGTGGGGCAGAAGGAGATACGCCTCAGATAGCTAAAATCTCAAGTTCAGGCACGTATCAGTCTCTTGTGAAAATAACGAATGTCGGAAAACATGAGATCGAGGGTGTGCAAAACAAGAACGGGAACGTTTATTTTCTGATTGTGGCCGATCCTGGAAACAAACAGAATGGGCAGAAAATATACTATGTTCCAGATAGCGTATTTTAAGAAAGATTGGGTTGGCCTCTGAGAACTAAACTGAGATATCCATCTATGTAATATGAAAATGAGTGTTTCAGCTGTCGTCCTTGCTCTGAAGGTATAGAGCAAAGACGGCGGCTTTTTTGACTTTATTGAAGATTTGACCTTCTCGTTACAGTTGTGCTACATTGTTATTAACTATTTGTTAATAACAAAATGTTAATAACAGAATGAGGTGCATGAATCATGTCTCATGGAGACAAAGCGCTTGACCCAGTCAACATTAGCGAAGAAGAATTCCTAAAAACCTATGATGCCGGAGATTACGAACGTCCCTCGGTTACTGTGGATATGCTCGTATTTACGATCCGAAGCGGAGAGCAGGAAAATTACCGTAAGCTGGCGGAACCGGAACTTGGTTTGCTACTGATTCGCAGGGGAGGTCACCCCTACCTTGGGCAGTGGGCTTTGCCAGGGGGATTTGTCTCCATAGATGAATCACTGGAGGATGCTGCCCGGCGGGAATTACAGACGGAGACGGGACTGGACGATATCTATCTGGAACAGCTGTATACCTGGGGAGATGTAGGCCGTGATCCGCGCACACGGGTCATAAGTTGCTCTTATATGGCCCTAGTGGACAGTAGTGAGCTGGAGCTTCAAGCGGGTGATGATGCCAGCGACGCAAGCTGGTTTCGAGTGGAGCAGAAACTCATCGAAGAGAAACGTCATATTCATGAACGTGGCCGGGTGACAGAGCGCAGATTGCAGCTTATTTTGAGCAATGAAGATGAGACGGAGCAATTATCGGCCATTGTGGAGACCAAGGAGAAGGTAGAGGGACGTGTGCGAAGTGGTAGTGTAGAACTGCTGGACGTTCAAGGGATCGCATTCGACCACGCCAAAATTATTCATTATGCGCTAGAGCGACTGCGCTCCAAAATTGAATATACGGATATTGCGTTTAATCTGATGCCTGAAAAATTTACGTTGACGGCATTGCAGAAGGTCTATGAGATTATTAGTGGCAAAAAACTGCTGGCAGCTGCTTTCCGGCGCAAAATGGCAGATTGGGTGATCGAGACGGGAGAGTATGCAAGTAGTGCAGGTCATCGTCCGTCCCGGTTGTACCGCCTAAATCCGGATAGGGAGACCCTGTAGGTGGGATCAGGAGGAGTCAGTATTTGATTTACAAGAAGTAAGTAAGTAAGTAAGTAAGTAAGTAAGTAAGTAAGTAAGTAAGTAAGTGCTAGTTTTATTGGGGAAGGAATGAGAGGTGATAGAGATGGAAAAGTTTACGTTTTTCTGGCGGACAGCTTCGCCGTTTTCCCAGTGGTTTTTGGCTGATTTTACGGTGAACGGGGTTCAATACACGAGCGCAGAACAATATATGATGCATCAGAAAGCGCTGCTCTTTAACGACCAGAATAATGCAGACAAAATTATGAAGACTCGTTCGGCTTCGGTGCAAAAAAAGCTGGGCCGACAGGTCGCAGGTTTTAACCAGACGATATGGGAAAGCGAGTGCCAGCGCATTGTCTATGAAGGCAATCGGGCCAAGTTTACACAGAACGAAGATCTGCTGGCTGCTCTACTCGCCACCCGTGGCACAACACTCGTGGAAGCGAGCCCGGATGATCGTATCTGGGGTGTCGGACTGGCGGAGGAAGACCCGCGTATTCGCAATCGAAAAACATGGCGAGGAACGAACTGGCTTGGCGAGATACTGACTCGTCTGAGAGAAGAAATAGGAAGTGATTACAATGAGTAATGTAGATAACTACAACAACTACAACAAAAACAACAAATACAATAATTTAAATAGTAAGACCGAGGAGTCTCGTAAGTCTAACGCATCAGCAGATCGTACTGGCGTTAACTCGCGTTCTGGACGTTCGCGTATTGCGCATCAAACGCTGGAGATTCTGGAAGAAGGCTTGTACGTAAACGGATATGACCGTGCAGTTCATATTAAGGAAAATATGGAGCAGGCCATTCAGAATTCGGTTCTCTATCGGCCTTCGGAGCTTTCTCTACTAGGGGAGAAGCTACGCAAAGGAGTATGCATAGATGAGCAAGCAAGCTCGGCAGGGAACCAACAAGGTACCGAGAAAATACCGTCCCGAGGGAACCCGGCTCGGATTGAAGTAACCAGTGAAACGACACTTGCAGCAGCAGCTCGTCTGACCCTGGAGGAAGGAAGAACGGATGTTGTCTGTCTGAATTTTGCATCCGCAAAAAATCCGGGCGGTGGTTTTCTCGGCGGAAGTCAGGCTCAGGAGGAAAGCTTGGCGCGGGCAACCGGACTGTACCCATGTATTGCCCAGATGCAAGAAATGTATGAGTACAACCGTAAGCAGCGTTCTTGCCTGTATTCGGATCATATGATCTATTCTCCTGAGGTTCCCGTAATCAGGGACGATGTTGACCGATTGCTGGATCAATATTACACAACCTCATTTATCACCGCTCCGGCAGTAAATGCAGGTGTTGTCAGAGAGCGGAACGAAGCGACGGATGAAGAGATCAGGTTGGTCATGAAGCAGCGTATTCGATACGTGCTGGAGGTTGCAGCTACCCAAGGTCATCGAACCATCGTACTGGGCGCCTTTGGCTGTGGTGTGTTTCGGAATGAACCGGCACAGGTGGCAGCGTATTTTAATGATGTACTGGTTGATGAAGGATACAAGAACTACTTTGATCACATCGTATTTGCCATTTATGACCGGAGTGCAGGACAGCGAACGTTGGAAACTTTCAAGCGCTTACTCTGATAAATTGAGCAGGGGAAGTGGGAGAGCAAGATGTTATGTAGACATCATTTAATAGAACGGACGTTATTTAACGCCTAATGTGCAGAGGGCAAAATAAACAAGAAGTTTGTAGTTTCAATAGTGAGATGCGATTTGGCAAGGAAGAGAAAGGTGGAACCAATATGCAGTTTCATGAACGACAACAGGATTTGTTTGAACTAGAGGATCACTATGCACTGGCACACTGCATATCCGCCGATGCGAGAATGGGTAAAGGAATTGCGGTACAATTCAGAGAGCGGTTTGATTTACAGACTCTTCAGGAGCAAGTAAGGCTGGAGCCGCTCGAAATTGGTCGATGTTATCCGGTTGGAAGAACGTTGAACTTGGTAACCAAAGCCAAATTTTCGAATAAACCTACGTATTTATCATTAACCCAGGCGGTAGAATCAATGCGTGATGTTTGTAAAGCGCAGGGGATCACTCGGCTGGCTATGCCTCGAATCGGTTGCGGGCTGGACAGATTGAAGTGGGAGAAAGTTAGTGTGATTATTCAGAACACATTTGCGGAGATGGATATCGAGATTGTTGTATGTACAGTATGAGCGATTATGCTTGCTATGATGGATGTAAAATAAAAAACCTCAGCTGGGTAAGGAAACGCGCGAGATACAGAGATAAGATGATTACGAAGTCTGATCCCTGTATTCATTGAGCTTGGAGCATGATTAATATGCGCTCTGTGCTCTTGCAAACGCGCTTCCGTTACCGAAGCGAGGTTTTTTGTTGTTTTTACTCGTAAGCGAAGCGGGGATTATTTTTTAGAAAACATTTCTTTCGCTTCATCCATAGCCATTTTGTTACCAATGGAAGAATAATCAAGCCAAGGCTGTGCTCCGATTGGGTAGACATGACCTGCTTTAACAGCTTTCAGTCCCTGCCAGATCGGATTGTTTTGCAGTTCCTTGAACATGGTTTGTGCTTCATCGTCCGAGTTAACCACGACAAAGATCGCGTCGGCATCATAATCAGGCAGTATTTCACGTGATACAACCTGATACGGTTTGGAAGTGTCCATTTCTTTGATACCTTTGGCTGGAGTCAGACCAAGATCATCGTACAAAATAGGGCCCATGGGACGGCGTGTGCTGAATACACGTAATTCCTTGGCGGTCACGCGAATCGCCATGACGGTGCCGTCACCGATCTGATCATGAATCAGCCCTTGGACTTCCTTCGTTTCGGTCTCGTAGTCCTTAATATATTGTTCCGCTTCCTTCTCGCGGTTTACCAGCTTGCCAATCTCTTTCAAGTGATCCCGCCATGTGCCATCGTCCAGATTGAACACATGTACAGGCGCAATTTTTTCGAATTTGGTCACATCGTTACCGGAAAACTCCTCATCCAGATAGATGACATCCGGTTTAAGAGCAAGCAGGGCTTCCATATCCGGATCTTTAACCGGGCCGAGTGGTGTCGTATCTTTCAGGCGATCAGCCACATGGGACAGGAAACCTTTCGCTTCCCCGCCGATGACAGAACCGACAGGCGTGATCCCGAGGGAAAGCAAATCATTGGTCAGGTGAATGGACATGGAAGCAATACGGGGTTCACCCGGAGCTGCGTTGTTGTTCGAATGGTCTGCCGAGGTGCTTGTGCCAGCATTGGTTTTTGAATCCCCCGAGCCAGATGTGGACGTTTTGGCTGTACCGCAGGCTGCGAGTACCAGCACCAAACTGATGGTTAACAAAAGCATTAGATTTTTTTTCAACATGTTTGTCATTCTCCTTGAACATCTCATGGATGGGATAGATTTTTTGATGTAACTATATAAGTTGAACTAAAGATCATTTACACGGACACTTCGATAACAGAATAACCTTACAATCGCTGTTATCCCCAGATTTTTTGATTCCTTTGTCTCAAGGATAAAATCCGGTGATAAGCGTATGCTTCCGATGTAGCTTTCTTTCAGAAAGCTTTTAGGCGAACGCTCCGCTTTTCCAGGTTTTTTCTGTCCTCTCCGTTATTGTGTAAATCAATAGTTCAACTTAAATGAATGGATCAAAATTCTTGGGATAGATATTTTTGTAATCATTTGGTTCGTACCAGCAGGTATAAAAAATAAGGTGCGCCAATCGCGGCGACAACAACGCCCGCTGGAATGGCGTTTGGTGCAAATATCGTCCGGCCCACCGTATCGGCAGCTACCAGAATGACCATGCCGATCAGCCCCGATGCCGGAATCAAGTGCCGATGCATCGGTCCAACCAATCTGCGGGCCAGGTGAGGGGCAGCCAGCCCGATGAAGCCGATACCTCCAGCCATAGATACACTGACCGCAGACAAGGCTACGGAACAGAGCAACAGCAGGATACGCCGGGAACGCACAGGTGTGCCGATGCTGGTGGCAGCAGCGTCGCCTAGATGGAAGGCGTCCAAGGTTTTGGAACGGCTCCAGATGTAGGCGATACAGAGCACGACCCAGGGAAGCAAAGCCTGTACATGAACCCAGTCACGACCCCACACACTGCCTGCAAGCCAGCGTGCAGCGAAGGAATACGTGTCTTCGTCCAGACGCAGAGACAGATAGAGCGTGAGTGCATGGAACCCGGCGGCAACAGCGATGCCAACCAGAATAAGTTTAATTGGTGATACACCGCTGTTTTTGTCATAGGACAGCAGCATGATGATCAGGGCAGCAGCCACACTACCGGCAAAAGCAAAGAGTGGAATCAACAGTGCTACTGAAGTATCCATGCTGAATGACAGGCTGACAAAAATCATTAGCCCAAAAGCTGCCCCGGCATGCAAGCCCAGAATCCCTGGGTCTGCAAGTGCATTGCGTGTAATGCCTTGCAGAGTTGCGCCTGCAATTCCGAGCCCTGCCCCGGCAAGCACGGTAACCAGTATGCGGGGCAGGCGGTAATCAAACAGGATGATCTGATCCTGTTCGCTTCCTTGTCCCAAAAAGGTCCGCACAACAGCCAGAGGAGATACGCGAACCGTACCTGTGTTCAGACTGATGAGGATCACCAGAGTTGCGAGACAGAGCAGAACGATGCTGACGATGATTGCCCTTTGGCCACGAGAGGTTGGATTGAACTTCTCCAAAGGGATTCTGACGACGGATTTCATTCTCCGTTTCATCACTACAGAGCCCTCCTTTCCTTGCGGGCCAGATAGAGGAAGAACGGTACGCCGACAAAAGCAACCATGATGCCTACGGCCAGTTCCTGAGGCGGATTTACAATTCGGGCACCGAGATCAGCGAGCACAAGTAGAATTGCCCCGAGCAGGGATGACATGGGAATGATCAGCCGATAATCTACGCCCACCAGCTTGCGAGACATGTGAGGAATCACTAGCCCTACAAATCCAATCGAACCTACAGCGGAGACAGACACCCCCGCGAGCACAACGACAGCAGCAAGGGCAAGAAAGCGAGTCCAGCGCAGGTTCATCCCGAGATTAATGGCGACCTCTTCCCCCAGAGACATGAGCGAGACACGCCGTGCGAGCGGCATGGTTAACAACAGTGTAAGCAGCAGTACCGGCAGGATCAGTTTCAGGTGCTGCCATTCAATACCCCCAAAACCACCCGCGTACCAGAAGGCCAGATCCTGACTCAGGTCAAAATAAATGGCGACCCCGGTACTCAGCGAACCGAGCATAGCGGCAATCACTGCACCAGCCACTGTGAGCCTGATTGAGCTCAGGCCCCCGGGGGCCGCCATGCCAAGCAGGAAGATGAGCACGGTGCCGAGCACCGCTCCTATAAACGACAAAAGCATAATCCAGCCGTACGGTAATCCCGGCCAGAAGGCAAAGCTTAATGCCACAACAAATGTTGCTCCGGCATTAATGCCGAGGATACCGGTGTCTGCCAGCGGATTGCGAGTAATACCTTGCATCAAAGCCCCGGCTACGGCAAAGGCGGCTCCAATGACAGCGGCAGCCAGCACTCGTGGCAGTCTCAATTCATGAATGATCTGATGAGACGTCAGGGAAGGGCTATATTGGAATACGGCAGCCCAGACCGTTTCCAGTGTTAATCCCTTGGCCCCCAATGAGATGGCAACAAACATACTGATCAGCAGAATCGCGATAGCGGATAGAAACATCAGGCCAACCGATACTGCGGATCGTTTAACATGAGACGGACGCTGAGGTAGTCCCGGATGATGGATACGGGTCACTCCTTTATAACAAATAACATCTTTCGTTGTTATTGATTATCATTATCAATTAGTGATTATTATAAAATCTTAATCCAAGCCCGTACATGGCATAAATTAAGATTTAGGAAATGGACATTTTTTAGATTACAAAAGTACAGGCTTGTTCGTCAACATCGAGAGCGCTTCCTCGAGCTGGATGTTGATGGAATATGGGGCGTAGACAACCCAAGTGTTCCAATCCACAAGATGGACCTGTCCGTTGCGAACAGCGGGATGACTGTTCCATAACGGATCATTCTTTAATTTTTGCAGCAGTGTTGCTCGGTTATGCAGTTTATCTGTTGCAAGCACAAGTACATCGGCTTCCAGACCGTCCCATTGTCCGGGTGTAAAAGGCATCCAGTTGAAGCCAATCCCGGGAGCTTTGCCTTGCAGTTCAGCCTGAATTCGCTCAGGTGCAGCGAGTTGTAACGTGCGGTAGAACACATGGCCGAAGTTACGGTGACTGTACATTCGGGGGCCCTTGGCTGTTAACGTACCTACAGCTATAGTCAGATCGCCAGCCAGTTCTCTGATCTTCTTACGTGCACGCTCTGCTTTGCGTTCGTGTCGATCCATCCATTCTTTTGCCGCCTGAGTCCGATCTACAATGGAAGCGATTCGTTCCAAATGGCCGAACATATCAGTCTGGTTCCACGGGACGGTAATAATAGGAGCGACATCTCCAATATGCTCCATCGCTCTGGCCGCAGCGTTATCTTTGGTCAGAATCAGGTCGGGATTCACATCCAGAAAAGCTTGCCGTCCCTGTTCCCAAGGTTCATACGCATGAAAAGGCAGCTTAAGCGACTGAGGCAGATGTGGCAGATGGCCTTGTATCTGGGCAGCACATGGGGTGATGCCGAGCGTCATCAAATGGTCGGTATACGGATAAGAAAGGGACACGATGTTGCGATGAACCTGCTTGGCATAAGATGTTGGGGCATAACCCGCATAGTTGCGAAAACGTCTGCTGAAGTAAAATTCGTCACGGTAACCGACCTCGCGCGCAATATCGCGAATGCGCAAATTCGAGGTCATCAGCATTTCCTTGGCCCGATTCATGCGCAGATGAGTAATATATTCAGTCGGATTTTTTTGCATCCGGCTTTTGAACAGCTGGGAGTAATACGACGGATGCATGCCCGCCAGTTCAGCGAGTGTATCCAGCTTGATCTCGTACATATAATGCTGCTGCATATATTGAAGTGTTGATTTTAGCCAAGACTCGGGATCATCCTGCTCCTGTTCCTCTACAGGGGTTGGATTGCTTTCAGGCCAGAGCATATAGAGCAGTTCAGTCAATAGTAATTGTGCTTTGATTTCACGGGATGCTGTTTCGTTATCGGGATGTGCGAGTTCGGTCAATTGGGCAGCCATTCGTTGTATGCCGTAAAAGGGACCTTGAATCCATCCGGTAACGGGTAAATGAAGTTCACGTTCATAGATGCGCTTCGCTTCTGTTTTCTCTGTCACTCGAAACAGATCAAATTCAAGTATGTACAACTCAGTATCGTGATCGGCATCCGATACAAGTTCCAGACGGGTTCCGGGTGGGTACAAGCAAGCCGCTTTGCGAACAACGCGGGCTGGATCGGCACCCACAATCTGAGTTCCCGTGAAGCGATGCATATAAATGAGAGTATGATGCGGTAGCTCGTCTGTCTGCCATTGGAAGCGGCCGTGTGTATTGATGTGTTCTGCCCGTCGAAGTTCAACCAAAGCATGGCCCAGGAACTGCTGAAGTTCATCGCGAGACGTTGCAAGTGCCGAGCGAGTAGGGTTATTAGCCAAGCTAATAGGGCCATTAGCCGAGCGTGTAGGGCCATGATTAGAAGCGAGACCATTCGTTGGCTTGGATACGGACCGAGGAATATCGGCCAACGTATCAGTGTTTATTTTTTTCAGAGTAGTCTCCGTCGTTAGTTGTTGTGCATTTATATTAGCATCGCCACGAGGGCGCATAGTCAGCTTGTCGTCTGAAGGTATGCGGTTATGGCCTTGGTTTGGCTCAGTGATCATGGCGTACCTTCCTTTCATTGGGGTCTATAAGTTCTTCTAAAGGGTGCATGTGCTCAGGGCTTGTCTCCAAATCATCTTAGCAAATCTGCTGCAGAAATGAAATGTGGTGAAGCGAAGCAGGTTTTCTGACGAAAACGTTTCTTTTTGGTAAAATAAGAGAGATACCATGTTGGCTGGTCTGAATCATGAACCTTGTAACACTCAAATTTGTAGTAGGAGGATGTACGGATGACACAGACAGCGGGACGGGATAAGGTACGGTGGGGGATTATGGGCACGGGATGGATTGCATCCCAGTTTGCCAAGGACCTGGTACATGCCGGGAATGCGGAGAAAGTAGCGGTCGGTTCACGAACAGCAGGCAGTGCAGAGAAGTTTGCAGCCGAATATGGTTTTGAACGCGCTTACGCTTCATATGATGAATTGCTGCGAGACCCTGAGGTGGATATCATCTATGTGGCAACCCCTCATCCGGTACATAAGGAAAATGTGATGGCCTGCCTCGAAGCAGGTAAAGCGGTACTTTGTGAGAAACCTTTTGTGATGAACTCTCGTCAACTGGAGCCATTGGTGGAAACGGCGCGAGAGCGGAAGCTTTTTCTAATGGAAGGCATGTGGACACGATTCCTGCCGCCGGTTGCCCAGGCACGAGCGTGGATTGCGGAAGGGCGCATTGGTGAAGTGCGGATGGTGCATGCGGATTTTGGATTCCGCATTGGCTGGGAGCCGGAGGGAAGGCTACTTAATCCCGATCTAGGCGGTGGTGCATTGCTGGATGCCGGGGTGTATCCGATCTCTTTCGCGTCGATGATCTTTGGTGAACAGCCACAGCATGTATGGAGCACAGCGCATATTGGGGAAACCGGTGTGGACGAGCAATTCTCCGTACTGTTGTCGTATTCGGAGGGACGTTCGGCGTCATTAAACGGTGCCATTCGTTTGAATCTGAACAATGAGGCTGTCATATATGGCACGGAAGGGCGAATTCGTCTGCCTTTTTTCCTTGCAGGCAAAGAAGCCTACTTACATGTGAATGGACAGGACGAGCCAGAGAAGTTTGTGGATGATCGGACGTGTATCGGGTATGCGTTTGAAGCTGAAGAGGCGGGACGTTGCATCCTGCAAGGCCGCACGGAGAGTAATACGATGAAACTGGACGAATCCCTGGAAATCATGAAGTTGATGGACACGGTTCGGCGGCAGTGGGGATTGCGCTACAGATCGGAGTAAGAACGCGGCATGATTACAACAGGAGGGAGTGCAGCGGTGATGAAATTTTTGATATCAGGATTTGAGCCTTTTGGCGGAGATGCGGTGAATCCGACAGGGGCGTTGATGGCGGCATTAGAGTATGAGGTTGTTGAGGGTGCTGTATTAAAAACCTTGCTGCTGCCTGTGCATTTTGATGAATGTGCAGACTTGTTAATTGAAGAGATGGAGGCTTTTCAGCCAGATGTCGTTATCGCTTGCGGGTTGGCAAAAGGCAGAACAGCGATCACGCCAGAGCGCATCGCGATCAACGTGAAGGATATTCCGCCCCGATCTTACGCGGACAATCAAGGTCAGCGCCCTGTGGACGAGCCAATTGCAGTTGGAAGTCCGGACGGTTTATTTTCCACCTTGCCCATCCGGGCGATGGTCAATGATATGTTGACAGCGGGCATACCGGCAAACGTCTCCAACACAGCGGGAACCTATATATGTAATAACACGATGTACCGGGTACTGGATTATATTCGGTTGCAGCAGTTGTCCGTGAGGGCGGGGTTTGTACATTTTCCGGCATCGACTGAAATGGCCGTACTGGAGCCATCTGTCCCATCTTTGCCATTGCCAGTGATGCTGGATGCACTGCGATCCATGATCCGCACAATTTTGTCAGAAGCAAAAATAAACATAGAGGACGGAATAAAAAAATAAACTGCAAATAAAACCAACGAGAGAACCAACGAACCAAATAACCAACTAACGTACCAACGAGTCAACGAATCAAATAACCAACTAACGAACCAACGAACCAACGAGTCAAATAACCAACTAACGAACCAACGAGTCAACGAATCAAATAACCAACTAACGAACGTACCATCCAACCAACCAACCAACCAACCAACCAACCAACCAACCAATCAATTACGAACGAACGTACCATCCAAAGAACGTATCAACCAAAGAACCCAAGGACGACGAACGAACGTATCAACCCAAGAACCAAAGAACCCAAGGACGACGAACGAACGTATCAACCAAAGAACCAACCAAAGAACCAACCAAAGAACCAACCAACAAAAGGGCAGCTCCGATACGTCACAAAGGTGGCGCGCGGAGTTGCCCTTTTCATATATTGGACTCAATAAAACTGCGCGTCAGACACGATGATCCTGCACGATTGTCCGGTGAAAAATCTAACGATCTCCACAGACCTTATTTACACTAATTTGGTGGTTTTATAATTCTAACGATCCGTAGGAACGCTATTTCACCAAAATAGACAAGATTGAGGTGAAAAAGAGTCATTTTCGGCGAAATAAGCTTCCTGGTGATCGTTAGAATTATCAGAGTGCAAAAATAGGCCAAATAAGCTCTGTCAGGATCGTTAGAGATACGCTGCTGTAAAAAGAAAGGCTCTAACCGGTTAGCAATAGCTTTGGCTATGCTCGTAGTTAATAAACTAACAACTTTTCAGTGCGAGCCAATCAGTACGAACCAATCATTACCAGCCAATAGGAGCACTGTAATGGGGAGGTCAGATCCGTAACAGGTTCAGGTCGAACTCGGGAACCAGTTTTTCTTGCATAGCACGACCAAGCAGTGCCGTAATGGCGGCGTATCCATCTTCGCCCAAATTCGCACTGAATTCGTTGACATACAGATCGATATGTTGAGCGGCGACATGGGGATCCATTTCCTGTGCATGTTGCATCACGTATGCTTGGGATTCTTCAGGATGTGCCCAGGCATATTCCACAGAGGCACGAGCCCAGCCAGCCAGAGCATCAGCATCCAGATCACGGCGTGCAATAATGGCACCAAGGGGAATCGGCAAGCCTGTGTCACTCTCCCACCAGTTGCCGAGGTCTGTCATCAGTTGCAAATTATAGTTTTGGTACGTAAAACGCGCTTCATGGATAACCAGTCCGGCATCGATCTGACCATCGCGAACAGCAGGCATGATCTTATCAAAAGGCATGACCACAATTTCACCGACACCGCCAAGGACATTTTGTGCGGCCCATAGACGGAATAATAGATAGGCTGTGGAGCGCTCGCTCGGCACGGCGACCCGCCGTCCAGACAGGTATGCCGGGTCCGTTGTGCCATCAGCCGTCAAAACTAAAGGACCGCAACCTCTGCCCAGCGCACCGCCAGCAGGTAATAAAGCATAGTTTTTCAGTACATAGGGAAGCGCTGCATAAGAGATTTTCATTACTTCCGGAATTTCTGGTCCGATGGGATTCGCAGCAAGGCCGTTGGTTATATCAATATCTGCATAGCGAACCTCAAGTTCAGGTGCACCAGGAATCAATCCGTGTACCCAGGCATGAAAGATAAATGTATCGTTAGGACAAGGGGAAAAAGCAATATTCATGATGTAATAACCTCCCGTAAAATTGAACTTGCTGCCTGGAGCGCATCCAGGGCATCCTTGATACGCCAGGCGTCGCGGTCGCGTGGACCGACCGCGTTAGAGATGCCGCGCAGTTCGAGTACCGGCAGGCTGAACTGCTGCGCAGCTGTTGCCACGCCGAAGCCCTCCATGCCTTCGGCGGCGGCATCTGGCACGCGGCGCAGCAGCTCCGCGGCCGTCTGCGCGGTTCCGGTCGCCGTGGACACGGTGACCGCAGTGCCCCCGCTGACAGCGAGCCCTGCACGCTGCAGCTCATGGCGCAGGCGCGCGGCAAGCACCGCGTCCGCCGCTACACGGGACGAGCCGAATCCGAGCTCGTCCACAGAGAGAAAGCCGTCTGGCGTCTGCGAGCCCAGATCGGCTGCAACCATAGCGTCGGCTACCACGAGGGAGCCGACGTCCGCCCGGCCGGGGAACCCGCCGCCGATGCCGGCACTGATCACCAGCCCATAGGCTGTTGATCTGGCGCCGGTTCCGGCAGCGGGCCCCGGCCCTGAAGATGCGGCAGATGCTTGTGCCGCATCACGTTCCTCTGGCGCGGCAGTGCCATGCGCCAGTTCACGTGCCGCTGCTGAAGCAAAGGCTATGGCAGCGGCAGTTCCGGCAGCGGCCGAGGCAGGGCCAACGCCCGCCGCAATTACATCAAATTGTGCTGCGGCATCATCACCCAAGCCGCGAAGGATTGCATCCTTTTCCGCATCTACTGCCGTTACAATCAGTACGCGAGAAGTTGTACAGAACCCGGTTGTTGTAGCGCCTTTATCTGAGAATGTACTTTTAAATGTATTCATTGGGCATTTACCTCGATTTTATTTGTAGTATTTAATAGATACCAAACCCAAACCCAAACCCAAACCCAAACCTATTCTTGTCCACTGTATGAGAACAAATGAACCTTTTTTGTCTTTCAAAGAGTGGACACTCCTCTCAAATAGAGCATGTCCCTCGGTTAATGTTTGAAATACTATATATAGATAAAAAAACAACAAAATGTAAAATTAAGTCTATATGTAGATTGGTGTATAATGGGTGTTATTCTCAAAAACGTGTCCACCTTTTGTTAAACAAAATCCCTAAATGTACACGACATGTGGACAAATTTCAATCCGTTAAATTGCTACTTAAAAGCTAAAACAGCAGAACACCAGAACATCGAAACACCAGAACACCGGAACATCAGAATGGCAGATTGGCAAAAAAACAATGTTCCCACCATGCGATTACAACTCCAGGGTGTGTCTGAAAACGAATGAAGAAAGCCAATGTAGCTGAAGTTTCGTTGCAAGTCAGGAAGTGTACCGCAAGCGTACCGGGGTACATCAAGTGGAGTTGACGCAGCAGGGGGCGAAAAGTCGGCCAAAGATGCACTTCATTGGGTGTCAAGACACGTTTGATTTGCACAACAATGTTCTGCACCAAATGAATAACAGAGCTTCTTCCTCCGAACACACCCGAACATATCCGAACTTGTCCTAACTCATCATAACTTATCATAACTCATCATAACGAAGGGACAAGTGCAGAACAAGCTTTTGAATATATTTTCGCCCGATAGCGAGCATGTCATATTCAAGCTATTCCCCGATTATTTCCTCTCAATGCTGCTTGTGATAAGAACGATCAAATGATCAAATGTGCAAACGCCAAACGTTCACACACTTATTCTATAACAAGTCTGGATCATAAGTGGAGCTCGATAACCTGAATCAGAAAAACGGTATCTTTAACAGGACTTTCGTAAAGTTCTCTCTAAAACTGTTTTCACAACGAAATATCCTCTTAAGGTTTCAAAGAATACAGGAATAAAGCGAAGTGCTTTTTAAACGTTTTTTCCATATGTCAATTATACCATATTAATTGTTCGTTTATAAATTGTTGCTCTTCCCTCGGTTTCACATATGGAGTCAATTTTAGGATTGACAAACTGTATTAACTGTATTATTAATAGTAGTACAGGTGATACAGTGTAACACACAAGTATCATCCATCTTTTAACCGAAAAACATAAATAAATGCAAAATGAACATCGGTCGTAAAGAAAAGAATGGATGGCAGTTAACCCATTTAAGAGAGGAGGTGCGGGATGTTCGAATTGGATGTACGTAGCCGTAAGGCGATCTATGAGCAGCTGGTGGATAAAGTCAAAGAAATGATCGTATACGGTATTCTGAAACCCGATGAGCAGCTTCCTTCCGTTCGTTCATTATCAACACAGCTCACCGTGAACCCGAATACAATTCAAAAGGCATACCGTGAGCTTGAACGAGAAGGTTATATTTATTCCGTGCAGGGTAAAGGAAGTTTCGTATCACCATCTGTGGAACATCCGAAGGAGGCTATGAAAGATGAGATCAGAGATTCCTTGGTAAAACTGATTGCCGAAGCTTCATTTTCCGGTTTAACCAAGGCGGAGATGACTCTGTTATTTGAAGAAGCGATGGCCCGAATAGAAAAGGAGGTACCTCATGATTGAGCTGAACCAAGTCATTAAAGCTTTTGAACAGGAAAAGGCCGTTAATGGCATAAGTATGCACATACATAAGGGATCGATTTACGGTCTGCTCGGTTCTAACGGGGCAGGCAAAACATCGCTGCTCAAAATCATTGCAGGGATCTATCGACAAGACAGTGGAACTGTACGCATCAAAGGGGCAGAAATCTATGAGAATCTGGAACTTAAAGGCCGTACGATTTTTATGGCCGATGCACCGTACTTTTTCCCACAATCTTCGATAACTCACATGGCTCAATTTTACCGTTCCGTGTACCCACAATGGAGTGATAAGCGATTTAATCAACTAGCATCTGTCTTCAAATTAGATGTAAAACGCAAGCTTCATCGCATGTCCAAAGGCATGCGCCGTCAGGCCGCGGTATGGCTGGGACTCAGTTGTATGCCTGAGGTGTTGCTGATGGATGAACCGATTGATGGACTGGACCCTGTCATGCGCCAGCAGATCAAAAACCTGCTGTTCCAGGAAGCGGCGGAGCGTCAGGTGACGATTATCATCTCATCCCACAATTTGCGGGAGATTGAAGATCTCTGTGACCATGTAGCCATCATGCACAAAGGCCAAATTATCGTTCAGAAAGATCTGGATGACCTTAAGGCCGACACTCACAAGATTCAGGTTGCTTTCCGCCACCCGGATCATGCCGGTTTGCTGAAAGAACAAGTTCATATTTTGCATGAAGAAAAAAGAGGAAGTGTCACCTTGTACATTGTTAAAGGTCATCGTGAAGATGTTACCTCGCAATTTCGTTTGCATGATCCGTATCTGCTGGATGTTTTGCCGCTAACGCTGGAAGAAATTTTCATCTATGAAATGGAGGGTGCCGGTTATGACATTCAACCGATTATACTTTAACCGCGGCATCCTGTACCAAAATTTTAGGCAGCATGGATGGCTCGGGATTGTTTATCTGCTTCTGTTATTATATTCACTTCCGTTATTTATCGGTACACAGTACCGGGATTATACAGAAGAAATTAGCACTTTGTTTAGAGCGCGTGGAGAATTTCACTGGTTCTTAGCGATAACGGTTCCGGTAGTGATCGCATTATTCCTCTTTCGGTATATCCAGGCCGGTGGACCTGCGGATATATATCACAGCCTGCCGCTGCGGCGTAAACATCTGCTGACGATGAACCTGCTGACCGGATATGTGATGATTCTGGTTCCCATCTGGATTACAGCTGGAGTTACCGCATGGGTGTCCGCAGCTCTGGATGAACCTGCTTTTATTTTTGACGGCAGTGTGATCTGGATGTGGGGCTTGACGATGAGTGTTATCTCTTTGTTCATGTTTATGCTAACTGTTGCGGTGGGCATGTGTATTGGACAGTCCATCTTACAAGGACTTACTGTATATGGCATCAGCCTGATTCCATTAATTTTCTGGGGAACTTTTGAGATGCATCTGAAGCGTTATCTGTTAGGTTTTCCAGATCATGCGCTTCGGTCCGGTATGGAGAGTATATCCCCGGTCGCCCGGATGAGCGTCCTCCAAGAAGCACCAGGCTGGAGCGAAATTGGGATCTATGCTGCTATGACGGTGCTGCTTATCGTTCTGTCATATCTTTTATATCGTAAACGGCATGTGGAATCAGCATCGCAGGCCATTACATTCCGGATTGTAAAGCCGATTTTCCGTTTTGGCTTCATGTTCACGGTTGTACTAACGGGTGGTGCTTACCTGTCGACAATTTCGCCCAGACATTCGGATATGTGGGGTATTGTCGGGTATGTCATCGGAGGCGTTGCGGGATACATTGGAGCCGAGATGATTATTCGCAAAACCTGGTTGATCTGGAACCGTAGCTTATTACCAAGGTTTGCTGTGTACGGGATTGCAACTGCGTTAATCTTATACGTACCTGTTGCAGATTGGAATGGTTATGCAGCCAATGTGCCTTCCAAGGACAGCGTGGAAAAGGTACGTATTGGAGGCGATAGTTCTATCTACGTGGATGGTACATATGTGAAGGTGGATGACGAAACGATGTACTCTAACACGGAGGGGTATATACAGGCTGTTCTTGACCTTCATCAGAAAATTGTGGATGCCGGTCCGTCCCTTCAGGACAGGGTACAGAATCAATATATACTAGGGGAAGAAAGTGTAATCATTGATTATAAGTTAAAGAATGGGAAAACCTTATCAAGGGAATACACCGTTTTTGAGCCTGCTTTTCAATCGGAATTCGAGAATATGAAAAACTGGAAAGATTACAAAAAAAACAGATATGAAACTTATGGACTGGATATCGATGTTCGCAGTATCGGTATTCGGTCAAGCATCCTTAGTGATCGTACTGTGTACATCAGTGATCCTCAGTTAATCCGTGAATTCAATGCACTGCTGAAATCAGAAATTCTAGATCAAACGTATCAAGATCAGAAATCCACTTGGGAATCATTTGCGTCAGCCGATATCTATCCGAATAATGTGGATGAATCATCGGGCAAGCAGATAATGGACCGTTCTAACTCTAGTTCAACGTATGAGATTAAATCAACCTATACCCGTTTGATTAAATGGCTCAAGGATAACCAGCTATATGATCAGCTGCAGGTTTCTGTAGATGAAATTGCCTCCGCCCAGTTTATTAAACAGGAGATCGACAGCCCCGGTAAAGTGAAGTGGGTCTATGCTGATTCGCAATTTATCAATGAAAACCTGAACGGAAACAGAAAAGTCGCGACCAAAAACAAACAAATTATTAGCGAACTGATCCAGCGCCAAAGATCCGGAGTTAACACCAATCGGGGCACCTTTTATCAGATTAAACTAAATTTGGTCAAAGGCCAGGGCCTATATATGATGTTAAAGGAGGAAGATCTCACCGAGAATATGAAAGCCATTCTAGGCGATCTATAACTTGTTATTCTTCTGCACTCGCTGTAGCTGCAGGTTGTATCATTCACAATATTTGCTTGTTACAGAATGTGCACATTGTTCCAACATGCATCTTGACCAAATGAATCATATGGAATATATTTGAAAAAGTGAAGATTCAGACAACTCGTTGATCACCGAATCTTATATGGAACGGCTCAGGAGGGAAGCACCCGTAAGAGCAGGCATATGCCTGACTTGCGGGTGTTTTTTTTGTCGTATACGGAATCGATCGCTGACTTTGGAATCTTGAACTGCAGAGGAGATGTGTTCGATTGAGGTATCGAATAGTCTCCCAACGACGAGTACAGAGGTAATGGCAGTTGGGATGCAAGACAAACTGGAAAAGGGGGCAAAAGGATATGCATTTTAGCTTAGAGAAACGTCAGTTGGCAGAGCATCCAACATTGGAACAACAATCAAAGAATGGGTGGATAGGACATTCAAAGTGGGGTCTGTTTATTGAGTCTTCGTTAAACATGTTTGTTGGACATTCTATTTTACGAAGATTGAGTGTGATGTTTGCTGTAACATTCGGGATTGGAATGATGTGCAGTACAGCAACAGTTCACGGTGAGGGGATCGAACTGAATGTAACTGCGCAGAAAGCCTGGAACATGGTATTAAACAAGGCGGATGCACAGACCAAGCGTAACTTGCAGCAATCGTATGAGACTGCCGGGCAGTGGAAGTCACAGAAAGAAATGTGGGAACAAAAGATCAAGCAACTCCATACGACCAATGCGACTGAATTGATGAAGCTTCGAAAAGAAATCAGTGGCATTGACGCAGCTAAGCTGGCAGCGCTTCATGAGAGCCTTGAGCATACACGGACACGATATGAACCGTTGTTTCAACTCTACAGCTCGCTGAACAAACAACTGTCTGCAGCCAAGGGGCTTCAGAGCAAAGAGTTTAGTTCTGCCATTCGTACTCAGGCCGAAACGTTGAAACCGCTGGTGCAGTTGGCACGGGAGGATATTCGTACGAAGAAAATGAACCTTGCTGAAGCACGGAAGCGGAAAAATAACGAGGTGAAGCGGCTGCGAACCATGTTAAATGGCACGATTGCAGTAAAAAAACAGATCAAATCGGCCAAAAAGCAGGTCAGCTTGTCCAGAGAACGATATAAGAATGCCTTGCGGAATTTCAAACAAATACTGAAAAAAGGTGAGCCTTCACGCGCATTAAGTGCCTTGAATTCTTTGGTTTCTTCAGCTGAAAGGTGGTCGGCTGCAACCCGGAACATTCACACGTTAGAGCAGAAGGTGTCCGCGATCTACGTCAAGGTTAGTCAGGAGATCCGTAACAGACCTAATTAAGAAGCCTGATTCTGCAAGTCGGTGGCTTGTGATCTATCCTGTGAAAAATGTATAAGAGAAACTTGATTTTTTCTGGCGCGTACACCTCTATAAAAAGATTAAGTCCATTTGGACACGGAACGAGGTGCAAGCTGGTGCAACCAGGGCATAGGATGAAACGATCAGGCAGAACTGAGTCAAAGCGTGTTAACAGAACAAATTCTAAGCGTAAAGGCAGATTTGGATGGAAACGAAAGCGTTACTGGGTTCCCATCTGTTTATTGATCCTGATTATCGGTTTTGTAGGAATCGGTGCACAGTTTACACCTAAAATAACGATTTTCTTGCTGAAATCAGGACTTGAGCTCGCTACTTCGAACACAAACAGCAAACACACGAATGAATTGGAAGGGGTAACTCGGGTTACCGATGTGGTCTATGCGGATGAAGGCCGGGGCAACAGTACGTTGGACATTTATTATCCTTCCGCAGCAACTGAACCGTTGCCGGTCGTATTGTGGATTCATGGCGGCGGTTGGGTTATGGGCGATAAAGGAGACATTGCCGATTATGCGGTGCAGCTGAGCAAACGTGGTCATGTGGTGGTGAGCATAAACTATGCACTTGCACCGGGTACGACATATCCTATGCCTGTTAAACAAACAAATCAGGCTCTAACTTATATCAGAGATCATGTAAGTCAATATCAAGGCGATCCGAATAACCTATTTCTTGCCGGTAATTCAGCTGGTGCCCAGATTGCAAGTCAGACTGCAGCTTTGCTTACGAATCCCAATCTCGCAATACAGATGAATATAACACCATCGGTTGAGCCTGAGCAGTTAAGAGGAACACTTTTGTTCTGTGGCCCGTATAACTTGCGTACCGCTCAGAGTACAGGTTTTCCATTTATGCGCACGTTCCTCTGGTCATACACGGGAAGCAAGGTATACGAAGATGATCCAAATCTGGATGAAATGTCAACGGTACTTCAGGCTACAGGCGAATATCCACCATCATTTATCACTTCTGGTAATGATGATCCTTTGACCGTACAATCAATGGAATTAGCAGAAGTGTTGGAGCATCAGGGTGTTACAACAGAAACGTTATTTTTTCAATCATCCTCCGAAAAATTAGGACATGATTATCAGTTCGATCTGAGAAGTGAAGCTGCACAGCAGGCGCTACAGGCATCCGTGCAATTTATTCAGAATCATAGAAATAAGTAACCGAAAGGCTCAGATAGTAAGGTAAAGGAACAGGAACAAGAACAAGAACAATTAAAATGAATGAGGATGGGGAGTGAGGATGGCGTAAGAAAACAGAGGATAAATAAATGCAATGTGAAATGGACTGTTGGTGAAAAAATAAGGTATCACAGCAGTAATCATGAAAAAACATGATATGACTGCCGAGACACCCTGATGTTTACTTCTTGACCAGCACTAGCAATCTGCGCATAGCTTCTTCAACCGTCGCACGTGGACAGGCTACGTTTATGCGCATGTATCCGGAACTTTCTTTACCAAATACAATCCCGTCATTAAAAGCGAGTCCTGCCTCATGAAGCAGTTTCTTGCTTAATTGCGCATGAGTCAACCCTAATCTACGGAAATCGACCCATAACAGATAGGTTGCTTCAGGTAGATATACCCGGACGCCAGGCATATGCTCGGCTATAAATTGCTGCACGTATTCCATATTATCTCGAATGTAAGCAAGACATTGATCGAGCCAGCTCTCACCACCATTATAAGCCGCTTCGGTTGCTACTGCTCCCAGTGTACTTATGCTGGATAATCCCATGGTGTTCACACCTTGGGCGAAATGTGCCCGCAATTCGGCGTTTGGAATGATGATATTGGAGGTGCATAATCCGGGTATATTGAACGTTTTGCTTGGTGCTGTGCAGACGATGCTGTAATCTGCGATCGCTTCCGAGATCAGACTAAGCGGCGTATGAGTTCCCCGCTCATATACCAGATCGGCATGAATCTCATCCGATACGATGAGTACATTATATTTTAGACACAGCGATGCAAGTCCTTCCAACTCCTCGCGGCTCCATACACGTCCAACTGGATTATGCGGGCTGCACAGGATCAGCATTTTGACTTTACCAGTCTGCAGACTGGTTTCGAGTTGTTCTAGATCCATCGTATACTGCCCTTGGTTCTCGATCAGTGGATTTGTTATGAGTTCTCTGCTCTGGTCCTTTACCACATTATAAAAGGGTGGGTATACCGGAGTCTGGATGACTACAGCATCACCAGGTGAAGTGAATTGTTGTACCGCTATGCTAAGCGCCGGTACGATCCCGGGTGTGAATACGATCCAGTCCGCATTGATGTGCCAGTTGTGGCGGCGTAACATCCAGTCAGTAACTGCAGCATGATAAGCCTCGGTACGTAGCGTGTAACCCAAGATACCGTGTTCTATTCGGGTCTGCAAAGCTTCAACAACAGACGGGGGGGCAGCAAAATCCATGTCGGCCACCCACATGGGGAGTGCATCTGCTACACCAAAGGTTTGCTCCAGCCCGTCCTATTTCTCGGAAGCGGTGGATAACCGGGCAATCGGTGTATCAAACAAACTGTGATTTATCATAACAATGAAGTCCTCCTTGGTTACATTCATTCGTTGTTACGTCCTACAAACAAGAGATCATTATCTAATACATCTTCACTTTTCGCAACTTCTAAACCATTTTTATATGACCCAAGTCCTGATTTGGTGAGATATCGTTTACAACATACGATCAAGTGCTTATGATATGGCTAATATAAGATGAGATTCCGTAATTATCTAGTACAGCTCATTGTTATACGAACTATAAGTATCCGAATCATATCTATGCTTAACCGTTTTTTTCAATTAAAGATGTAACATCAATTTATATTTAACTGAAACTGGGAGGAAAACGAAAATGAAAAACAAAAAGTGGCTGATTGCTGCAGGTGTATTTGGTATGGTACTAACGGGATCGGCAGGTGTCTATGCAGGTACACAGCTGGAGACGATCAAAGCCTATTTGAACCACGGACTTGCTATCGAAGTAAATGGACAAAAATTTACGCCAACAGGTGACCAAGGCAAAAAGCTTGCGCCAATTACGTATCAAGGCAGTACATATCTTCCGGCTCGTTCCATTGCAGAAGCGTTGAATACAGAAGTGAAATATGATGCTAAAAATAATAAGGTAAGCATTGGTGCTTCCAGCTCCTCAGGTGGATCTGCATCTACTGGTGGCGGTAGTTCAACTTCCCCATCGACAGGTGCGAACACACCAGCATCAGGAGTGAAATCCAAGTACCTGCCAGCGGATTTCCCGTTGCCTAAGGATGCCAAAGCGACAAGTCTGATCGAGAGCGTTGTTGATGGAAATAAAAAAGTGGTTCTTATTTATACAACCAAGGATAGTCTGAGTACACTTGCTTCATCCTATAAAAATTATTATCAGAATAAAAACCTGACTCAAAACAGTGAGGATATTCAAGCTGACGAATTCAGCATTTTAGGTCGTGAGGAAGGCAAGTATGCTGTAACGATTACAGGTAACCCATCTTCAAGCAATAAGGATTTAAATGAAGTGACGGTCATCTGGGGAGAAGAATAAGCGAGTTCGTATGTTGTCTGATTTCTAAAAATAAAACAAGCCGTTATGCCTGTAATGTTTCGTGATTACAGGCAAACGGCTTTTTGTGTGTTACAGATATTCATTAAACCACCCGACGATATGCTCTAAACGTCGCACCCTCAGGTGAGGATGACCACCGCGGGATAACTCATGATTGGCCCCTGGGAATCGCACGAGCCGAGTTGTTTGCTTGCGGCGTTTCAGTGCAACATATAATTGCTCGGCTTGCTCAATGGGACAGCGAAGATCCTGTTCGCCATGAAGAATAAGCAGTGGGGTCTGCACATTACCGACATAAGCGAGTGGGGAATGCTTCCACAGTTTTTCTGTATCATCCCAAGCATTACCGCCAATCTGATCTTCCGTAAAGAAATAACCAATATCACTTACCCCGTAGAATGACAGCCAGTTGCAGATGGAGCGCTGAGTGACAGCGGCTTTGAAGCGGTTTGTATGTCCGACGATCCAATTGGTCATGAAACCACCATAACTGCCGCCGGTTACGCCCAGTCTGGATGGATCGATGAAGGCATACTTGGACAAAGCATAATCCACAGACTCCATAAGATCTCGGTAATCCCCTCCGCCGTAATCTTCACGACAGGCATTGACGAATTGCTGCCCATATCCCAGCCCTCCGCGTGGATTGATATACATCACAGCATAACCCTGAGCGACAAGGAGCTGGAACTCATGCATAAAAGTGAAGCCATACATCATATGTGGGCCACCATGAATTTCAAGAATAGTCGGAACTTTGACACCTTCAACGATGCCATGAGGTTTCATGATCCACCCTTGCAGCTCCAGCCCATCTGAGGATTCAAACCAGAAGGTTTCCGGTGTACTCAGCCAAATGTCCTGCTCCAGTTGCGGGTTACTTCGGGTAAGCCGTACAGATTCGATTTTGGGGTTCCCCGGTTGCTCAAACAGATACAAGTCTCCAGGATTTTGTGTGTTGGCAACAGCCGCCACGATCTGGCCCTGTGCCAGCTCCACAAACTGATAGATCTCACACTCATCAGGCAAAATATAATCGGCGTGATTTCCGTCTAATGTAAATCTGGCTATACGCACGCTGCCATGTATCGTTGCAAGACACAGAATGGCAGATCCGTCCTGCGAATATATGGGGCCTGTTGTCACCAGATGGGACCGCATATCACCAACAAGGCTGTGGCTCATCTGTACATCTAAATCTGCACTCAGGCATTCAAGTGATCCACCCGATATCGGAAGCGTATACAACTTTGCAAGAGTTGCATTGCCATAAGAGTGGTCACTGGCGAGAAGGGCCAGTGATTGCGCGTCAGGTGCATAACTAAGCCGATAAAAGGTATACCCTTCTGGGGTTAATTGCTGTATATCTGAACCGTCAGGACTGGAAGTATACACATGATTAGTTAACGTAAAGTCGCTATGATCTACACCCTTTTCGGGCATTTCGGTAATCCAGGCGATGCGTTTTCCATCGGGTGACCAAGCATAATCCCCAATATCATAGTGTCCTGTTGTTACAGGTATAGCCTCTGCGCTAATCGGCGCAATAACAAAGAGATGAGAGCGTCTGCCATTCCATAATCCGCCACTATCCGATTTCATCCGAATCCGGTCTACGATCACTTCCTGAGGAAGTGAGCTTTCCTTGTTGCTTTCTTTGATAGATTGTACAGAAGCGGTATCTGGTGTTTCATCGATGTCCACAGAAGACTTTACAAGCAATGTCCCACCATCGGGTGCCCATAAGAAGGAACTCACGCCATGCTTCAGATGACTGATCTGCTGAGCTTCTCCGCCATCCGAAGCGATCAGCCATACCTGAGATTTTCCATCAACTTCGCGTAAAAAAGCAAGCTGTGCCCCATCCGGCGACCAAGCTGGCGAATGATCATTCTCTCCAGAAGTGAAGGGCCTGTCCTTCCGGCTGTTCAGATGCAGTAGTCTCAGGTGTGAGCGATAACCGTCGTGTTTTTCGTTCGTTTGCCGACTAACGTAAACCAGATGTCCGCCTTGGGGAGACGGAACGGGATCATTAACCCATGTAATCTGAAGCAAATCTTCCGATGTCATGCCGCGTTGTCCGTTCATCATTATCCTCCCGCTATCATTTAGATTCTGTAATTTCCTATGCTTTCCATTTATATTAACGGAAAGACAAGTGCAGGACAATAACCTGCCGAGTGCAATTACATTAAGTTTTTTCATAGGGGCATAAATGAACGGTAGGAAATGTTTAGGAATAGCCCGAATGGTTTAATGTAGAATGCAATTCCTGTTTAGATTTGCGTATGGTTCAATCGCAAAAAGGAGGAAGTTTACATTTGAGCACATCTTATGATCAGCATGTGGAATATCCGAGCAGGAAACGAATGGCTTGGCTTACGGCAGGGGCAGCGCTTTTTATGAGTGCCGGCTTTTTTCTGATGTTTGACCGGTCTTCAAGCGCAGGTACTTCCATCATATCCAGTGTTATTGGCTTGTTATCTATCCTCTTTTTTGGCATATGTTTCTGCTACAGTCTGTTCAAAATGATTCGGAAGGAACCTTCCTTTGTCATCAATGAACATGGGTTTGTAGACTCTTCCTCGTATACCTCAGGCGGGGCAGTAGCCTGGAAGGATATTGAACATATTATTATGTATGAGCTGATGGGGCAAAAAATGATTGGTGTTAAACTGCAGGACGAGAAGGCATTTCTGGAGCGCCATAACGGAATGAAACGCAAGCTGATGACGGCGAACAGCAATATGGTTGATGCGACTATAAGTATAGCTCAAAGCAGTATTACTTTGCCGATCGACCAACTGTATTTTATGATGATAAATCACTGGCAGCATGGTAAGGACAACAGGATACATGTTCTGAACCTCAGGAAGTCGTGAAGGAGTGAAGAATTGAAACGGTGAGGTAGAGAAGAAAGCTGCTGCCTGAGCCAGAATCAGTCTTTGTTGAATAGCATATAAAGCCTAGAGGAGCAGGTCTTTGAGACCTGTTTTTTTATTGCGTTCAAATGACAACTTAAAATATGCTTTACAACACCAAATCACTAGTGTACTATGTAACTAACACGCGAATACAGAAAGGAGCGAGAGCATCGTGCCTATCGAATTTGATAACAATTTACCGATCTATCTGCAGATCATGCAATACATCAAACGACAGATTGTAACCGGAACGCTCAAGGCAGGGGATAAAATTCCTTCGGTTCGTGAATTGGCTGCTGAATTGCAGATTAATCCCAATACAGTACAGCGAACGTTCCAGGAGCTTGAGCGTGAAGAAGTGGTTGAAACGAAACGGGGTTTAGGTAGATATGTGACAAGTGAGGAGAGGAAGATCATGATGATCAAAAAAGAAATGGCTGGCGAATTGCTGGACCGTTTCCTGACCGGGATGCAAGAACTCGGAATTGAAGAGCAGGATATTGTGTCCATCGTGACGGACGCTTTGGCAGAAGGTGGTCAGGGGAAAGGGGAGAAGGCACATGAGTAACATTCTTGAACTCAATCAGGTCAATAAGGTATATGGCAGGAAGCAGGCACTAAATAATGTCACGCTCAATATTGCTCCTGGCCGAATCGTAGGTCTGCTGGGCAGCAATGGAAGTGGAAAGAGCACACTGATGAAACTGGTCGCGGGTTTGCTGCATCCTGCTAGTGGTAGCATTCAGGTTACTGGCAAGCCAATCGGTCTGGAGACAAAATCACTGGTTTCATTCATGCCGGATCGTCCGTTAACCGAGAAGTGGATGAAAGTGCGGGATGCGATCGCGTACTACCGCGATTTTTATGCTGATTTTGATGAAGAAAAGGCACGGGAGATGCTGGAGTTTATGAATCTTGCCGAGGATGAGCGTGTCAGTCATCTATCTAAAGGTATGAATGAACGGCTGCAGTTAACACTGGCACTGTCTCGCAAGGCTCGGTTATATTTGCTGGATGAGCCGATCGGCGGCGTTGACCCGGTAGCCAGAGGCAAAATTTTGGATGCGATTGTTAAATTTTACGATGAAGACAGCAGCCTGATCATTTCCACACATCTGGTGAATGATATTGAACGCATTTTTGATGAAGTGGTCTTTATTCGTGAAGGCAAGGTGTTTATGCATGAGGAAGTCGAGACAATCCGACTGAAACATGGAAAAAGTGTGGATGAGATGTTTAAGGAGGTCTATGCAGAATGATGACATTGTTGAAGTATGATTTTAGAAGAAGCTGGAACACCCTACTGGCAGGGCTAGTCATCTTGATTATTGTTCAACTGGCACTGACAATATTTGTGTCCTCTGGTGTCACTGCAAATTTGCTTGGTATCATGGCATATGTCGGAGCAGGTGTAGCCATCTATGTGAAGACGATAAAAACCTACACTGCCAACATCCGCTCCTACAATCGTCGTCTGATCCCGGTCACGGGACTATCTCATATGTTATCGCCTATCATTTTTGGTGTACTTTGCGGACTGGGCTTGCTGCTGATTGGTTTTGTCCACGTGTGTCTGTATGCCACACTGAAACTGAAGCTGAGTTTGTTCGTGTTTTTTGATGTACCGAATATAAGTGTTGCAGAAGTCATGAGTACATTGTTATTTACAGGCTGGATTGTTTTGTTTATGACGATCATGATTTTTTTCTCCATCAGTGTAGCGGGAACGTTCCGCTGGAAAACAGGCCCATGGATCGGGATTGTAACGTTCATTGTTCTGATTAACCTGCTTAGCTGGTTGGAAAATTTTATTTTTTCAGGAAAGTTCAGTCCGAATGATCTGTTTCAGTTCACTGAAGAGAGTACGGGCATCTCATTTACAGCCAATGGTGTCATATGGGCCGATGGACGGTGGGGAACTACGGTGTTTGAAATGGCCCTTGCTGCGCTACTCGTATGGGGAATCATATACATGAACACTAAAAAAGTGGAAGTCTGACCCCTACGTTAGCAAATGAATACAGGATGGATATAACGGGTGGCAGAGCTGCTCGTTTTTCTTTTTGGTAGAAATGCCCGGATATATGTATCCTACTCCAGTTTGAATACGTAAATTTATGTATAATGATTGCTTATAGAGTAATTAAAGATGGATTCACATGATGAGCATCTTTAGAAAGGATAAAAACGGGAAGGGGAGAGAGATATGCAATTGTACTTCAGAGATAACTTTTTCAACGCCGGATATACCGAAATTATGAATGCCGATCAGGAACAAGCAGGACACCTGGATTTGAAAAGTGTATTTGGATCATCACTCGATGTATCGGATGAAAAAGGCTTGGTCTGCAGCGGCAAATTCCGCATGTTGACCAATCGCTGGGACGTGACCGCAGCAGATGGCACACATCTGGGGGTACTAAGAGCAAGATTCAGCTTTTTTAGCAAAAAGTATGAGTACGATGCGGGCTCACGTGGCATCTATGATGTATCTGCTCCAGCGTTTTCGCAGGAATATGATGTGACCGATGAATCGGGCCGTGTTGTAGTAAGCTTCCGCCGAACAAGCGGGTGGTTTAGTTCAGGGGCGTTTGTGCTGGATAATCAGTCAGAGTATCTAGACACCTATGAGTTGGTTGCTGTGGTCATGGGCGTACACGCAATTAACAAAAGACGGAATGCAGCCAGCAGCAGCAGTAGTACCTAGAGCGGGATGTGTGGGCGTTTAATTTACAACATTACATTAATCCACGAGGACGAAAATGAGGACCGTTGATCTGTTCCAGTCCATAGGAGTAACGGAACAGGTCAGACGCATCCTGGCAGCATTTCGTCCTTTTGCCTGTGTATCGGGCACACCATCAGAGAAGATGAGATCGAGCAGTAGCGATAGTTCCTAAAGCGACTTTCTATGCTAATCGCCTTGTGCAGCTCGTTCATGGTCCAGTTGCTTAGACTCAGACTGCGCGTAGCGTGCCAGCACCTTTGCGGCAGTCTCGGACATTCGCTCCTGTAGAGCCGGATGATCGATGATGCGAACACGTTTGCCGAGAAAACGCATTTTGGACAACACATAATCAATCTCATTTCGTGGAACCGTCAGCAGAATCCGGTACACATGATTAGCTTCGTTATATTCTACCTCTCTTTCAAAGCAAGAGAAGGCATACAGTATTCGGGACAACTCCGCATTAAACTCAGGCAACACCTCGATGGTGATCGTCGTTTTACGTTTCTCCGTGATCAGGGCGATGCTTGCTTTGTATCGCGATGCTGCCTCCGGTTGAATGGATCTGGCCTCCAGCTTGGTGATGCTATGCAGCTTGGTGGACATTAATCTGGCAAAGTGCGGGGCGTACCAGAGCACATACCATTCCTTTTTGACCATGGAATATTCCAGCTTATAAGGGAACCCGAACTGCTCCTGGCTCGTGCGTCCGCTACGGATGCGACCGGTCATTTGAAACCCCTCACCGTTCAGAATCATCTGCCGTAACGGCCTCAGTAGGGGATGAGAGACACTGTTCTCCTCACTTTTGGCTTTTTCTGTCAGGTAATCTTGCAGATTCAAGTGCTTTTCCCCATCCAGCATATGGTTTAGTTTGGTCAACGTTGGCGGGCTTAGCGCTTCTTGTGCAGCCGGATGTTCCATCATCATACGGAGCCAGGCTCGTTCCTGTGAAGTCCAGGTAAACAGTCCGGTTTCATTCATTCTTGTCATGATCTGGTAGTTGAACATCTTCTCGAACAGGTTCATAATACGCCGCAATCTCCTTCCATTCTTCAATCATTTCCTCACGCAGCTTACGCGGAGCCAGAATCTCACAGCTTGAGCCAAAACTGCGTAGCCAAGGTTTGATCTCCGTTGTTCCGTTTACCTGAATTTCATACAAAAAGCTATGATCCGTTTCGGGTGTAATGGTTCCCCACTGTCCTTGCAGCCGGACGCGATCCAGAATAAAGTTGCGTTGACCATCTTCCGGGTGGAAAAAGCGTGCTTGCACCGTCACGGTGCGGCCTGTATCGACAAGCCAGCTGTATCGGCTAATGTCGGCCCACTCTGTTTTCAGAGCAATCATATGCTCTTCTTCGATGGGATGAAGCTCTTCCAGTTGGGTGATGCCCTCCATTCGAAACTTCACGAATCTTCGCCGGCTCTGATACCCGATCACATACCAGCGGCCATACTGGTGATCATATACCACTTCAATCGGAATGATGCGATTGGAGTTTCCGCCAGCTTCCCGTTCGAATTTTGGATTTGTATTTTGTGAGCTGTAGCTGGAAGGTTTCTTCGGCGAAAAGTACTGAAACTGCACACGTTTGCGTTGCCGAATGGCCCCAAGCAAGGTATACAGATGCGCTTCGTCCAGGATGCGTGAATAATAATGATACTTATAAATATATGGCTCCGTCGCTTCTTCTTGCGGATAACTTGCTTTAATTACTTTTTTCATACTATCGCGCAATAAATATCCCTGCACCGATGGAACCTGTGTGTTCGCCATCATGTCAACAAAGTCGTATAACTCCAGTTGCTCTTCTGGTGTAAGCTGCGTCAGCACATCCTGCTGTAACGAATAACGATAAGGACGTCCGCCCGGCTCTTTACGAACGACACCCACTTCCTCCAAATACTTCAGATCCGAACGGATCGTTTTCTCATCTGGTAGCGCGAGTTCCTCCGGCAGGTCGGCGCAGCAGGCATCGAGCAATTCCATCGCGGTAAGCGAGGTGTCTTGTAGGGTATGTAAAATGACAGACAAGCGCTCCACTTCGGTTTCTTTCATGGATTTGGCGCGAAAAAGGAAGAGCAGGAGCGGCTCGGCCGAATCGCCGTACTGGAAACGAACAAGTTCGTTGATCTCTGAACCGACCTCACTGTCTGTTCGCTGGTCAGCCAGACTCTGACGAATATCTCGCAGCTTCCGCTGTGTTTTATCAAAGGTATGTACAGAGATGCCAAGCCGCTCGGCATACTGCTGACGGTTATATGCGCCGCTGGTCAGAGACAGCATACGCAGGAACTGAATTTCTTTGTCAAAGCTTTCTTTAGCCATCTGACTCACTCCCGATTGGACTATATATTTTTCATTGTATCAAGATAAACGTCTTCTTACATGGCAAAGTTGCTCGAATTCGTTCAAAGCCACGTCGATTCAGACCAAGTTACTGCAATTCATTTCACTTCAAGTTACTGCAACTCACTCTAATTCACGCCAAGTCGCCATACTTTCACCATGTTCGTGGTTGAAGGTTTCATTGCATAATAAGGATGTGAAGCGGGGCTTTGAAAAAGCTCGGCGGATCTGAATTCCGAGGCGCCTAGGAGGGTTACTTCGACTGTTAATCGACCAGGACGTTGGTTCGAATCCAATCGCCGCCGCTTATGGCGGTGTAGCTCAGCGGTAGAGCAGGTAAAACCTTCCCCCTTTTTCCTCGGAAACCTTCTATAGGAACAAAAAATGTTGACCGATTACGTTAGATCCAGAACCTTTTACCCAAAGCGTTTATGAAGATAATTCTAATGTTTCACATAGATGCACAGCATCTTACTCGTAAGGAGGTTATGTGTGATGAGTAGAGCCAAATCATTATTTAATACACCTCAATCTATAGTACATAATCATGATGGCTATGCAGCTTATGAGCGATTGGTCGAGGAACAATATATTCAGATGCTGACGACCAATACGATGAACAATACGTTTTATGCAGATGAACAACAGCTGATGCAAGAAGCGGGGACCACTCATCAGGAGATGGCTGAACTGGATGCAAGTTTCATGGCGAAGGCTTTGGTGTATGCTCGGAATGAAGGATTCATGCGGCTACAGCCTTTGTATGGGCTCGCGGTATTATCTAAGATTAATCCGGAACAGTTCGCACAGGTTTTCTCTCATGTGGTGAAGACACCAGCGGATCTGGCCGATTTTCTGACGATCCTCAGAGGAAGCGGACGGGGAGAGGGAGGACGTGCAGTGAAGCGTCAAGTCAATCGGTTTCTGAACGAAATCAGCGAGTACTGGGCGATCAAATATAATGGACGAGGGCGTGGGTACAGTCTGGGCGATATGATCGTCACTGCACATCCCAAGCCGAAGGATGAGAGGCAACAAGCCTTATTCCGTTATTTGCGGGGGCATGAGACCAGTCTGGTAGACCTCCCACAACTACAGGCACTGGAGAAACTGAAAACGACACGTAACCCCGCCAGTCAGCTCCACCAGATTGAGAAAGGGAAACTGCCGTATTCGGTAGTGACCTCGATCCTTCAGCCAACGCGTCAGATTTGGGAAGCTTTGATGCTCCAGATGCCGATGTTTGCGCTCCTGCGTCATTTAAATGCGATGGATCGTGCCGGTGTTTTTGCCAAAAAGAAAAATATCGCTTACGTCACACGTCGTCTGACGGATGCCGAGGCACTGCGTCAATCGCGGATATTGCCTTTTCGCTTCGTCAAAGCTTATGAGATGGTTGAGCAGGCAGAACTGCGGGAAGCGTTGCAGCAGGCCGTTGAGCTATCCGTGCACAATCTGCCACCGCTATCAGGGAGAACAGCAATTTTCCTCGATCGCTCGGGCTCTATGCAGGGAGACTACTTACGTATCGGTTCCGTGCTCGCACTGGCTCTATACAAACAAACGCAGGGCAACGCCTTGTTCTGGTTGTTCGATCAACAAGTCGAAGATGCGCATCCCAAGCTGGATGAGGGTATTCTTGCTCAGGCAGATCGAATTCGTGCACAAGGCGGAACCGATACAGGAAGACCTGTACGAGAGCTACGGGAGTCCAAAGAGATGGTGGATCGCATCATTATGATTACGGATGAACAGCAAAATGAAGGCAGTCCATTTTATGCCGAGTTAGAACGTTATCGACGGGCAATGAATCCGCGACTACAGGCGTTCATTGTAGATATCACTCCTTACCGGCAAGCGATGGTACCGCCGCGGGATGGTCAAACCTTTTATATCTACGGCTGGAGTGAATCCGTACTGACATATATTGCAGAGACAGCAACAGGGTATGAGACGATTGCCGAGCGTGTACGGAAAATCCAATTCTAAATGAAGGCAGAGAAGGAGGAGAACAGGGATGAGCAATGTAGATCAGGCGATGAGAGATATTATCGCCAGGCAGCTTGCGCAGATTGAGCAGGAGGAACAAGTTCGCATTATCTATGCCTGTGAGTCAGGCAGCCGGGCGTGGGGATTTCCTTCGCAGGACAGTGATTACGATGTGCGTTTTATTTATGTCAGACCTTTAGAGTGGTATCTGTCGATTGAAGATCAACGTGATGTTATTGAACGTCCGATCAGCGACCAATTGGATATTAACGGGTGGGATATACGCAAAGCATTGAAGCTGTTCCGCAAGTCCAATCCCCCGCTTTTGGAGTGGTTACAGTCCCCGATTCAATATGATGAGCAATATAGCATCGCCGAGCAGATTCGGAGTCTGTCGCCGCTGACGTTTTCACCGAAATCTTGCATGTACCATTACCTGAACATGGCTAAGGGAAACTTCCGTGATTACTTGCAGGGCCAGCAGGTGAAGATCAAAAAGTATTTTTATGTGTTGCGTCCGCTGCTGGCCTGTGGCTGGATTGAACGTTATGAAACTATGCCGCCGATGGCTTTTGACGAACTCGTTGAAACCTTGGTGCCAGCGGGCACACCCCTGTATACAGAGATTCATGATCTGCTGCGCCGGAAAAAAGCCGGAGACGAACTGGATATGGAGCCGAAGCTTCCGGCTATACAAGCATACATTACGGATCAGATTGCTCATGTGGAGCAGGTTGCTGTCGGGATCGAAGGACATGTAACTGTGGAAATTGAGGCGTTAAACCGGATTTTTCAAGCAGCTGTGCAGGAAGTCTGGCAATGAACGAAGCAACGGGATACCCTTTATCAAAGGATATCGATCAATGAGAGGAGGAGAAAGGATGCATCTGATTATAAAAGCAAGCGGAGCTGGTGCAGGGGTTATATCCCATCTGCTCGCCAAAAATCCGAATAATGTGTATGACCGGACAGATAAAGGCGTGCGTGTACGGATGGTTTACACCAAAGCGAGTGAGCAAGAGACGGAGGTGTTGATTCATGCCGAGCCTGATCCGGTCGATCTCGTTAGAGGCACACCGGATGGATATGATATCACACAATACATCAATGACCGAGAGTTTGTGACCAGCAGCCTATTCTGCTCTTACATACGGAATGCGTTGGGCACGGCTCTGAATGGAAAACCGAAGGAAGATTATGTGCAGTGGGTGGATCATGCCTTTGAACTGGAGCTAAAGTTTGGCCCAGTGGCCTCTGATCTGCCTGACCGTGTGGTGGAGGAACTGTTCTCCTGTTTAGAATATGACATTACTGTGGAGCGGGGAGAGTCGGCGTATTCGTTTGACCTGAAAAATAGAAGCACGGTTCGTCATATTACCCTGCGAGGTAAGCAAACGATACAACAGGCTTTACGTCAGCTATTTCTACTCATTCCGGTGCTGGATAACTACAAGCATTATTTCATCAGTGAGGATGAGATTGATAAAATCAACCGTTATGGTGAGGGCTGGTTAAATACCCATCCGCTTAAGGGACTTATCGTTAGGCGCACGCTTCATTTTGCCGAACTGATTCGGACGTATGAACGTCTGCATGGAACATTGAATGATCAACCTTTGCGACTGGCACAGCAGAGCGAGGAAGCACAAGGTGATCAGAAGGAAACATTAAAATCGAAATCGGAGTCGGTAATACGTACGCATGAGGATCATAATCCGAATAAAAACACAGGTCAGGCGACAACTGAAGATGTAACTGTAGATTCATCCGAAACACCTGTGCGATTAAATGATTTACGTTACCGAGCGATCACGGACATCGTGGCTTCGTTGCCTGAAAAACGCCGTATTGTAGACATGGGTGCAGGTGAGGGGAAGTTGTCTGCCCATCTTGCCTATATCCCGGGAGTAGAATCGATCCTTGCCGTTGAGCCTTCCGGGCAATCACGTCTGCGGGCGATGGAACGTTTCGCCAAAATGCAGGATCGGGCAGGAGTTCAGGCTATGCCGGAGCCGATGCTCGGTTCCTTGTTTTATTTTGACGAACAGTTACAGCATCAGGATGTCATGATCTTGTGTGAAGTGGTTGAACATATTGAGGAATATCGTCTGGATGGCATTATGGATACGATTCTGAAAGAGTATCAGCCTAAAGTGCTGTTAGTTACTACACCGAATAAGGAATATAACGAAGTATATGCAATGGAGCAAGAGCAATTCCGTCACCATGATCACCGTTTCGAATGGACACGTCAGGAGTTCAATGTCCGATGTGCGGGGTGGGCAGAGAAAGGCAATTATGCTTACGAGATCAGGGGCATCGGTGAGGACAAGGAAGGTTATGGACAGCCGACACAGCTGGTAGTATTCACACAGGGAAAGGAGGGGCATGTATGAGAAAAGAAAGCCAAACGGGTGCGAATGATCGCAAGCGCTCACATCACAGAATAGACGGAGTGCAACGACAATCCGCAAGCCATGCGGAGGATAGACGGGATCGGCAAGACAAGCAGCCCAATCCAGACAGACAGCAGGATGGACAGCGAGAGATTCGATTGCCTTATGCAGGAATGGTTGTGCTGATTGGCCCATCGAACAGTGGGAAAAGCACCTTGCTCGCAAAGCTTGTGGCAGAGGATGTCATTCGTGCTACTGAAGTAGTCTCGTCAGATCAGTTTCGCATGCTGGTCGGTGACGATGAGTATGTGGAATGGAAGCATCGGCCTCGCAGTGAAGCGGATGTGCTGTATGCGGAGTATCAGCAAGTATCGGCCAAGGCATTTGAAGCGATGGAAGCGATGCTCGCCACTCGTTGTCGTCTGAACAAGCTGACCTGGGTGGATGCGACTCATCTGTATCCCGAGGATCGCGGACGGTTAATCGAACTGGCACGTAAAGCCCATGTGCCTATCATCGCTATGGTACTGGATGTGCCGGAGGCCGTGCTGCTCGAACGTGATGATCAGCGCAAGCATCCGCGCGGACGTCAGCGGGTAAAACAGCAGCTACAGCAATTCAAGCGTACGCTGCGTGCGATCCGGGATGAAGGATTCGATGCCAGTTACGTGCTGAAGCACCCTTACCCAGTGACCTTTGTACGTACAGTTAATCCGCTGATGGTAGACATGGGCACAGGTATTGACATCATTGGTGATATCCACGGGTGTTATGATGAAATGATGGAAGTTATCCAACGTCTCGGATACGTGGATGAGCAAGGAGATGGCTTGATGCGACATCCTGAGGGTCGGAGGCTTGTTTCTGTCGGAGATGTGAGCAGCCGCGGGCCGGAATCGTTGAAATGTTTGCTTTTCTGGCAACAACAGTGTGCCGCTGGTCTTGCTTATATGGTAGACAGTAACCATGGTTGGAAAATTGCACGTTATTTGGATGGACGCGATGTCACCTTAAATCATGGGGATGAGCTTGTAGAGGCTGAATTACTTCAGCTCGAACAGGAGCGAGGCAGTGACGAGGCCCAAAGGGTACGGGAATCATTGAAGCATTTTCTGCTGGATGCACCTGCTCATCTGGTGTTTACGCGGAATGGGGTAAGGCAAGTTGTTGTCGCCCATGCCGGGATACGGGATCACTTTATCGGTAAAACGTCGAAGCGCATCCAGGATTACTGCCGTTATGGTGATGTAGAAGGAACGGATGAGAAAGGCAGGCCGATACGTAAAGACTGGTATGTAGATCATGTTTCTGGCGAATGTATTGTCTGGGGGCATGACCCGAGGCCGTATCCTACGATTGTGAATGATACGGTGAATATCGATCAGGGTGTTGTATTTGGCGGTATGCTCACGGCGTGGAGAATGCCGGAACGGGAAATGGTTAGTGTTCCAGCGAAGCAGGACTACGCCCAAGATCCAGACAGTCCGCTGAAGCGCTGGGAAAAGCAGCGGTTTGCACCGCCGAATATTCGCAAGTTCAAGGACGGTTTTACCGTTCAGACGGGGTCGCGGTTGAATGTCGCTGTACAGGGAGAAGTGGTGCAGACGGCACTGGATACCGTGTCTCATTATACCGTGCCGCTGGAGGAATTGGTTTATATCCCGCCAACGATGAGTCCGCCGCCAGGTGAATGCTCTGTAGAAGGTTTTATGGAGCATCCGAGGGATGCATTCCGCTACTATCGTTCACAAGGTGTCACCCGTATGGTAGCAGAGAAAAAGCATATGGGCAGCCGAGCAATTCTGCTTCTCTTCCGGGACGAACAGGCTGCATCTCAGCGTGTGGGCAGACCGATGCTGGGCAGTATTGTGACTCGTACAGGCCGATCCTTTTTTGATCCTGAGACAGAACAAAGGGTGCTTGCCAAGTTACATGCGGAATTGACTGCGGGCGGATATTTCGAACGGTATTCCACCGAATTTGTCTTGCTGGACGCAGAAATCGTCCCTTGGAACCTGAAAGCACGAGAGCTTATCGCTTCTCAATATGCCCATGTTGCGGAAGCGGCACTGATGGATCGCAGCATTGTGGCTGGACACATTCGTAAGGCTATGAACATCGGTCGTGATGTTGCGGACTGGTTACAGGAAAGCGAGAATAAACTGGCGAATGCCCAGACATTCCGGGAAGTGTTCCAGTATTATTGCTGGGATGTGCAGGACATTGGCGACATTCGCATTGCACCGTTTCACACGCTTGCTCACAGCACGGGAACGTTCTGGGAGCATACACATGAGTGGCACATGGAACAAAATCGTGAGTTGGCTCGAATCTCGGAGTTAATGATGGAGACAGAATACCGTATTATTACGGATGAGGCTGATGAGGAAGAGATTATTCGCTGGTGGGAAGATATGACGGCTGAGGGTCATGAGGGCATCGTCATCAAACCCGAGACGTTCCGCAGTTGGAACGGTAACAACATGATTCAGCCTGCGCTCAAAGTGAGAGGACGTGCATACTTGCATATCATCTACGGCATGGATTATCTGGCTCCTGAGCACGTGTCCCGTCTTCGCAAACGTAAAACGTCGAAAAAGGAGAGACATGCGCTGCTTGAAAGTGCTTTGGGCATGGAAGGGATTGAACGCTTTGTGCGAGGAGAATCCATAGAGCGGATTCATGAATGTGTGCTCGCCGCTTTATCTCTCGAATCGGAGCGCGTTGATCCGCGTTTATAGTTCTATGGACTATACGGTTAGTCGGACGAAGCGAAATTAATTTGTCGGTCAATTCAGATTTTCAAAAGCAGTATCCTGGTTTTTAAACGAACTTAAAAAGGAATGTAATGGGATGATTTTTCTTCCTTGTTACATTCCTTTTTTGTTGTTCAATTTTAACGGTATAAACCGATAGTAATGGTGAGTTTTCCAAATAAAGACTCAGAAAGGAAGAGAAGAACATGTTTAAACGTGTAGAAAATGAATTGGAGTTTGCGATGTTCAACGGGATATGGACAACGGTCTGGAACGAAAAGGGGTTTGAGTTCGAGTTCTCAGAGGAATTTCTAGAAAGATATGTCGTGATTACGGAGGAAGGTTACTATGTAGGTTCAATTGAAATCAAACCATACACGGAAGAAAGCCTGATGAACCAAATCGGGCCATTTCTGGAACATCCTTTGATCCAGGCAGAAATGGGGAACATTGCAGAGATTGATAAACTGGCCATATTGTCGACCTTTCGGGGGCGATATGTCACCGATTTATTATCCGCGATTGTACATTATGCGGAGAAGAACCAGATCAGTTATTATGCCATGTTACTGGAGCCGGTGTTGATGAGAGCCTTGCGCATTTCATATCATGTACCGATTCAGAAAGTCGGGGCAAGAGTATTCTATAAAGGGGAGGATGTGATTCCGTCTATTGTGAATGCTCGGGAAGTATATATGAATAAGGAACGGTTTACATGGCTCATTGATCCAAGACATAATGTGATAAAAAAATACAAATAAATTCGTATAACAACAAAATTTCGATATGATAGTTGTTTGTTATCGTGAGATCCCATTGAAGTTGTTATTTCAGCGACTTTTTTCGGTATCAGACATGGCATGTTCTCATTGCCGTACTTATCTCAATATCTATACAGCTTTATGGTATAATAACGAGTTAAGAGCAGGGAATTTTTTGATCGAAACTGGAAGAAATGATAGGGTGATCGGGATGAGAAGACTTGAGTCAGGTATGTCAGTGGACAACGAATTATTTTTTGATATTTTCAGGTATGAAAATGAAAAGATAAGCGGAACGACCGTAACCAACTCGAATGTTGGTTCACCTATATTCTGGAACTGCACTCTGCATCAGCTTGTATTTGATACCTGTGATCTTACGAATACGAGATTTTTTGCCGGTAGTACCATTGATCAGTGTACATTTATTTGCTCGGACTTGCGCTCTGTTGGCATTGCCAAAGGTGAAGCAGTTTTCACCAATTGCGAATTCTCCTCCTGCGATATGAGAGGCATGACATTGGAGAATGCTACGTTTATCGACTGTACCTTTGTTAAATGTAGATTCAATGATCGGATTTTACAAGCTGCCAATATCGTCAATTGTTCCTTTAGTGGCAAGTTAGTGGATATTACGTTTGAGGGGAATGGTAAACAAAAGCTAATCGTCAATTTAGAAAACTGCATCCTTGACGGTGTTCGTTTTGTGGGCTGTGACCTGACACAATGTATTCCGCCAAAATCCAAAAACCATCGGTATGTTGAACAGGTATCCGCACGTGTCAAAAATGCTTTGACAAAGATTGATGATGACCCTGATCTATCTAATGATGATCGGAAAGTACTGGTACGCAGTCTGCGCAAGCTTGAGGGGATGGAACAATATATTTTTAACACCGCACATATGAAGAAAATATATGGTGATGTTTTTGTTGAGCGATTTTTTAGTAGTTTGGAATCAAACTAGTTGCTTGGTATGATGAAAATGGAGGCCTAAGGGCCTCTTTTTTTTGTAAGAAAGATGGGATTATTGAATCAGCCTAATAAACCAAAGCCCTATATCTAATCTTTCTATTCTAGGTAATAATTATAAGAGGAGTGAATAGCATTGGAATCTCACTACGTAACGAGGGGGTAACCTGTATGGCGTCATTGATTTTGCTGGTGAAACAGACGGAGGACGATGAAAAGGTTATTTATCGATTCGGACCGAATGAGCGGAAGATGGGACTCATTGAGATGAACAAGATCAAAGAAAGTGTGAAAGAATTGGAGCCTGTTCAAGTGGATGGAGTCAGTCCCAGCTTTTTTTTCAATAAGGCAGCTCAGTGGCTGGTACGATGTTTGTTCAGAGAAGGCGGCAAGTTCCCAGAGCGAACCACGGTTGAATCATAGTCCATCGTAGGCCTTCTAGGAAGAAGGCTTATTAGATCATTGGGGTAACATCCGGCAACAACTGAACAGGCGTAACATAGAAGAAGTCCAAGTGCAACGACTCATCGCTGCGCTGGACTTCTTTGTATTAGATACACATTTAAGGAGTAGAGACAGGAGTAGCGAAGTTTCCGATCCAGGCCTGTAATTGTTTACGAAAGGATGCTGCGGAATGCTGGGTAATCTCGATGCTGGCATCGTTTTCGCTGTCAGAGTTATCATTGGAAATGCTCCAGAAGCCTTGCTCGGTATGAAGCATGAGCAGTGCTTGATCTGGTAACGGTATTTCTGATTGGTCACTGGTATAACGAATAATACTTAGGTTATCTAGTTGCTGTCCGGACGTTTCAAAGGATTCATGCCAACGTGATAGTAACTCATGCGATTCTGAGGGGAACTCCCAATTACTCATGAATGTTTCTAATGAAATGATCTTATCCTCGTCTGTCAGCACATTCCATTGTTCTTCCGTTACTACAAATTGAGTAGGTTGCTTAATGAATGGCTCCTGTTGCCCTGAATAAAAACGGAATAGCTCTTCCTCCCATTCCCTCGGTTCTGTCCAGGTGAACAGGTGCACGCGCTGATCCACAGCCAAGTGATATAAGTATGTATCGTTGTTATCTGTACCTTGGTGGATGGTTAATACCTTTTCTTGTCCAAGGCTGTTCGAATAGGCACGAATCATGCTGCGGCTCTCGGCAAAATGCATCAGCATCTTCAGAAACTCTGGCTCGATTTCAATCTCCGTTTCTTCCATTCGTATGATGAGCCCTTTGGATAACAGACTGTGAGAAGCGGCTCTCAGAACAAGCTCCCAGTTCTGTTCAGATAACTCACCATACATCGGTTTTAGAAGCCCGGCGGCAATGTCTTCTGCACCAAGAGTAGCAAGTGCAAATCCGAATTCCTCAATGGACAAGGTAACTAGAGGTTTAGTCATGAGTGGAATCTCCTTCTTTCGTTTAGATGATCATTACAGGTGAAGTACATTAGTTGTCTTTATATTGGTGCCAGTACTTACGTAGCATCCCCAAACAAGAGATTAGTTCTTTCTCTGTGAGCATATGAAATGTATTTATATCTTCAAACTTATTATGGTGTAAATGAAGCCGGTAAAAAGGAGGTGAATGTTGTACCCATTTACGCAAGAATGGCTGTTTGAGTTCAATTCTAGTAATGGTTTTCCAAGGGATGGATGTACCATTGTTTAGTAGAATTCGTGATTTGTCCCAAAGCAATCAAAATTAATATAAAACAGACGAAAGATTTGTAAAATGCTGTTTTTCTAGTATAGGTTATGGACTCCATAGTTCCTCCCCAACCTTACGGTGTTTATTCTGAGACCAAGCCGTGCGTAGTTTTTTTGCACCCTCTTGATATTGTTCATTCGTTAGTAGGTGATAAGTAGACATGTCGACATGAGATTGATCTAAAAGATTAAAACGGTATAGCCTTGGTACAGGTTGGCCAAAGTTATTGAGGGTATCTCCAACAGCTTCAATTTGCTTAATATCAGACCAGAGAAGGGATTTGCCGTTTTTAGCAGTCACGCGATACTGATCAAATGAGATCAGAGTTGTACTCGAAAAAAGATGAAAGGTCAATCTATAAAAGGCAGGGAACAAATACCAAATTGAAGTAGCAAAAATAAAAACGTAGAAGATTGGGCTAAACCAACCAAATCGAAAGTTTTTTAAATCTAAAATCATGATACTTCCTAGAATCATAATAATCAGAGTGCCGATAGCCCTAAATAGAACGACTGAACGACTGAATTTAATCGACTCCATGAATATTCAAACAACTCACTTTCTACAGATGATGTATATCCTATCCTTAACGTTATTTGAAACGACTGGTAAGCCAGCGTATCCCTTTTTCCGCTGCACCTGCTATATGATTACCTGCCCACGCTCCTATACTACCACCTATATAAGAACCTATAGCTGCACCAGGGGGACCCAAAAGAGCACCACCGAAGGTTCCGCCAACGATTGCTCCGGCTCCGGCAGAGACAGACTTAATCACAACATTTGATGTGGAGACGGCAAGATCTGTTTTGGTCAGAGTACCCTCTTTAAATTTGGAAACCGTTTTGACACCTTCATCCCACACATTCAGCCCAACGTTAATTGGGAACAGCTTTTTGCTAATCATTTTGGGGATTTTGGAAATTTTCATCCCATATTGGCCTTTATTTACGCCAGCGATCACATTACGGGTCCATTGACCAAAACTGTTGGCTTTACTGAATCCGAGCCCGATATCACCAATTTTTAATTTGCCTGCAAGTGTATCAAATCCCTTTAGTCCTTTCATAATCAAGCCAGGATTGCGGAATTGTCTGTCCAATTTACGTGCCATATTACTTAGGAAAGAATCTCCCTTTCCTTTTACCCACGGAGCATTATGAATTTTGGCACGGGAAGGGTTACGAGGATCCACCTTAAAATGAACCGATTTGGAGAGCACCATGGAGGTAGCTAAGCTAGAGTACAAAGCCGTACCAAATAGTCCTAGGTTACCGTGAATCTGACTGATTTTATCCCAAGACTTGCTTCCTTGATCATACAGATCTGATAGCGTTGTTTTCACATTTTTGCCTGAGCTGGATTGGCCTCCATTTGTTTGCACACCTTGTCCTTGAGACTGATCTGTCTGTGTAAAACGAGTGGCAATCGTATTCAGCTCTGTGCCAATGGAAGATACCGAAGTGGAGAAGTTCGCCATTTGCCGGTGTGCCACTTGAAAGTTCTGAAAGAAACGCTCTTGCGTGATTCCGGACCACTGACTCTGTAATGAACTAATTTGTCTGCTTAAATTACTGATCATGTTTCGGCTTTGTTCCGAAGCTTGGGCAAACTGGTTGGAAATCTCCTGAAGTTTCTCAGGGGGGACAACAATTCTTGTCACAACATTCACCTCGTGGAAATGATAATGAAGATATGTAGAAAAAATGTAGATAATGAACTTAATAAAACTTCCAGAATGTATTACCCAATAATTTTAAGGGCCGAAACGTAGTTTCGCAACGGATAATACCCTTTTGACGCGCGAAAAGGTTCTAGGTTGGATTAGAGAAGGGATAACCTTAAGACTTTATGTCTATAACCGGGACGAATGAAGCTAAATGCGAAAAGCCCACAACCCCTAAATAGGGATGTGAGCATACGTTAACTATTTAGAACGTTTTGGCGTACGAAATTAGTGCTGTAATCGTAATAATGTTAAGTAGAGTGGAGATTAGTACCGTCTGCGCAGCAAAATCAGGTTCGTTGTCATATTCCTCGGCGAGAATGGAAGAGTTGACCCCGGTAGGCATGCCTGAAGCGATAATGAGTGCCTGAGCCGCTATGCCTTCCAGCCCGAGTAGCAGCACGATGCTGATGCCGATTGCCGGACCAATCAACAGGCGCAAAAATGTGCTAATATACACATCAAGACGATATAATCGAATCGGATATTTCACGATTTGTGCCCCGAGAGTCAGCAGTGCAACGGCAACCATACTTTGCTGTGCATAGGTGAGTGGCATGGACAGAAAGGTAGGTAAAGGCAGCTTCCACGCTTGAAACAAAATCCCTAGCAAGAGCGCATACGGTACAGGCATTTTCAGAAAACCGATAATGACTGCACGATAGTTCCCCTTGAGCTTCGCACCTTGGATGGACAGAACACCATAGGTGAAGGTGAGCAAAGACTGCAAGGACATGACCAGTGCCTGAATGGATGAGGCGAGCGGGTCACCCCGGAATACCAGTGCGTTAATCGGCAGACCGTAGTTGCCTGCGTTATCCAGCATGATACTATTGTTGAAGGCGGCTTTCATGCCTTTGTTCATACGGAACGAGCGGGATACCACAGAGCCTATAATATAGAGAATGAGTACATAGATCGCGTAAAAAAGCGTAACCGTACCAAGTAGCTCACCGGACATATTCGAGTGATACATGCTCATAAAGACGGCTGCGGGGGTAATACAATAGAAATTGATTTTGGCGAGGGTGTACAAGTCCAGCTTGAACACCTTTTGCATCCAGGACCCGACAGCAATCAGGAGAAAGACGGGCAGGACGACTTCTAACATGATGTCTGCAATCATTGGTTCAGCTTCCTTTTTCATGAAAATTTCAGTTCTTTACGGAAAACACTTCGATCATTATATCATTTTATACACAGCTGCAAGGAGATTTGGTCAAAAAAGTTCAGGAGGTGCTGCCCTATGATCCCGGATCATCTGGATACCGGCTTATCGATTTTGTTTATTGGCTTCAATCCCAGCATTACCTCGGGAGAGACTGGTCATCATTATGCGTATAAAGGCAATCGCTTCTGGCGCATTCTGGAGCGTTCCGGACTAACCCCGCGTTTATATGATGCAACAGAGGATGCTGAGCTACTGAAGCTGGGATATGGTTTTACGAATATCGTAGCCCGTCCAACGAAAGGCATTGAGGATATTACGAAGGAAGAGTATGCGGAAGGGCGCGAGATTTTGCGGAAAAAGCTGGAGACATTCAGGCCGGATATTGCTTGTTTTGTTGGCAAAGGTGTGTACACCCAGTACAGCAAACGATCCAAAGTAGAGTGGGGATTCCAAGATGACCCGATCGTGAAAGAAATTCAGGAGTTCGTTGCGCCTTCGTCCAGTGGACTTGTACGCATGTCGATGGACGAAATTGTAGCAATCTATGCCCAGCTTGCGGATTTCGTGGCTGGTAAGAACGGTGGAGAATAGGAAAAATCGGCGTGCTTCACGTTATACTTCGTAGATTCGAGTTCACCCGTTCGGCAATGGCCGGAGAGGGTGGATTCTTTTTTTGACGATAAAGTGAGAAGTTTCAGGGAGGACTGCCGTCTATATAGTACAGAACCATGCATGGACGCTGTAGAGAAGGGGGATTACATGACACATCTGATACCAGAGGAGGAACTGATTCAGCGCATTATGGATGGGGATAAACAGCTGTTCAGCGTGCTCGTGGATCGATATAAAAATAAAGTCTACGGCATCCTGCGCGGAATGGGCGCAAGTCACCCGGATGCGCAGGATCTAGCACAGGATACATTTATTCGGATCTATCGATATATGCCAACCCGAAGAGAGGGCAGCAGTTTCTCGGCTTGGGTGTATACCATTGCGGTGAACATCATGAGGGATCATATGCGGAAAAGGAAACCGATGATGACCGCCGATCAGGAGATTGAATCTGTCAGTGAAGACACACCTGAGAAACAATTGCTGCACAAGGAAATGAAGAGGGAAATCCATCGTCATCTCGAACAATTGCCGGAAACGTACCGGCTTGTACTGCTCTTGAAGTACACCAATGAGCTGACCTATGAGGAGATCGCCACGATTACAGATATGAGTGACGCACAAGTGCGTAATGCACTTTATCGAGGGAAGAAAATGCTGAGAAAGCAGATGGAACGCAAAGGAGGTTTATCGACCTATGAAGCCCATTTCAAGTGAGCAGGAGAAGAAGCAGGATCGCAAGTGGGGAGAGGAGCTGTTTCGCGAGGGACCGGATGCAGATTTTACATTACAAGTGATGCGGAAGCTGGATCATGTGTCCATGGAGGACCCTCATGTGCAGGCGCCGTGGGAAAAAAAGAAGTCGCATAAGAGCAAATGGATTTATCGAACGGGGATCGCCGCAGCGGCTGCGATACTGATTGCAGGAGGGGCTTGGACTGCTTGGGATCGGACAAAGGAAAGGCCCGTTCAGCCGCCTGTAAACGCCGTAAATATTCCCCCTTTACCTAATATTCCTGTCCCGGAGGTTCTGAGAGATGCCGATTTGGCAGACGACTACAAACGGCTTCAACCGCTTGGACTTGTGGTGAACCCGAACATTGATATTAATGATCAGGGTTACAAACTCAAGATTGAAGATGTGCTTGTAGACGGTTCTCAACTTATACTTGTGCTGCAACAAACGGCACCTGACGGGACAGCGATGTATCTGCTCGGCTCAAAAGCAGAGGATATCCACATCACGGATAAAAACGGAAAAGATGTTGCTGAGCTTGCGTTTGATACAAGGCAAGGGAGTGGCTCTTTTAATAAGCTGGTGTTTCAGTTGCACCAAGATATCCCTGATGAAATCATTGTTCGCGGAGAATTCGGACATTTAAATGTAGGAGATGGCTATGGCTATGATGTGAATACCCAAACCTATACGGACAAAAAGGTATCCGTGAACTGGGGCTTCCAGTTCAAACTGGATATGACCCAAGCCAAAGTGATGTCCAAAGAAACCCCGATGAATGCGTCCTATACAACACCGGAGGGGCTGGAACTGGCTATGACACAATTGGTGCAGACACCAAATGGAACCCGGCTTGATCTGGAAGTGAATCTGAACGACGAGCTTCGCGCTAAAGCAGCAGAAAATTGGGCTAAGGACATGGACATTCTGTATCATATTGAAGTTATGGACACGGGAGAGTACCGCATTTTTAACGGGGGCAGACCGAATGCGCGTCAGGCCAAATTCCGTTATCGAGATTTAAGTCAAGTGAGTGCAGGAGGGCCACTTAAGATATCGGAGACATGGGACCCGTCTCTGGTAACATTGAATTCAGATAATATTCGCTTTGTCCTGGATGGTTACACGATACGTGTGAAAGAGGAGCAGACGATGGAAGTTGATCTGAGCAGAAAGGATAATCCGTATCGTTTATTTGCCTCGTTTAATCACCTTGGGGATTTGATAGATGTAATGGACTACAGTTATCAGTTTGGGCAGCAATCTGCTCATACAGGCGTGGAGAAGAAAGCTTCCCTGGTTCTGGAAGGAGGCGGTGTTTTTAAAAATGAATTTCATGGTGATCAGTGGGTTGCAATCGATCCTAAAGGAAGAGAGTATCCTGTCGAAGTGATGGGTAATCGAGACAAACCCAATAATAAGGAAGAGTACGTTGTTAATGAGCTAAAGCTGATTGTTCATGGTTTTAACAAGGATAAGGGGACGAAATTGACGTTAAAACGAACCGTGGTGCATCGTGATTTTGGGGATGTAGACTGGAAAGTAAAACTTACGAGTGATTCAAGTATGCCTTGGGATCAATAACGGGCACTAAGCAAAGGGCGGCAGGATCGTTCAAGAACTGCTGGGACACGGAGGGTAAAATCGTCATGAACGAGTTGTGAGTGCCATTGGCATAAGTTCAAACATGATCATCCAGGGAAGAGCTCTGCATATTTCGATGCAGGGCTCTTTTGCTTTTGAGATCTGGATCTAAGAGGAGCATAGCAGAACGTAATGAATCTGGAGTGCTGCTGATCCATTGTGATCTGGACTTATCCTTATCCTATCCGTATAAATTATGCCGAATCCCTTGGAATCAATGTGGTGGACAACATGACCGTTTCTTTCGGTGTACCTGGGCGTTCGATTCGACGCTTCAAAGCCTGGGCGGCTCGTTGTCCAAGTTCCTCTTTGCACAAATGAATCGTTGTCAGTGGGGGAGATGAGGTGGCAGCGGTGTAAACATTGTCAATTCCGATGACCAGGCAATCCTGTGGTACCAAGACGCTCATCTGCCCAAGCTTTTGCATCCACTGTAAGGCGATATCGTCATTTGCGCCAATCCACGCATCGGGGCGTTCGTCGGCAGGCAGTTGCATAATTGTGGCAGAGAGCTTGTTCACCCAATCCCCGTTTTCATAGGCTACATTCCAAGCTTGAAAACTTATTTCTTTTCTTTCCTCGGCATGAAAATGGTTTAAAGCCAGCTCAATTCCAATCTTACGCTGTGCGAAGCTGGCGGCACGTCCGTCATCGGTAATCAGGCCGATGCGTCTGCACTGCCTCGACATGAGATATCTGGCCGCTGTAATGCCAGCTTCCAGATTATCATGGCTGATCGTATCACAGTTCAGCAAAGGCTCCTGATGATCGACTAGAATAATCGGGCGTCCTGTTTGCACCAGCGTCTGCAACACGGTATGCGGGAAAGCGCCCATGACGATAATTCCGGCACAGCGTGTCCAGTCCAGATGAGGTGCGATCGCATTCTCAGGTGTAATCTCCTTGCCCGGTAAGTCCAGTGAAGGCGACACAATAACGTGATGCCAGCCTTGTTCGGTACAACCCGAGATGATACCTGACAGGACACGCTGCCAGTAGTGAGGCTCACCGCGGTTAAGCTGATTCATACAGATGAGGGCGAAGGGAGATTCAGATGCGGCTGGCTGAGTGGTAGTGGCAGTTTGTTTCGCCGAGCCAGGCGTACTCTGACGATACCCGAGCGCGCGGGCAAGTTCCAGAACACGAGTACGTGTGGACTCACTGACCCCGGTTTTGCCGCTGAGTGCACGGGATACAGCATATTTGGACAAACCGAGCTGGTCAGCCAGCGTTTGGATCGATACTTTTCGAGACATATGATTACTCCTTTTATGGACAGATGGATGAAATGGATGAATCGGGATGGACGAAAATTGAATGACTTATATTTTATGCGTATATGATTGACTAGGAAACTGATTATTTGTGAATTGACGTGCTTTCATGGAACAGGTACACTTACAGAATAATAACGTTATTATAAAATATGATAACGAAAATAACAATAAACCTATTGGGAATTATATATTAGTCTATTTTGGTTGAATAATAGTTTACATAGAAACGGAGAGGACTCCCATGGAACAGTTCAGATTACCGAAAATTCCGATGCCTGAGTTAGAATTGCCCCAAGCCGTTCGTGATATTTTGCATGAGGCCGATGAGCGATTGCAGCATAGACCGAAGCTGCTGTCGCAGTTTCGTAATTGTTTTCCGAACACACTCGAAACGACTACCAAGCTGTTGGATGATGGTACAACTTTTGTCATTACGGGAGATATTCCCGCGATGTGGCTGCGGGATTCGGTGGAGCAAGTGATCCATTATGTTCCGCTGGCGAAGCATGACGTGCAGCTGCAGCGTATTATCGGAGGTCTGGTCAAACGGCATACCTTTTATGCGGAAGTGGACATCTATGCGAATGCATTTAACGAAACAGCTAACGGCTGGCACTGGGACGCGAATGATGAGACAGAGATGTCGCCTTGGGTCTGGGAGCGGAAGTTTGAGCTGGATTCCCTGTGTTTCTCTATGAAGCTGGCCTATACATACTGGCGTGAGACAGAGCTTACAGACATCTTTGATGAACGTTTTAAAAAGGTCATGGAGCAGATCGTGCACCTGTGGGAGGCGGAACAGCGTCATGTAGAGCAATCCCCGTATCGTTTCATGCGGCGCAACTGTCCGGCTCACGATACGTTACGCAATGAGGGGATGGGGATGCCAGTAAACTATACGGGCATGATCTGGTCAGGCTTTCGCCCAAGCGATGATGCCTGTGATTTTCACTACAATATTCCATCGAATATGTTCGCCGCAGTGACGCTGGGCCAGATGGGGGAAATAGCAAAATGGGTGTTCCGTGACGAACAGCTAGTGAGCCGTATGGCACGCCTGGAGGGGGAAATCCGGCATGGCATTGCCCTTTATGGTACCTATCGTCATCCGGTGTATGGACAGATTTACGCCTATGAAACGGACGGGTTTGGCAACGTTTGTCTAATGGATGATGCGGGCACACCGGGACTGATGTCGATTCCGTATATCGGGTATGTTTCCGTGGATGATGTGGTGTATCAGAACACACGGCGTTTTATTTTGAGTAAAGAAAATCCGTACTACTATGAGGGCACAGTAGCCCAGGGCATTGGTAGCCCGCACACCCCTCCAGGGTATATCTGGCATATGGCGCTGTCCATGCAAGGACTAACAGCAGACAATGACGCAGAGATGCTGGCCATGATTGATTTGCTGGAGAACACCGACGCGGGCACGGGGTACATGCACGAAGGCTTTCATGCTGATGATCCCGACACGTATACGCGTCCATGGTTTGCATGGTCCAACAGTTTGTTTGCGCAACTGGTGTACAAGGCGATGAAAAAGCGGATTTTGTAGGTATAAAAACAGCCGTTCCTATGTTGGAACGGCTGTATTCCATATTCTGCTACTGGCATTGTTAATTGAATAACTTATACCAATATAAGGTAGTATCAATATTAGGAGTATAGGACTGCTTGAGTGTGTCAGCTCCACCTAGTGTGAAGCCTTGTTTCACATAGAATCGGCATGCACCCAGATTATCATCTTGTGCTTCGAGAGACATGCCTATAAGATTTTTTTGTTTTGCCCATGCTTCTGCTTTATTTAAGAGCAGCTTTCCGACCCCACTGCCTCTATACTCTTTTTTCGTCGCAATGTTTTCAATATAACAGAAGCGATTCCAATCCTTAACGATTCTAATCTGTCCTATACATACCTGATTTATATACGCTAAAAACAACATTTTATCTTCCTGGTTGATATATTCGTTCCAATCCAGTTGTTCATCAGGGAATCGAATTTCTCTCGGTTCATCAAAAAGGACTTCTTCATAGGTCCATTGTCCAGATTGTAAACTGGGGATGATTTTACCGAATAACGTAAAGTAATCGTTTGTCGTATGGATATCCACTATTAAGTCCGCATGTAATGGAGAAATAATAATTTCACTTTCACTATCCAATAAGACTCACTTCCTTTTATAGCGATCACAAATTTTTATTTTAACAAAATTAACCCTAATCCTCCTGCTCAAGATGACGGCCCTGTTGTTTTCAATAAATCTGCAATCAGTACTTTCTGTCCGGTTCGTGCGCTTTCAAGAGAGGCGAGCACCATAGCCATGCTGTACTGGTTGTCACTGCAATCCGTTTCGGGCAATCGTCCTTCCTCAAGTGCTGCAAACATCTCTTCAAGACAGCCGTGATGTCCGGTTTTGGTCATTACAGGCAGTTCGGCTTCGATTCGTTCAGCGCGCTGAAGGAAAGATGGCTTGCCATCGGATTCCAGTGCGAGTGTGTTTACCACTTCAGCATAGATGTCGTCATGACCATTCCAGATGGCGGTTCCTTTTTCCCCAGTCACACGCCAGCTTGCTTCCCAGGATGTAGGTACACCCTCGGTACACCAAGACCCACGGTAATCGAACACAGACCCATCGGACATTTCGAAAATACATATTGCCATTGCATTGCCCTTATACCAGGAACCTGGAGGATTGAATTCGTGACAGTACACCGACACCGGATCTGCACCAAGGATATAACGCGCCTGATCAAAGGTATGTATCGCCATATCCAGCAAAAGCGGGCTGTCCATGAGGTCACGGAAACCACCAAAGTGCGCCCCGATAAAGAAGTCTGCTCCTGCATATCCCGGCTGCCCAATCGTTCCGCTGGAAATGAGCTGCCGATAGGCACGGATACGCGGGTCGAACCTGCGGTTCTGCATCACCGCCTGAATACGTCCTGTACTACGGGTGGTTTGCACAATATCCGTGCAGTCCGAGAATGATTCCGCGAGCGGTTTCTCGCCAAAGACGTGACAACCTGCCTGTAGCGCGGTCATCGCAATATGATAATGGCTGGAAGGGATGGTCACATCAAATACGATGTTGGCATCGACAGCTTCAAGGGCATCGTGAATATTCGTAAAGGTTGGACATGATAAATTGTGGCGCTTGGCAAATGATGACACCGCTTCTTCGTAGAGATCAACGAGTCCCACGATTTCGGTATCTGGTCTCTCTTTGGCATAGTCCGCCCAAGTGTTTGCCATTGCCCCGCAACCTGCGATGATAACCCGGTAAGGGTAGGTCATGTGCTCAACTCCCTCATATAGATGCATAGATGTTATTGATCCATGTTATAAGTTAGTATTCCATGCTAGTAGTACATGTGATTGTGACGTGCTTTTTGAGTTTCTGGGCACATGAGTAACCCAGCCCAGTCTTCATGCCGTGACATCTTTAGATCGGATTGGGCACAAAGCTGCCGCCGCGGCAATGTTTTAAATAATTCAATGCATGGACCTGCCCGGTCATTTCAAGTTCATCGCGATACACCGGATCATGCCAGCCTTCAATGTCGATGGTACCCTGGTAGCCGTTCTGACGCAAAATGGTGATGATATCTGCCCAATTGCTGTCCCCAAAGCCGGGGGTGCGATGCCATACAAATTCATGTGGGCCGTGTACGCCATGTTCCTTAACAATATCCCAGGCGATGGTTGCGTCTTTGCCATGAACGTGGAACACTTTGGAAGCCCATTTGCGAAGCTGTGGAATCGGGTCAATCAAGCTGACCATCTGGTGGCAAGGTTCCCATTCCAGACCGACATTTTCATCAGGAACGGCATTAAACATCATTTCCCAGGCAGTCGGGTTGTGAGCGATATTCCAGTCGCCGGTCTGCCACGTCCCACCCATATCACAATTTTCAAAAGCAATGCGTACACCTCGGTCTGCCGCCCGTCGCGCCAGTTCACCGAACACTTCCTTGAACCGTGGAATCGATTCGTCAATCGGTTGATTGGTCAAACGTCCGGTAAAGCCGGAGACGATATCTGCTCCAAAAAGTTGTGCGTGGTCAATGACGCGCTCCCAGCTTGCCAAGGTGTCAGCGTTATCCCCTGTGCCGGTGAGTGGATTACCAAACACACTTACAGCCGAAATGGTGATGCCATGTTCGTCAACGATGTCGCGGACACGTTTGGCGGTTTCTGCCAAATCAAGGTTGCCTGTGCTTTGCCAGAACGTCAGGTTAAAAGATTCGAAGCCGTGTTGCATAATTTGCGGAATGACCCGAACGGCATCATGGCCGCCTACAAGGGTTCCGATACGAATGGATGGATTCATGGTTGTAATTCACTCCAATATTGGCTTATAGTACTTCGTGACACACTCATTATAGCCTTGGATGTAAGGGAAGGCTCTAAACAATTTTGTGCTTTATTAGTCGGATTTTGTGGTGAGGGGGAAGAAAACCATGCTAGACTTGAAAGCGCTTCACGAAGATACGCGAATTGATCATAAATCCCATCCGTTTCAGTTGTTCCAAAATCGCTGTTCTGCGAAAAAAACGGAGGAATGCATTTTATATCTGCACTGGCATGAGCATTTTGAATGGATCATTATGCGTAAGGGGAGAGCGGTATTTCACATTGATAGCAGACCTTATGAAATTGAGGCTGGAGAGGTCATTATCATTCCGGGTGGTGCCCTGCATGTTGGATACGCATTGGATGAGGGAGATGTGCATTATGACTCGGTTGTGGTCAATCGCGCTTTGTTTCAGGATTTTACGAGCGATCCAGTGCATGAGCAGTATGTCGCGCCCTACCTGGAAGGCAGTGTGCGGTTTCCGGTCAAACCTGCTGCAGAGAATGCAGCCTGTGCCGGGTATTATTCCTTATTAAATGAAGCTGTGGAAGAGATGGCAATGCAGCTACCGGCGTATCAGCTTGTAGTGAAGTCCAAACTGCATGCGTTGTTTACGCTGATGGCTCGGACGTTTATGCCGCATCAGTTGCGGGATCGATCGGGTGCCGGGTATTTTCCTAACCGTGAGCGGTTTAAGCAGTTGATTGCTCGGATCGAGGCTGATCCGCAGGAGAAATTGTCTGTTGGTGAAGCGGCAAGCCAAGTAGGCCTGAATGTATATCATTTCTGCAAAATGTTCAAAAAGCTGACCGGACGCACGCTTGTAGAATACGTAAACGGATGCAGGATGAGTGAAGCGGAGCACCTGCTTCAGGGCAGCAGCCTCACAGTTACAGAAATTGCCGCCCAGGTCGGTTGCGACAATGCGAACTATTTCACAAAACTATTCAAGCAGTATAAGGGTATGACGCCTTCGCAGGCACGGGGAATGAAGGAAGGGTGAGAAGGGAAAGAGATGGCTGGAAGGTGGGCAGAAGGATGAAAAGGGGGAGAGGAAGGAAGAAACGTGAAAGAAGGAGTGTGAAGTAAACAATGTGGAAGTACAAAAACCACTCTAATCTAGCCCATTATCGACTAAACTCAAGTGGTTTGAGGAAGGGAGAAGCCCTGGTGTAACCGCAAACAGTGAATTCATTTACCACACGTGGATTAATAGAATTGCATTAGCACATTTATTTCAAAAATTTGGAGAGTAGTCGATTGGCCTTCCTGGAGAGGTTCTCCATTTTAAGGTTGGCTTGGTCGAACTGATTATACGTCCATTTGATTGTTTGCAGCATTCGGGGAGATATGGGCGTGCCTTCAATGCTTGGATAGATATTGTGGTAGGCCCATACGAGATGCTCCCAGCGATGATCGTCTCCTTCCTGAATATACTCCGATACGTCGAGAACTTTACCACGTCCATTCTGGAGGAGTACATTTTTTAGATGAATGTCGCGTGGATTCAGTCCAAGTCGACGGACCGCTTCTCGCGCTGCGTCTACATCGAGCATAACCTGCTCGGGGACGGGGATTCCCTTTTCCAAACATTCGAGTAAAGTGTCTCCGGGTTCGTAACTGATGACCAGTATATTTCGGCCGCTGCCGTAATACGTCGGGAAGTAGGGTAGACCCTTAAGCTGGGCGTAGACCTGTTTTTCATTATTTAGTTTATCTAAAGCATGATCCGAGTACATTTTGAAGGCATACTGCGGAAGCAGATCATACCTAAATACAGCTGCATCCGTACCAATTCCAATGCAGTTTACTCCTGCTGTCTCGCCGATGATATTCACCAGCTCATTCCGATCGCTTCCGATGACTTGAATCTGTTGCAATGCTGCTTCCGCTTGGAACCAATCTGGCTGATTCATGGGTGGCGCCTCCTTTTGGATATGCCTGTACATATTTTCTGTAGTTGAAAAGATAGTGTTCTTTTGAGGGTGCTTTGTCATGCTCTATCTATTCGTGGTTGTAAATTGTACTGCAAATATGCATTGCAGTTGGGTTGTAATTGTTAGCGGATCACAGGAAAGCTTAATTTACGTAATAGATTAATACCGTTCGTGATCAAATTCAACTTTTGGGTGAATGGATAGGGAAGAATTGACGTTGAGTAGAAAATATGCAGCAGGCCCGTGCGCTCCACGATAGCAAGTTACTTAATCTTAAGTTACTCCATTAACTATCCCTATACTCCATACATTTCAACACCCGCACATTCTAACGATCAGGAGAAACCTTATTTCGCCCAAAATAGCCATGTTGAAATTCTAACGATCCGCAGGGAGGTTATTTTGCGTCATTCGTCCGTTTTATCCCTTTTTCTACTGAAATCCAGCTAAATAGCGTCTCTGGTGATCGTTACATTTTGAAACTCCATCAAAATGGGCAAATAAGGTCTGTGGTGATCGTTAGCGTCGCCAGAGAGAAGTTTGCTGAAAAGTCTCACCTCAACATTCTACCGCGTATGCGTCATAACCACTTGCCTCCGCACGAGATAACCTCTGCATTCTAACGCCTAGCAATGGTTGGGATGCGCTCCTTTTATAAAAGACGAGAGATACTTCCCTTCATCCTGATGTAACTATATAAACGATACGTATCGTTCCTCAAACGGTTGCGCGCACAAGAAAATAACGGAAGCCGGGTTGCGGCATGACGGTCAGGGCTTTATACTGTGAGCAATAAAAGGATCTCTCAGCTAAGTATTATGCAAGGGCGGGTATGTAGAGCAACGTTCGGATGTTATATTCTAAAGACTAGTCTTACAATATGTCCCTACAAACTCACCCTACAGTTCGGAATGAAGCATTGGCATGAATGAATCTGGTATACAGAAAGGCAGATTATCTTATGGCACAATACCCGCAGTGGTCTTATTCGCAGTCGCGGGCAAGTATGTTCGATGAGTGCCTGCGCAAATATTATTATCATTATTATGGTGCCCACAACGGCTGGAAAACAGAATCGGCGGATGAGATGCAGGTACGTCTGTATCGTCTGAAACAGCTGAGCAATCTGTATCTTGTATTTGGGGATCTGGCACACCGAATGTGTGAGTCGGCTGTAAGGAGCAGGGAGGAAGGCAAGCCCAAGCCCCGTGAAGTTTTTTTGGAGAAGACGATACGTGATCTGCTGAACCAGGCATACAAAGAGTCGATGAATCCGGAGCAATGGCAACTTAATCCGAAAAATCATACGATGCTGTCGGAAATTTATTATGGCGATGATACACTGAACGACCGGGTCGCAACCATCAAAGAACGCGCAGGAGTCTGCGTAGGCAACTTGTATCAGACGCTGACGTGGGAAGATTTGTCCCGTGCAAGTACAACGATTCTGGAGATTGAGAAATGGGATACGATGCTGCTGCATGATACACGGGTGTATGTGAAAATGGACTTATTATACAGACGCAGCAACGGAAATATTGTCATTGTGGATTGGAAGACGGGCAAAGAAGATGATTTTTCCGATCAGTTAATTCTGTACGCTTCCTATGTAAGAGAGCACTACCGGGTTCCGCTGGAACAGATTGAAATTCGAGTGGAGTATCTGTTGACTGGCAAACACAAAGAGTTTACTGCAACCGAAGAGGACATTCGCAAAGTGGAGGAAAACGTAGGGCGTTACATCGAGGAGATGCGTTCCTGCGTGGCCGATGAGTATTACAACCGTCCCAAGGACATGTCCTACTTCACCCCGATGCCTTCGCACCGGGCATGCCGGGATTGCAACTTTCGTGAGGTATGCAGTGAACGAGTGGTTTAGCATAAACAATAGACTGATGCATAACGATTCGGTAGCTGTAATCAGAAAATAAAATAGACTGGTTAGCGCCATTAGTTCCCATTTGAGCCAAGCAGATTCGCAATTTAAAAAAAGAAGCGCAGTGCCCCTAGAAACCCTTCTTGGTGCACTGCGCTTCTATGCGTTCCACGGGATGGACACAGTTGGTCCCGGGTGGAACGGCCAGAAGATCTATTGGACGGCGGCGGCATCTTCAAGCGCCTGTCCTGCGGGAACATAGGCGTGCCCGAGATCACGGGCAACCGCCTCATACGTGATGTGTCCATTCAGCGCATTCACTGCGCTACGAATGGACGAACTGCCGCGAATCGCTGCAGCTGCTCCGTGGTTCGCCAGCTGCAGCGCATAAGGCATGGTGGCATTGGTCAGCGCCACCGTGGACGTGCGCGGAACGGCGCCAGGCATGTTCGCCACCGCGTAGTGCACGACACCATGTTTCACATACGTGGGTTCATCGTGAGTGGTGATATGATCAATGGTCTCGACGATCCCGCCCTGATCAATCGCCACATCCACAATGACCGACCCGGGTGCCATGGTCTTCACGACCTGCTCGCTGACAAGCGTTGGCGCCTTAGCGCCCGGGATCAGCACCGCACAGATCAACAGGTCCGCCGCAGCGACAGCGGACGTAATATTGGAGGGGCTGGATACCAGCGTCTGGATCTGGTTGCCAAAAATATCGTCCAGCTGGCGCAGCCGATTCAGATTCAGATCCAGAATTGTGACATCGGCCCCCAAACCAAGTGCAATTTTGGCAGCATTTGTACCTACCGTACCGCCGCCAATAATGACAACCTTGCCGCGGCTTACGCCAGGCACACCGGATAACAGAATGCCTTTGCCACCTTCTGTTTTCTCCAAAAGCTGCGCACCGATCTGCGCAGCCATCCGCCCGGCCACCTCACTCATGGGTGTGAGCAACGGGAGAGAGCCGCCGACTTCCAATGTTTCATATGCGATAGCGGTCACCCGTTTTTCAACCAGTGCTTTAGCAAGAGCTGGCTCTGCGGCGAGGTGCAGGTAAGTGAACAAAATCAGTCCAGGGCGAAAATAATGATATTCACTGGCAAGAGGTTCCTTTACTTTAAGAATAAGCTCGGCATCCTGCCATACCTGTGCGGCCTCCTCAACAATTAAGGCACCAGCTTGAACGTATTCCTGATCCATAAATCCACTGCCAAGTCCGGCACCTTGCTCGATAAAGACTTGATGCCCGGCTGTCACGAAATCAGCCGCCCCGGCAGGAGTTATCGCTACACGGTTTTCATTGTTTTTGATTTCTTTAGGAATTCCGATTCTCATCACCATGCACCTCGTCCATTTATTGGTTGTTAGCTTATACTACAAGTTTATGACTCCATAAGTCGTTTTGCACCTTACACGATGTCTATTTTTCAGAAACGAGACTCAACAATTCGTCGAAATTGACTGTTCAGGACACATGTCTTTGGATTATAATGTAAGAAAAAATAACACTAAGAGGGATTAACTTTGCGAAATGACCGTGTGTTTACTGTCAGAGATATTCTGCAACGTCCGGTATTTAGCCAAGCGCGGCTTGCGGCAGGGCAAGAGGGGTTGGATCGTCAGGTGGGCTGGGTTCATGTGCTGGAAATTACCAATGTTTCTCCTTTTGTGAGCCCGAATGATCTTATTTTATCCACGGGTCTATGGCTTCAGTCAGAAGAAGGACGTGAAGCGTATCTGATGCAGTTGATCAATCGTGAGGCCGCTGGATTATGTGTCGAGTTTGGAACTAGCATTCATGCGATTCCCGAGTCGTTAATTGAACTGGCGAACCAGCATCAGTTTCCACTTATCGTATTTGAGCAACCCGTGCGATTTGTTGAGATCACGCAAGATATCCACTCTCTACTTATTAACCACCAGCACCAGTTGTTAAAGAGCTTGGAGACCTATTCACGTGAGCTTCAGCTGCGGACGTTGCAGAGTACGGATATGTCTGCGGTGCTGGAACTGCTATACGCCTATTCGGCAAAACCGGTGGTGTACATTTCGTCTATGGAGGCGGGCAGTTTTGTACCTGAGCTAGCTCCGGAAATGGAGCAGGCGATCTACAGCTGGTACAGCCGGGAGGTCGAACAGCTAAATCTGAATGATTCCGATACCGAGCTGTGGTTTCATATGGATGAGGAGACTGCGCTGCTCTGTTATCCGGTGGTCTGTTTTGGCCAAGTATTCTCAGCCATAGGTATGATTGTGCATCCGTCAGCGACTGTGGAGTACCTTAAACTGCTGCTCGATTACACAGCCAAAGCTGCGGCTGCGCTTACCCTTCGTTCCCAATTTCTTGAAGAGAAAATGGTGCGTAATCAGAATGAATTGATTCAGGATCTGATGAGTGGTCTCATTGAGCAGGAGGAGCAAGCGCGAACACGTATGGGGCTTCGTTTGTTGGTGAAGGGACAATACTGGTTCGCGGGAGGTCTATTGGAGATTGAGCATCGAATGAAAGGAACGGGCCGGGAACGAATGGAGGCGAATCATCAGGATATCCTGGTTCTGCTCCGTTCACTTCTGAAGAAAAATCATCTGACCAGTCTCATCATGCTCAAAAATAATCAAATCTATCTCTGCTGTGCAAAGGAAGAGACACGAGCTTCGTCACAGCAGCAACTAATGCAAATGTTAGAGAGCATCACTCAGGATATCAAGCGATTTGCCAGTTCGAATCTAAAACAAGTCGAAATTCATGCCGGATTCGGCAAACTTCGAAATCAACTAACTCGCTTGAAGGACAGCCTTCAAGAAGCATATCAGGTGATTGAAGTAGCACGGTCTGTAAAATCGATGAAACATGTTCACTTTTACGATCGTATGGGTATATATCAAATGTTAAAAGCGATGCCACCTTCTTTCCTGCAATCTTTTGCGATGGATCATCTGGGGGTGCTTATGGAGCATGATCGAAACCATCAGTTGCGATTGGTAGAGACGCTGGCGGCGTATCTTGCGAATTTCGGGTGCAAAAGAGATGCGGCTGCCCAGCTGTTCGTTCATCGGCAGACCTTATATAACCGACTGGAGAAACTGGAAGAACTGCTGGGGCCAGATTACATGCAACAGGGAAAACGGGTGTGTCTGGAGATGGCATTGCTTGCTAACGCCATGATTGAAGGCGGGGATGGACAATCGTCATGACAGTAACGTTTTTGAGATAGGGGCTGTGCTTGAATAGTAGGTGTTTCTTGCTCGCTTACATCTTGTTGATACGTCTTATACCTCGTAAGGCACGAGACCGGCGACGAGATCCTGTATTGAAGAAACGGCCACGATTACGTTCGGATGCAAGGGAAGAGGGAGCCTGAGATAGTGAGGTGGTTACTGAAAGGCGATATGGGAATGTAATACGCTCAGACCTTCGATCCTGTCTGTTTTGTGGATCAGCAACAGTTAAGCCGGTAAAGTTTAACCATGCCTGAAGCTCACTGGAATGGATGCCAAGTTGTCCGCTCAAATGAGAAATGTCGAGATGTTTTTTCACACAAATCCGCCTTTCCTGAATTATCGGGCTGAAGTAGGGTACGAAAGGAAAGCATGAAGCTAAGTTGGGAAATCGTGTACAGGCTTGCTCAGAGTGATTGGCGGAGTGTTTCGTTTTGTGATATCCATAAGCGGTATGGTTCGATAGATGTAGAAGAGTCCACAGTTTGTCTTTTTCTATAAATTGGCTTTTATCAAGATTTTAACATCTCGGAAGCGATTGCGCGTCTCAATATAGTCTCATTTTTATAAAAAAAGTAAGCTACAGTAGAAGTACCAGTATCTAGTACGGAGGATATATATGGGGAACGGTAGTGGATCTCAAAAGCAGAAGGTTGTCAGGGACGGAAAGCGTTTCGTTGGTCGAGCTAGAGAACTAATGACACTAGAGCAGTGGTTTGAAAATGAAGAAGCGCCTATGACTATATTTTCAGTTACGGGTATGGGTGGCATCGGAAAGTCTTCATTACTTTCAGAAATGCTGTCCATCGCTCGGGAGAGGGAAGCAACGGCTATATGGATGGACGGACGGGCGTGTGGCACAACACCTTCCGTATTTATGGATTATTTTATTTCAACACTTGGGTTGGAACTTGGACTGTTAAACAGTCACGGTGCTCATCTGCTTTCGGTTTTAAAAAGCATGCCCAGGGAGAAACGGCTCGTTATTGCAGTAGATAACTACGAGGAACTTGTATTGCTTGAGAGCTGGTTTATGGAAGTTTTTATTGCGAAACTTCATCTAAGTGGGATACTGATTATACTTGCTTCTTGTCCAGAGCTTTCAGCAGCATGGCGAACGCACCCCAGGTTGTACAAGCATCTGGTGCAGCTGCAGTTGCAGCATTTTACTGTAGATGAGGTTACTACGTATATTGCAACTGCTGGATCACTGAAGCCGAATGTGGCTGGTATCATCACGAGAATGACGGATGGACATCCGCTTGGACTTGCCCTTGCCGTGGAAGCGGCTGATCAGGGGCGCAATCTTCTTCATGCCGAATGGGCTGAGCTATCACATATGATCAGTGCCAGACTACTCCTTGAGCTTACGTCACCCCGTTTGCATCCAATGGTAGAGGTTTTAACCTTGGTGGAGACAGCAAATCAGGAACTGTTGTCCGCTGCGCTGGATATTACCGTTAAAACGGAAGAATACCATACGCTGAGGCGGATGTCCTTCATCCGTTCTGCACCGGACGGCCTGGCTCTGCACGATATGGCCCGAGTGCATTTGATGAGGGATTTTCGGCAGCGTGAGCCGAATCGATTGCAGTCCATGCGTATTCGGATTGCCGAACTGCTGAAACTGCTGCATGAACAAGCCTGTACACATGAGCGGCAGCAGATAGCTCGGAAAATGCTGCTACTCTGTCAGGAGTCCATGCTCCAGTTTCGCAAATATGCCGATGTATCACGTGATTCTTTGTTCTCGCCGCTTGAACCGATGAATTTGGCAGATCTGCCGTCCTTGCACAAGCTACTGGAGCAATGGTGTGAATACAGTGTTGAGCCTTGGCAGGCTGCAAACTATGCTCCCTTTTTGGATGAGCTGGCTCATCGATATCCTGAGGGTATCGTTTTGAAGCGGGACAAACAGGGCGAGACGATTGCTATGTTCATTACAGTGCTGGTACACCGGGAGACAAGTGATTTGCTCCTGAAATATTTTCCGAATGAAATGAAAGAATGTTTTGCACCGGAAGAATTGCAGAAAGACCCGGATGAAAGTGATACACACTTCGCTTTACTGGCAGCGGCAAGAGATGATGTACCCGAATATACACGGGAGGAGCTTGTCGGGGATATGGTTCTGGATCGGTTGTCGCTACTGGGAGATGGAGCGAGAGCGATTCTTGTTGCAACCAACCCGCATCTGAAATTATTTCTGCGGAGTATTGGTTTTCAGATTCGGAGAACGTGCACGCGTGCTTGTGATCGGTATGAGGATCGGGCGGATGTGCTGGAACTGGATCTGCGCAGCGGACAATTTGGTGCATGGGTAATGTCGCTTCTGCATCCAGACCTTTCAGTTAATCCAATACAACCCGGGATAACAGGAGCGGGTAACAAGATTTGGTCTGAACAGGACGTGCGCAAAATGCTTGGGCACCTTCGCTCTCCAGGCGAGTTACAGGAGTATGCTGGCAGGATTACAGGGGTCAAAGATGGCATTCAGTTGCAATTATATGTATTGGATCTGCTGGAAGGAAGAATACATGGGGTGTCTCCCCAGGATCAGAAGTTGTTACATGCGGCTTATTGGACCCACGCTGGCAATCCAACTGCCGCTGCGCAGGTCTGTTCGATGAGCAGAGCCACCTTTTATCGCCATATTAGAACTGCACTGATTCGCTTATCGAGAATATTGTGAAGTGTGAAAGTGATCGTATGGAAGCTGATCAGATCTAATAGAACAGCAAAATCGAATAGAGCAGCAAAATATAATAGAACAGTAAAAGCGAATAGAGCAGTATATCTATAGGTTCAAAAACAAACCCCCAGTTACATGGCAAATAACCGTAACTGCGGGTTTTTCTAGTGCGACTGATTCAAGGGTGATGCCCCCCAAAAAAAAATCCTAACGATCAGGAGAAACCTTATTTCGCCCCAAATGGGCATGTTGAGATTCTAACGATCCGTAGCGACGCTATTTTGCTTCATTTGTCCAGTTTATCCCTTTTTTATCTGGAATCCAGCTAAATAGCGTCGCTGATGATCGTTAGATTTTTAACCCTCGTCAAAATGGACAAATAAGGTCTGTGGTGATCGTTAGAGTTGCCAAAGAGCTGGATTGATGATGATTCTGCCCTCGATGCGTTTTCTCCTAATTTCCCTCCAATTCGCTGTGTCCTTTCGCTACGCAACGGCAATGGGGAGATTAAACTTCTTCTTCTAGCTTTTTCTAGCTTTGCATGATCATCAATTTGCATGAGACTCAACTTTACAAGAAAGCTGTAATCAACGCGGGGGTGTTTATTATAAACCGAGCCGCTTCATGCGGTTATAAAGTGTAGCTCTGGAGATGCCGAGTTGTTTTGCTAATGTTCGTTTGTTCCCACCTGCAGCCTTCAAATATTGAAGTAAAAGCCGAGCTTCATACGCATCCATCTGTTGCTGATAAGAGGCGCCGGAACTTTGTTCGTGACTTATATCGTTCTGGCCAGTCACTTCTTCCGTAGCGGCTGCAAAAGGGGGAGGCGTGTGGCTTTCTTGCTGCGTCTCCATCACATTCGGATCATCTGCTCCGGCTTTAACTGCAAACGTGAGGCTATTTGCTGTATGCTCCGGTTCAGATGGTTCATTTAATTTCGCTGTTGTAAGCGAATCAGGCAAGTATTCCAGTTTAACCTCACCATCCATCGTTAAAATGGTCAGGCGTTCAATCACATTACGCAACTCGCGGACATTACCCGGCCAATCGTACTCGAATAACCGTTTGAATATCTCTGGCGGGATTATTTCAATATGACGATTGTAGAGCAATGAAAACTCTTGCAGGAAGGTCTGGGTAAGCTCATAAATATCTTCTTTGCGCAGTCGGAGTGGCGGGATAATGAGATTGATGACATTCAGTCGATAATAGAGATCCTCCCGGAATTGATTGCGGTTAATCATGGCTGGAAGATCCTGATTAGTCGCGGCAATGATTCGACAGTTGGCTTGTTTGGTACGGGTGCCCCCGACCTGGAAATAACTCCGCTCCTGCAAAACACGAAGTAATTTCACTTGCAGCTCAGAAGGCATCTCGCCGATCTCATCCAGAAAAAGAGTGCCTCCCTCTGCAAGTTCAATTTTCCCTTTTTTTCCCTTGGGATCAGCCCCGGAGAACGCCCCTTTCTCGTAGCCAAACAATTCACTTTCGAACAATGAAGCCGGAATAGCCCCGCAGTTTATCGCAATAAAAGGAGCAGTCTCCGGTTCACGCAGATCATGGATGGCTTTGGCGAACAATTCTTTGCCCGTGCCGCTTTCCCCCATAATGAGCACCGTAGCTGGGGTTGTGCTGATCTTGCGGATGGTCTCCAGACATTGCCTCATAATAAGACTGCTGCCTTTGATGCGGGCAAAAGGATCGCTTTCGGGACGAAGCCGGGCAACAGCTTTTTCCAAATGCTGAATTTTGGAGGACATATGCAGCAGTTCCTGATGCAGACGAATCTCGGTAGAGATATCCACCTCAGCAGCGACAGCGCCGACAATACGGCCGTCCAGCCTGACAGGACGGGCATTGATCAAAGCGAACAGATCGGGTCGGGGCTGATGCTGTTTGCGGTAGACGGTCTCACCGGTATATAACGTTTTGAGCGATTGAAGTCGTTCGGGCAGAAAAAAGTTAGCGGCAGGCTGGCCGATGATATCGGTTTTGCGGATAGAAAAAATATGCTCCGCACCGGTTGTCCAGTATGCCACCTTCGCTTCCTCATTAATTAATGACAAGGCAGAGCCCGCTGTCTCCAGCGTGGTTTCCAAATAAGCTTCCATCAGCCGATGAGCTTGTAACAGGGCGTTTATAACATCAGCCGCCGAGAGATAACCGGCCCATTCGTCACGATTGTTTTTGACTATGAGAAGAGGGCTCTTGGCGAACAACGGAAGGGTCTGTGCAAGTTGCATGGAAGGCGAGATCATAGGGACAGGGATAGAGAATGGTCGATTAACTGTACATGAGCTGGATTCTGTTGATGTAGAAGACGATGAAGATGAAGATGTGAAAGGCAGACCTTGCTCAGCAAGCGTGTTTGGTTGATCAATTGACGAACAATAGAGATAAGCGTCTCCCGTAGCAGAGCGTACAAATACTGGACGAGCTTCCGTGTCATCGGAATCCGGATGCGGACAAGGTAGGATATGTTCCAGGACAGTGGATTCATCGTAAATTTGCATATCTGTTCGTGTTAGTTCTTTCAGAGCGGGAAGTAAATGTCTCAACAGGATCACCTCGATTACGTCATACAGATTAAAGTGATTGGAATTTAGTACTATTATATCGCTCTCGTGTTGTTGTGTATATATTTTTTGACATGCTTTGTTCGGATGATATTTGAAAGCGGTTTATTATTTTTTTTATTTTTTATGTATACGATTTCATTGGATGATTTAGATACAAACTGTTGATATTACTGCAAATTTTAGCTTTTAATAGGAGTTTCATTTGGGTACTGTGTTAAATTATATAACATTGATCAACTTATAAATTGAAGTGTAACTAACTGTGAGAGAGGAGTGAGGTAACGAAACAGGAGCAAAGTGTGAGAACATTTAAAGTTATCTTGTCTAAAAATTTTGACATTACATTTTGTAGATTCTTATTTTTTAGACATACATTCTGTATGGGAGTACGGTGTGAGGGTTGTGGTTTTTATATGACTCAAAAAAAGGAAAGAGCCATGCTCTCCAGATAGACTGGGTTGCATGGCTTGGTAGGGTTGGGTTGCATGGATGAATGGCTTAATGCATGGCATGGCCAGAGCTTTTTTACATGTATTCTAGCTCTAGCGGAACATATTTTTCACAACCATCCAGAGATTCGCGGGTTTCTCTGCCAGGCGACGAGTATAGTAGGGGTACCACATTGTGCCATAGGGCACGTAGCAGCGAATGCGATAACCTTCTTGGGCAAGACGTTCTTGCTCACTCATGTGCAGACCATATAACATCTGGAATTCAAAAGCCTCCGGAGAGATATCCCGATCCTTGGCGTATTGTTTCGTCCAGTTAATGATATGATCATCATGGGAGGCCACAGCCGTATAAACGCCTTGATCCAGATGATGACGAATCATCGTTTTGAATTGATGAATGACCTCGGCTGTACTTTGATATGCGACCGTTGCAGGTTCTTTGTAAGCTCCTTTGACAAGACGCAGCCGAATGCCTTCCCGAATCATATCGCGTGTATCCTCTTCGGTTCGATGCAGATAAGCCTGCAGTACAGTACCCGAATTATTCAGCCCTTCCGCGTGTAATCTTCGCACGATATCCAGAGTTGCCTGTGTAAACGGACTGTCCTCCATATCGATGCGCACGAACAGTTCATGTTCCTTTGCCCGGGATGCTACCGCACGAATATTTTGATAACCTTCTTCGGGGTCAAGCGCCAGCCCCATTTGGGTTGGCTTGAGTGAAACATTGGAGTTCACACCGCTATGTGCTATTCCTTCAACCAGCCTCACGTATTCATCTCTGTACAGTGCCGCCTCGCGCAGATGGGTGATTCCCTCTCCCAGATGATCTAGTGTTGCCATAATGCCCTTGCTATTTAAAACGCGAATTTCCTCCAGCGTCTCTTCCAGCGTATTGCCAGCTATGAACTTGCCAGCCAGCTTTTTGCCGTATTTGAGAGACAGGTTCTCTACAGCTTTATTGCCAGCCACGGTTAACAACGTTTTGCGGTATAGTTCCGTTCCGACACTCATCGTGATTCCTCCCTCATCTTTCGTGATTGTATATCCATATATTTAGCAAAAACCGTGCCAGAACCAGCTTTTACAAACGGTTAATGCCTTAATTATTTTTTTGTTTTTTTATATATCCTTTGAACGATTCATTTTTCAAAAAAAAAGATTATTCCTCAACCGGAGTTGGCACGCTTCTTGCTTCATATATTTGAATGAGGCGTAAGTGCTGCACGAGTCGGAGCAGCGATCTATATAAGTTGAACAATTTTTTACACAAGTAACGGAGAGGACAGAAAAAACCTGGAAAAGCGAAGCGGTCGCCTAAAAGCTTTCTGCAAGAAAGCTGCATCGGAAGCATACGCTTATCACCGGATTTTTCCCTTTGGAGAAGGGAATCCAAAAAATCTGGGGATAACAGCGAATGGAAGGTTATTCTGTCATCGGAGTGCTCGTGTAAATTATCTTTGTGAGACTTATAAAGTGAGTAGAACCCACATCCTGAAGGAGGAATCATTGATGAATATCCCTTTTGTTAACGAACCATTTACAGCTTTTTCGGTGCAAGCGAATCGGGAAGCCTTTGAGAGAGCGCTTCGGAAGGTTGAGTCCGAATTGGGGCAGGAATATTCAATGATTATTGGCGGGAGAAAAATAACCAGTGGCCATACGTTAACCTCTGTCAACCCGGCTGCGAAGGATCAGGTGATTGGGACGATCCATCAAGCCGACCAGGAACTGGCCGAGAAGGCTATCCAAACGGCGGCGGAGACGTTCCACACTTGGAAACATACAGACCCGAATGAGCGGGCCCGTTATCTCTACAAAGCGGCTGCGATCATGCGTCGCCGCAAACATGAATTCTCCGCATGGATGGTCTATGAGGCGGGCAAAACCTGGCCTGAAGCAGATGCCGATACCGCGGAAGCAATAGATTTTATGGAGTTTTATGCAAGGGAAATGCAGCGTCTCAGTGAGCCACAGCCGCTTGTACGGATTGCTGGTGAGGATAATGAACTGACGTATATTCCGCTTGGTGTTGGGGTGGTGATTCCACCGTGGAATTTCCCGCTCGCGATTATGGCAGGCATGACCTCAGCTGCTTTGGTTTCGGGCAATACGGTGGTGCTGAAACCTGCCAGCACGACACCAGTCATTGCTGCCAAGTTCGTGGAGTTGCTGGAAGAAGTGGGTCTGCCGGACGGCGTAGTAAACTTCTTGCCAGGGCCAGGCAGTGAGGTGGGCGACTATCTTGTCGATCATGCACTGACACGTTTTATCAGCTTTACCGGTTCCCGAGATGTTGGACTGCGGATTAACGAACGTGCTGCGCGAATCGCTCCGGGACAGAAGTGGATCAAACGTGTGATCGCCGAGATGGGCGGCAAGGATTCCATTGTGGTTGACAGTGACAGTGATCTGGAACTGGCAGCCGAGTCGATCACGGCTTCGGCTTTTGGTTTCTCGGGACAAAAATGTTCGGCGTGCTCCCGTGCCATTATTCATAAGGATGTATATGATGTAGTATTACAAAAGGTGATTGAACGGACGCAAAAACTAACGATGGGTAGTCCGCTTGAAGTGGGAAACTACATGGGTCCTGTCATTGACGATAAGGCATACGCAAAGATCACCGAATATATCGAGATTGGTAAAGGGGAAGGACGTTTGGTTCATGGAGGGGGCACCGGAGACCCGGCGGGATATTTCATCGAACCGACTATTATTGCAGATGTGGAACCCCGTGCCCGGATCTCGCAAGAGGAGATTTTTGGCCCGGTGCTGGCTTTTATCAAAGCTGATTCATTCCAGGATGCGTTGGAGATTGCCAATAACACAGACTATGGTCTGACGGGTGCCGTGATCTCCCGTAATAGAGCACATCTGGAGCAGGCAAGACGTGAATATTTTGCGGGTAATTTGTATTTTAACCGTAAGTGCACGGGAGCGTTGGTAGGTACGCATCCGTTTGGCGGATTTAATATGTCGGGTACGGATTCCAAAGCAGGTGGAAGGGATTATCTGTTGTTGTTTACACAAGCGAAGCTGGTATCTGAAAAATATTAAATGATGCAAGAGGCAGCATCTCTGTATAGACATGCTGACAAGAGCTGAACGATATGGTATTATGCCTGCAAACACCTTTGGAAAAAGAAGGAAAAAATCTGGGGGTGTCTATTCTCCAAATTGTTCTGTCATGGATGTGTTTCGTGTAAACCACTCACTGTTCAATGGATATAGTTTTAGTAATCAATTGTGTCTATCAGGACATAAGGAGGACATCGGATGTTAGGTGTTCAGTTGGTGCAGGAACAACGGTTCCGGCTGTCCATCACGCCGGAGATGAAGCAGTCTTTTCATTTGCTGACCATGCCCGGTCAGGAACTGATTCGTTATTTGCAGGATGCCGCAGCGGATAATCCGCTACTTGAACTGGAAGAGCAACCCGTTTATCCTTACAAACCTGTAAGAAGAAACAACCAGCAAGCGCAATCGTTCTATGATCCTTTGCTTCATGCCAAAGAGTCAGCACCTACGCTGGAACATATCCTTGCTTCGCAAATTCGCCTGATGAATGTTCAGCATGGACTCGAGAAGGTGGCAGTCTATTTAGCTGGATGTGTTAATGATGAAGGGTACTTAAGGGTTGAACTATCCGAAGTACAGGCTGAACTCGGAGTGTCCGTGAGCGAACTGAACGCAGGGCTTGAATTGCTGCAGTCGTTGGAACCTCCAGGTGTCGGGGCACGGAGTTTACAAGAATGCTTGTTATTACAGATCCAGCGTGATCCAGCAGCGGTTCCTCATGCGGAGCGGATCGTGCAGGCAGGGCTCGAGGCCTTAGTTCCTTTTCATCCTGGACGGACAGCAAGCAGGCTTGGTATGACTTCGTGCGATGCACAATCGGCCTATGATTACATTACTCGGCTCGATCCGAAACCTTGCCGATCGATAGGGTGTAATGAAAGCCGACATTATATTATTCCCGATGCAGTTGTGGAATTGGTTCATGGGGAAATGGTGCTCAAGCTGCTTGCTGCAGGCAATCCACGCGTATCCGTGAATGATGCTTGCGACAATTGGATCAGGGAATCATCCCCCGGGGAGGTCTGGATGAACCGGGCAGCAGAGGCGAGAGCTATTATGCGCAGCCTGCAGCAGCGACGCAGGACGTTGCTTCGTGTGCTGATGGCTGTTATGGATGAGCAGAAGCGATTTTTGAGTGAAGGCCCCGCTGCCTTGATGCCGCTTAATATGGCTGTTGTTGCTGAGAAGATACAAATGCATGAATCAACAGTTAGCCGGGCAGTAAACGGAAAATATATACAAACTCCATATGGGGTGTATGAGGTTAAGGTTTTTTTCGACTCCGGCATTACGATGGTATCTGGAGAGCAGACGTCTGCATCGGCTGTTAAACGGCGGCTGAAGGAAGTTATCCGCACCGAGCAGATGAGCAGACCATACTCGGACAGCCGACTTGCTGCGATCCTTGCCGAAGAGGGAATTGTTATTTCCCGAAGAACGGTTGCAAAATACAGGGATGAGCTGCGAATTCTGCCGTCTCTGGAACGGAAACGCTGGGCCTGACATGTAACGCATGTATGTCAAATCAGGTTAGGCCTGGACAATGGCTAGACATTTAAAGTCTATTCTTCAAAGTCAAACCTCAAAAAGCCATGTTAACCGTTAAAGAACGGATAACATGGCTTCTTTTCTAGCAGTTCCCATGGGGGATTCATAAGTTCATGGTGTTTACATGCGCTCCATATTACGCAAGAAATGTTCTCCGGCAATCCCCGGCGTGGTCATCTGCTCTGGATGCAAGATTTCTTCTAATTCTTCCGGTGTCAGCAAACCTCTCTCCAGAATAATTTCTTGCAGGGTCATCCCGGTTTTCAATGCTTCTTTTACGATTGAAGCCGCTACGTTGTACCCAAGATGCGGGTTAAGGGCAGTTACGACACTGAAGCTTTGTTTCATAATTAACTCGCAGCGTTCACGGTTGGCTTCCAGTTCTTCCACAGCGTACCGTGTGAAGACATCAATGCCGTTATTCATGATCTTCAGTGATTGTAATAGGTTGAATGCAATGACTGGGCCCATCACATTCAGTTCGAATTGTCCAGCTTCGCAAGCCATACAAATCGTATGGTCATTCCCCATGACCTGGAAGGAAACCTGGTTGATTACCTCTGCCATGACCGGATTGACTTTACCAGGCATAATGGAAGATCCCGGTTGCCGTGGTGGCAGAAGTAATTCATTAAATCCGGCACGTGGGCCTGAAGCCATCATACGAATGTCATTACAGATTTTGGACAGGCTAACTGCGCATACTTTTAGAGCAGCAGAGAGTTCCAGATACGCGTCTGTATTCTGTGTCGCGTCAACCAAATCATCTGCCGTCTGCAACGGCAGGCCAGTCACCTCTGACAGATACTCGGTAACTTTGATGATATATTCGGGTTTGGCATTGAGTCCTGTGCCTACAGCCGTTGCCCCCATGTTGATCGAGAGCAGGCGTTTATTTGCGTATTGAAGCCGTTCGATGTCCCGTCCAATCACGCGCGCATAAGCACCGAACTCTTGTCCAAGGCGAATAGGCACGGCATCCTGAAGGTGGGTACGTCCTACTTTGACAACATCGTTGAACTCGACTTCTTTTTTGTGGAAAGCTTCCTGCAGTTTTTTCATCGTACCTAACAGGGTCTCGGATAGCTGATAAGCCGCAATGCGCAGGGCTGTTGGCACAACGTCATTGGTAGACTGAGACATGTTCACATGATTGTTGGGGTTACAGTGGAAGTAGTCCCCCTTGTTTTTCGTTAATAGTTCAAGTCCGCGGTTGGCCAAAATTTCGTTGATATTCATATTCATGGAGGTGCCTGCACCGCCCTGAATGGAGTCTACAATAAAGTGATCGAGATGATGGCCTTTCATCATTTCATCTGCTGCCATGATGATGACTTCACCAATCTTGTTCGGAAGCATTTTCAGTTCCATGTTCGCCATAGCTGCAGCTTTTTTGACAGCTGCGAGTGCTGTGATCAGTTCGCGTTGAACCGGAACGCCGGTAATCGGGAAGTTCTCTACAGCCCGAACCGTCTGAATTCCATAGTACGCATAAGCCGGGATTTCTTTTTCGCCGATAAAATCTTTCTCCGTCCGTGTGGACATAGTAGACATCTCGTTCGCCTCCAGTGGCATCATAAAAATAGTTCTGCTCCAGCGTTGCTGAAGCGCACTCAGTATATCATTTAAGCAAAATAGATGCCAAGCTAAATGATTCTTTCCTTGGAACCGATAATAATTTAAATTGGAGAATTTAAAATTTCATATCATGATTATAGCAACAAGGGAGGGGTACCTAAGCTTGTCTTATTCATTATGAGCTTTATGGTATGAAAGTCATGCATGAGCTGTATACAAAAGGTAAATAGAGCGTTTTCAGTGATATATGTCACATGATATTTGGTACAAGATTGGTAAAATAGGAAAAAAGGACTACGGGGTGCGAACATGAAATGGACTTTGGGGGCAAAAGCTGTAGCAAGTCTGATACTGATTTCAATTATTACGTACGGAACTAGCGGCTTTTTTATTTTTTTTGTTAAAGACTGGGTTTCACTTAATATGCCAAACTGGCTATACATATCTATCATTCTGCTTATGGGAGTGTGCTGGAACGGGATTCTCGGCTGGATAGCTTCCCGCTATCTGACTCGTCCAATTGTTCAGCTGTCTCGTGCAGCACAACAGGTATCTTCCGGCGATTTGACCACGGAGATTCCGAAGCGTCGTACACAAGATGAGCTTACGGTATTATATGATGCTTTTAACGTAATGGTTTCTAATCTGAGAAGTATTGTGAACGATATTGCGGACAGTACACGCACAACTTCTCAGAATGCACAGTCGCTTAGTGAAGCGATCACCCAAGCTGCCGAACAGATTGAGATGATGTCGGAAGCAGTAGATCATATCGCAGTTGGTGTAGAGGATCAGAAAGTAACTTCCCATCATTCTCTGATTACTGCAGATGAGATGTTGAATGATTTTCAGAAAATGCAAAATCAGTCTTTGGGCATGACAGAGCTGTCCGGCCAGATGGAAAAATCAGTTGGTCATACTAAAGAAACCTTCTCATCGTTGATGAAAGGTATGGACGAGCTGGCTGAGTCTCACAATCGTTCCCGTGATATTATGCTGCTCTTGGAGAAGGAAGCTTCTGATATTGAGGTAATTACACAGTCGGTTAAAGATATTGCTGAAGAAACAGGGTTGCTCGCCTTGAATGCATCTATCGAAGCAGCTCGTGCGGGAGAAGAGGGTGCAGGATTTGCAGTTGTAGCCCAACAGATCCGCAAGCTTGCAGACGAGAGCAAGGATTCTGTACATCGCATTAATGAATTGATCAGCCGTGTGCAACAACGAATCGGAGAGACGGTACAGCTCAGTCATGAACAACATGGGCTGGTTGTGAACGAGTCGGAGCGGACGATTTCTGTAGATCATACGTTGCATGAACTGACAGGAACGGTTGAAGTGTTTATGAAAGGTGCTCATGATATCGGTGCCAAAATAGCTGAACAGACAGGTCGTGTGGAGCAAACGCATGGTCATGTGAAGAAGATCCAAGGTAAAGCCGGTTCCTTCTCGGATGAAGCCAAACGCATTATGGATGCTGCGCACGAAGAAACAGCCATTATGGAAGAAATATCATCTTCGGCAGAAGAATTAAGACAATTGACGGATCGATTACTGGACAAAACCAAAGCATTTCGGATGCAGCCTTGAGCTGTCTCCGGAGTGTTTTTTTATTTTCCGGGAAATTAGGGCGTGTCTTGAAACCTACTGAAGTGCATCTGGAACGCAAGTTCGGCAAAATCTGCTTTCTTCAATGTTTTTAGACACATCCTAGCTTATTATGGTAAAAGACGAACGTTTTTTCGTGTGGTTGAAGATTTGTAAAGATTTTTTAAGAAAGATTAACAAAATTGCAACGCGCAGGCGATAAATGAAGATATAATAGGATTATCACAACAGAAGAAGGAGCCCAGTATATTGAAAACTTGGACAGGTATCCTGCTGATGATTATTTTGGCGGTGGCTACACTTTCAGTAACTTCAACTGCCAAAACGACAAATGAGTCGCAACAACAGCTTAATATAGATGAATCATCCAGCCAGGCCGTAGCGGCCGAGGCTTCCCATATCGATCGAATGAATGATGCAGTGAGCAGCAACAAAGAAATGACGCAATTTCAAGCAGATGATGTTTCGGTGGCACCGGAGAATAAAGATGTTCGAGTATATCCAGTGAGCATCGAAGGCTCTGGATATATATATAATGGCCTTGTGGTTGAGGCGAACGGCAAGAAACGTGAATTTAGTGATTGGAGAGCAGAGGGTGGATCGTACAAACCTGAAGTGCATGAACTGGATTTGAACGGCGACGGTAAAAAAGAGATTGTGGTGTTGTATTCAGAGGGACACGGTACCGGAATTTATCTGGGTCAGGCACATATTCTTGATCCGGTTTCACTGGAAGTAATGAAGATGCAGGCTTTGGATGAGATTGTGAATGAACATGTGGAGTCCAGAGTGACTATAGGCTCTGACCAGATCAACATAGATATTACCGTGGATGGGGTTCCAGCCGAGTCCTCCCATGTGGAGAAGGGGGCCGGTGATAGCCTCTACAATGATAAGTTACAATTTGGCCGTGTGACTTATCATAGCGTGGAGAATGGAAAGCTTGTTGTTTCTACATCTGGGGCATATGGCGAAGGGGTGTATGCCGGTGATTTGACGTTTTCCTATGTGTATGAGAATGGAGAGTGGAGAGCGAACGACTTGAAATATAATACGGAAGTATACGAAGAAGAGTACTACGAATCATTTGATTGAGCAAAAGGGTGTCCTTGTGCTGCAGCACGAGGTCTTAGATGTAAATACCTAATAAAATATCGGATATGCTATGGCAAGCGTGACCATCGAATGGGGCTGAAAAAAAAGGAGTGACTACAGCCTTATTTTGTGCTGTCTGGAAATAAAAAAAGTTAAGGAAAAATGCTGAAAACAATTGACATTCACGCTTTAGTCGTTTAAATGTATAAAGGACAACTCATTTAAACGTCTGGGAGGGAATTTGATGAAGAAAAAAGTCGTACTTGGTTTGATGGTAGGCACATTGACACTCGGTATTGGTACAGGTGCACTCGCAGCGACAGGTTTGGAGCAAATCAAAGCGTATCTCAACAGCAAAATCACCCTGAAATTAAATGGTGAGACAGTGACAGCCAAGGATGCGAATGGCAAGACGGTATTGCCGATCACATATAACGGAACCACATATCTGCCGGTTCGAGCGGTAGGTACTTTGCTTGGAACAGAGATCAATTATGACGGTGCAACTTCATCCGTCCTCATCGGTGGAGGATCAAATGGGTCCGCGCCAGTAACAAACACCAAAGTAACGCTGAGTGTACTTGGAACGTCCGTACTGGGATCTACCGCTTGGCACACCAAAGACCCTAAGGATACCACGTACAAAGGCAAAGATTACAAAGATGTGTATCTTCATAATGACCCTACGAAGCAGGGAAAAGATATTCAGATCAACACGGGAAAAAAATATTCTTCTCTGCACTTGGAACTTGCCGCGCTGAAGGGAAATCAGGAGATTCATATCTACGATCAGGATCTCGCGACACTCAAAAAGTTCAACATCACTCCGGAAAGCGGTATGATGAGTCTTGATGTGGATGTGAAAGGTACAGATGCTGTGTATGTCGAGATTGTATCCGAAGATCCAGGTTCAGCCTTGTTTGTACCACTTACTACATCGTATCTGACTAAGTAAGACAGACTAAGTATGCTGGCTAATAAAAAACGATGATTCACCAGGCATTCTCTGAATTAGAGCTGCGCGGTGATCATCGTTTTATTTTTGATTTATTGAAAATTGGCTTACCTGGCTGCTATGGACATCAGCGGATTATAGTATCCAGTGGTTTCAGGTTTGCTTCAATCTGAGCACGGCGCCCTTCCAGGAACGGTGGCAGTGCGAGCGATTCTCCGAGAGTTGCAAAGTCCTCATCTGTATCAAATCCTGGGCCGTCTGTAGCAAGCTCAAACAAAATACCGTTAGCTTCACGGAAGTACAGGGAACGGAAGTAGAAACGGTCTACAAAACCGGAGCTTGGGAATTGGAACTGATGCACACGGTCAACCCATTGTCGCAATTCTTCCTCATTGTCTACACGAAATGCCACATGGTGAACACTGCCGCGTCCAGGACGTTCCAGCTCCAAGTCATTACGCTCCTCCAAGTGAACTTCCGAACCGCTGCCACCTTCGCCAGATTCGAACACAAGCACATCAGGCTGACCTGGAGTAAACGCAGGATAGCTTCCTTTTGCTCTAAATCCAAGCAGCTCTGTGAGAACAGGGGTGGTGAGTGAGGCATCCTGCACAGTCAGATGAATTGGGCCGAGTCCAATGATCCCATACTCGGCTGGGACAGGGCTTCGATCCCAAGGTTTACCCCCGGCAACACCAAAGTTATGTTCATCGGATACGAGAATCAGCCGCATGCCTTCGAAGTCTGTGAATGCCAGTGTGGCACGGCCTCCACGTTGCATAATCTCTCCGTGAGGGACTTCATATTCGTCGAATCGCTGAGCCCAATAGGCAAGAGCAGCATCACTTGGTACACGAAGTGAAGTAGCGGAGATGCTGTTCACCCCTTCACGTGTACGTCCAGCCATCGGAATTTCGAAGAAGGTAAGCTCTGTACCGGGATTTCCTTTCTCATCTCCATAGAACAGGTGATAGACTGAGACGTCATCCTGATTGACTGTTTTTTTGATCAAACGCAGGCCCATGATGTCTGTATAGAACCGGTAGTTCTGATCGGCATGTGCGGTAAGTGCGGATACGTGGTGGAGTCCTTTGATTAGCATAATGTATTCCTCCTAAAGGTAAAGTTGAAGTTTTATGAAATTTTCCTGAATGTATGAGAACGCAAAGGTTAATAAGAATAAACTCAGATCAATCATAATCACATATGAAATGCGATAATTAAAGTTACTAACTTTTTGTTCGTTTTGTTCTTGGTTTTATCTTAACATAAAGATATTTAAAATACAATACTTATCTGAATGAAGCTGGACAGTTACTGGTTTCGGTGGCAAAATGAAAAAAGTTACCATTCGCGTTGTATAAATTCACCACTGTTAACCTGAACAAAAGGAGAGAAGAAAGGTATGGCCTACCCGCCTTGGCTTGACCCGTATGATGCAGAGCCTTTTTCGGCATTCTCGACTTCACATATCGTATCGATGATCATCATTGTTGTACTTGTTATCCTCTTATTTCTTTTTCGGCATAGGCTTCGTTTAATGTCTGAACGTTCAAGCCGGCGAGTGCGCATCGGGCTGGCAGGATTCATGATCGGTTGTGAGATTGTACTACAATTCTGGTATGTGTATGGAGGAATTTGGAGTCTGCAGACATCGCTACCGCTGGAGCTGTGCAGTCTGTCGTTATTATTATCGGCTCTGTTATTACTGATACGTAAAAGATGGTTATATTCTGCTTTACTTTTCTCAGGTATTGCTGGTGCTCTGATGGCGATTGTTACGCCAAATCTCGGTTATGCTTTTGCTCATTTCCGCTTCATTCAATTCTTTGTTGCACATGCGATGATTGTTATTGCTCTTCTTTATATGACATGGGTGGAACAACTTCGTCCGGGATGGCGATCTGTTGCAGGCTCCATGATATTCGTGAATATTGCTGCGCTTGTGGTGTATGTTGTTGATGTGCTTCTTGGGGCTAATTATATGTTCCTGAGACATAAACCGAACACACCTTCTGTGTTAGATATGCTTGGACCTTACCCGATCTACATTCTTGGAGAAGAGGTTCTGGCTCTGTTGTTGTTTTCCTTGTTATACCTGCTGCTCTTTGCTATTCCGGAGTGGCTGAAACGTATCAGTGGCAAAAAGGAAAAGCAGCCGCAGATGTATTCCAAAAACTAACTTTCCTGAATCTGAGTTTTAATTAAGATAACCCGCAAAACATTCTGATCATCCAGAAAATTTGCGGGTTTGTTATATTTTTATACTAAAATACAGATGAAAGATTCATTTACACTTGAACGGAGAGGACAGAAAAAACCAGAGAAAGCGAAGCGTTCGCCTTTATCACCGGATTTTCCCCTTTGGAAAAGGGAATCAAAAAAGTATGGGGATAACAGCGATTAGAAGGTTATTCTGTCATCGGAGTGGAGGTGTAAATAAGTTCATCCACGCAGAAGGGATTCCGCGCCATCCACGTAGATTCGTGTGCCCGTCACATGAGAGGCTTCATCTGAAGCAAGGAACAGAACCAGACTGGCGACTTGTTCCGATGTTCCTGGTTCACCCTTGAGTGGATGCTCATGTCCTTCGGGGAACTCCACGGGAATCTGAACATCTTTCAGATCATCCGATGGATACGTATTGTCGTCAATGTTCGTATCAATCGCTCCCGGACATACGGCGTTAACACGAATTTTGTAACGAGCCAGCTCCAGTGCGGCCATTTTGGTAAAAGCGGTTTGACCGGCTTTACTGGAAGCGTATGCAGAAAATCCGATCCCGGAGAATACCCGGTTGCCGTTAATCGAGCTGGTGATAATAATGCTGCCGCCGCGCTCTTTCAGATGAGGGATGGCATATTTCACGGTTGCAAACGTGCCACGCATGTTAATCTCCATCGTTTGATCCCAATCTTCGATTTTCATCGTTTCAATTGGAGCCATGGCGCCATTAATTCCTGCATTAGCAAAAACGATATCTAGCTTGCCTGCTTCGTCTGCCGCCTTATTTATCGCTTTCTGTACATGATCCGGTTTTGAAATATCACATTCAATCACATATGCTTCGCCGCCAGCTTGTTCGATGATCTGTTTCGTTTCCTCAGCGTTCTCGGGTGTACGATCCAGCATATATACTTTGGCTCCTTGCTCGGCGAATCGAATTGCAGAAGCTTTACCGATACCTGAGCCGCCTCCGGTCACGATGGCTACTTTGCCTTTCAAGCGTTGTTCAGCCATGATTAATCCCTCCATGTGTAGAATTATTCTTGAACACTCTACTTCTAAATACCCGACATGGGGGAGGTGAATCATATGTGTTTATATTAAAAAACAGGGCCCCACAAGGCCCTGTTCGGTTTATTACTTATGTTTCTTCCAGTCCATTGAGCTGTTATTCAGCAGGTATTCAAAATCATTGTCCCGGCGCTTCTGCTCAGCTTTGCGAGCTTCCTCTGCCTGTAAACGCTCCTGTTCCTTGCGCTGCGCTTCAGCAGCTTTGGCTTCATCGGCCTGCGCCTTCAGTTTTTCGAGCACATCGCTGCTGAGCAGATCTTTGAGTGTGGTCGGTTTGTCCTGATTCTGGGCCTTGGGAGCTGGAGTATGTCTTTTGGATTTAGCCACTTGGAAAATCTCCTTTCACAACATAAATCATAGTCCACATCATTATAGTAGTCATAGTATATCAGGTTCATCGTGCGCATTCCATGAAGTTGAAGGGCAGATGCAGGAAAAAGGGCATATCACGGCGAATGAAGACAAGTATAAAACCATATAATGGTACCGATACTACGACTATTCCCTGGAGAAAGGAGTCGTTGTTCATGGAGGCAAACCGTAGTTTGTTGAAAGGGCTTGCATGGGGGATGGCCTTTAGTTTCCCACTATGGATTGCGGTTATCGGGTGGCTACATTTATTGGGATGGATGCATTGAGGTGTTGTCCGTGGCCGAAAAAGAGGTTTGATTCAGTTATTCATGTAAACGTTATCATTAAATAAGCTCTGCTCTGCGCCAGATGCACAGAACAGAGCTTTTGTTTATTCTTATAAGAGAGATTACTTCTTCTCCTCCGTAATCTTCACAGGTTCTGGATATTCCAGTCCGTGTGTATCAACGGTTACTTTTTTCATGACTTGGTCCGTAACCGGCTTGTCTCCTTCGCCGATTTGTTGTGCTGCAATTCCGTCAACCACGTCCATTCCTTCGGTAACTTTACCAAAAGTCGCATAAGAGTTATCCAAATAATCAGCGTCAGCCAGCATGATGAAAAATTGAGAACCGGCAGAATCGAGATTGTCGGATTTGCGTGCCATGGAGAGTATCCCACGAGTATGCTTCAGATGGTTTTTATGACCGTTAGAGGTGAATTCGCCTTTGATCGCATAGCCTGGTCCGCCTGAACCATTGCCGTTCGGATCACCGCCTTGAATCATAAAGCCCGGAATAACCCGATGGAAGATCAGGCCGTCATAAAAGCCTTTGTTCGCCAGTGAGATGAAATTATACACTGTATTGGGGGCAATCTCTGGATACAGTTCAATAACGATCTTCTGCCCGTCCTGCATCTCAATTGTTGCTACTGGGTTTGGCCCCTCCGGCGGAGCCGGAACCGAGGGTTGTGCAGCATTGCTTGCAGGTCGTACGCACCCGCTCACAACGATTAACAGCATCGCAAAGACAAGCGAGACTGCGGTTGTTTTTTTCCATCGTGAAAACATGAATTATGTTCCTCCTTGGTTCGCTGTTATAACGAATTTCATGAAATATAGTTTGGTTATTTCTTCAACTATCATACCGTTTCCGGGTGCAGAATGGCAATGCAAGCCGTGTTAATCTGGTGAACTGGGGATGGTCTTCAAGAGAGCATAGGTGTAAAATAAGGAAAATGCTTCCGCATCAGGGGGACGTACGGGTCTGTTCCGTCCGCTCCAAACACGGCAGTCCCGGCGTCATTTACGGAAAGGACGTGCGGGGATATGAACTTCTCTTGGAAGCGTAATCTGATCATATTGTGGACCGGTGTCTTTTTTTGCAGTACGGCATATTCAATTTCAATTCCATTTTTGCCCTTATTTCTAAGCAGCGATCTGGGCGTGCACAATCATCTGGAATTCTGGTCAGGACTTTCTTTTGGCATTACCTTTCTTGCAAGCGCTCTTGTATCACCCTTCTGGGGATCGCTGGCAGATAAATATGGGCGCAAGCCGATGTTAATTCGTTCAGGATATAGCCTGGCCGTCCTGTATCTGATTAATTTTTTTGTGCAAGATCCGTATTCACTGATTGTGGTTCGACTTTTCCAAGGGTTGCTTGCCGGATTTGTGCCTGCGGCAATTGCACTGGTAGGGACCAATACACCTGAGGAGAAGACAGGATATGCATTGGGCATTATGTCTACAGCGGGAGCTACAGGTGGTATTATCGGTCCACTGCTTGGTGGGTTTGTCAGCCATTATTATGGCAACCGGAGTGCATTTCTATTTTCGGCGGTAGTTGTGCTGGTGTCTGCGATCATTGCAACCTTCTGGGTCAAGGAAGAGAATTTTAATCGTAACAAGGCCCGTTCGCATGTTATGGATGACATCCGTGAAGCTAGAGCGAACCGGGTATTTGTCACTGTACTCAGTATGATGGGCATATGTACCTTTTCCGTTATGATTCTCGAGCCGCTATTAACGGTATATGTCATGGAGATGGGCGTTCAGCCTGATCGGGCTTCCTTAAGCTCAGGGATTATTTTCTCGGCGGTAGGGGTTGCCACGGTCATTATGGCTCCGCGTTGGGGCAAGCTCGGGTCAAGGATTGGTTTTGGGAAAGTGTTAGTGATCGGACTGATCGGTGGGGCGGTAGGCAATTTGCTGCAGTTTTTCACTACAGGCTATGTTGCGTTTGGCATATTAAGATTTGTCTACGGGCTCTTTTTTGCGGCAGTGTTTCCTGCGATCAATGCGATGATTGTGCAAGTTACTGAACCGTCATTTCGGGGACGAGCTTTCAGTTTGAACCAGTCTGCTGCTCAGATTGGAACGATGGCAGGACCAATCATCGGTGGTGTCCTTGGCGGCTGGCTACCCATTCGCTGGATATTTATCATTAACGGTCTAGCACTTCTGGCTACTGCAATAGCGGTGAAATGGTCCAGACTGGAGTACAAGATTCCGGGAGCGGCCAAAGCTGTGGAGAAGTAACAGCCCAGCTGTAATGAGATGTTAAAACGCATCACGTCTAGTTATTGATTTATTTAGAAACTAGGATTTGATATGGATATGGATACGAATAGGTTTCTTATATGGACAGGAGATGGCGCGGAGATGAAGTTGTCATCTTCTTTTCTATAGAAACCAGGGCAAGCTTTGAAGTGGAAAAAATAAAAGAAACCCCTACTTTGCGAGGTTTCTCCGGCATCATATTCAGCGCAAAATTGCGCATACATACCTATTCATCTAGTCGCGACGTTTTAATTGTAGATTACATTCAAGATTTATCCGAAGAGGGTTCATATGAAGGATGATCTTTGGGAATGGCATGTTGGATCGCACCTTGCTGATCTTTGTCCTCCAGTGCACCAGGGAAAGAGCCTTCTGTGAAGAGTCCAAAATCAGGATCGATATCCCGCTCTGTAACAAGGTTATTCGTTTTTTCGCGTTGTACTTTCTGATTATTGTTGGTCATGTCAGCAGCTCCTAATGTCAGAATACGCCGATTAAAACGACTAACGTGGCGGCAGGATATTCTGTTGTGGTTTAGCGTCAGCTCCAGCGCCGTTTAACAGATCTGTACCATGCAAGGCATCGGGATCAGGTGCGGCGGGGTCCACCGGGCTGCCGGGTTGCACCAAATCTGCATCAGGTACAGATTCCAGTGGAGTCTCCGTCAAGCGGGATTCCAAACCTTCTTCATCTACAGCAGATGAAGAAACGGGTGGCAGTTCCGATTCTTCCATCTCAATTTCAATACGGCGCCCAGAAACTTCATCGAAGGTATCCATGTCGCCTTCCGGTACTTCGGTTTCAGGAGGAATAGCACGGGACCTCTGGTAGCGGTCATAATAGCGTTCACTTTCTACGTTGCTAATTGGTTTATCAGACATCATCAGCACATCCTTCCATACAAGTTTGTAGTACAAACGATTCTACATAGTAAACCCATCATTTCAGTATTTCATCACCATACCGAGCATGATATTGTCCCCGTAAATAGATCAGGTTATGTCAGGAGTTCGTTAGAATTTCGGAAATACATACTTCACGAGGAAGTAGAGAAAACCAAAAAAGATAATGATATATGCGGCATATTTAATGAATGTAGAAGCGACCACACTTGAATCTGATTTGTGTTGTACATCCTTATGTTCAACTTCTACTGTACGATGAGGCTCATTCATTGTAATCATCTCCTTGTTAGTGAGTGTTTGTGCTTTGAAAAACCATTACACATGATCCACAGGGTTGAATCGCCAAACCTGTTTTTACAGCTTTTCTTGTTTTGGCTATGTTATGATAAAGCCTGGATACATAAGGAGGGTGCCTCATGGACTGGTACACACTTGGTAATATGATTACGCGTATTCGGATCGGACAGAAAGCGTCCACTCCGGGATTTTCCCGTACCGTTATTCGTCGCCCGGATGGATTATTTTGGGTTGGTGGTATCTGGTCCGGTCAGGTCGTTCAGCTACGTGATTTTTTGTTCACTGACATATGGACCATTTACGATGATGAAGATACGAAGCAATGGCTTGAGTTTCGAACGAAAGTGGAACAGAAGGAACGTGAGATGATCGAAAATCAGTATGAGGACTTACGGGAGTAATGGAACTTGTATAACAATAAAATGGAAAAAAGACTATAAATCTACTTATATGTGAATTTTGATTTTGTATAAGAAGGTGACATGATAAACGGTGGCGAATGATATATGAGGAGATATCAAGAAGAGAAAATAAAAACTTTGAGGTGCTGTGAATGAGAGATGTACCCAAAGCGATCATCGTCTTGTGGATGACGGTCTGGATGATTCTGTGGTTGCCGCATGGACTTGTACTTGCCGCACCAGAAGAGATTCGGCAGCCTGTATCCATTACAGGATGGGAAGTGAAATGGGGGAACGCGGGCGATCAAGGTTTCATCAGTGAGGCCATGGGTAAAGATGAGATTTGGGAGAAACAAAGCACCGATCAGATGATGGACATTACGAAAGAACCATCCGGATCTTTGTGGTCACGTTTGACAATTCCCTTTTTGCCTGATGGAAGTTCAGCGATTCGTTTCGAAAATATTAAAGGTACTCATATTGTGATTTATCTTGAAGATCGGAAAGTATATGAGAATTATCATTATAATTACGACAATAATGCTGTTTTTTTACCGTTATCAGCTGATAATTCTGGGAATACACTTTATATTTGGGCGCAAAATGAAAGAGGATGGGTGGGCATTCAAGGTGATGTCCAAGTCGGGCCATACGCCATGCTGCAGGAGAAGTATATCCATAATGGGTTAATTGATATCATTCTGGGTTCAACTTTTGTATTCACCTCGCTAATAATGCTGAGTTGCACATTCTTCCTGGGGCAGTTTCATAAAGGATTATGGGTATCGCTATGTGTCGTGATGGGTTCCATAGGGACAATGGTGATCACTTACTCTCAATTCTTGTACACCTTCTCTCAAGTGTATGGTGACTTGTATTCAGTTATGTTTGATCTATCCATGCTTCTCGGGATGCCCGCACTTTGTTATTTCTTTGAACAAATTATCGGACCAGGAGTATACGGAATATTTACCAAACTAAGAAAAATTCAGTGGGCTTATTCCATAATAGCAGTGTTCTCATTGTTTATATACGTCGTATCGGGTGGGCAATGGGATCTATTGTACAGTCTGCTTGTACAGCATGTAGTTGGTATCGTACTGGTTATTCTACTTACCATCCTGCTGGTTGGTACAATAGCCAAAGCGCTGCAGCGTAACCGTGAAGCAATCCTGTTAGCATCCGGTTTTGGCACGTTTTCTCTGATCAGTGTAGTCGAACTGTTGTGGTATTATCAGCGCAATGGGGCGTACCATCTCTTGTGGTGGAAATGGTCAATGGTGGCCTTTGTCATCTCGTTAATTGCTATTCTTGGAAGCCGTTTTGCGGAAAAGCATAACAAAGTACTGGAGTACTCCAAAGAGCTGGAGTTGTTCAACAACGAATTGCAGCGATCCGAGAAGATGGAGATCATTAGTGAGCTTGCCGCTTCGGTTGCTCATGAAGTGCGTAACCCACTTCAGGTGACGCGAGGATTTCTTCAGCTTATGACAGAGCAGGAGGATAACAAAAATAAAGGATATGTGCGCATTGCATTGGAAGAACTCGACCGGGCTTCAGGCATTATTACGGATTTCCTTACCTTTGCAAAACCCGAATTCGATCACATTATTTCATTAAATATTTCGGATGAATTTGATCACATCGAAGGTATACTTGTACCGATGGCTAATCTGGAAGGTGGAAAAATTACAACGGATATTCCGCCGAATATTTATATTCGTGGAAATTCTTCGAAGTTTAAACAGGCTTTTATCAACATTATTAAAAATAGTATTGAGGCGTTTCAGGGTGGACAAGGTCAGATTGATATCTGGGCATACTCACAGGATGGAACAGTCAAGGTGCATGTCAGAGATAATGGCGAAGGGATGAGCGAGGAAGCCTTATCCCGATTAGGAGAACCGTATTTCTCCAATAAAATCAAAGGCACTGGGCTAGGTATGATGGTTACCTTCCGTATCGTGGAAGCGATGAATGGACAGATCAGTTTTAAAAGCACAAAAGGGGTAGGAACAGAAGCTGTTGTATCTTTTCCCGAGTTCGATAAATGACGGACTCGGGAAGGATACCCAGTTTAATGTTCTACCCCTGATTTTTTAGTTTGCCAAGATTAAAACTATCTCCAAGGTCCGCAATTGACGTCATAATTGACCTTGGAAGGGTTAGGTGGAATGACAAGAACATAATCATTTTGCTGCTCCTCGACTGTGCGGATCTTGATATGATCAGGAATTGTAATACCAAATGCCTCGCGCAGTGCTTGCTTAGGATTGGAATGTAGTTGTTGTCTGAAGTGCTCATCTGTCCAAGCTTTCTCAATAATATCCTCATGCAACGTTTTTTCTGACACCATCATCGTCAACATTCCCTTCATATTTAGATTAAACTGAATTAGCTTGTCCCTTTATTAGCAGTTTCGGACTGTGATTCGCTGATCCAGTAGTGAAACCCACCTTGATAAAGTCCTTTTTTACGCTGTTCAATTTCCTGAATAGCTTGTACCAATAATTTGCACAGATAAGAATTCAGGGAAACTAATTGTGGTAAATCGTCGTTAGAAGATGTAAGTGTGTCATTGAAGTGATGTGCTATGTCTGCATAACTGTTCATGAATTGTGAGTTAAATATATTGTGAGATGTAGATTCATTAAGAGGGAAAGTCGGATATTCTTGCTGGAGTGCTGCGGATATGTGAGAAAGATAGCTGTTGTAGTTTCCGTGTTCAGCATCTTGTTTCGTGTCTGTAAAGTCATCCGTCATCTGAAGAGTCATGAGTACGATGTTCAATCCAGCACAGATTGAAGTTATTCGATCTGTTTGCCCCAGTAAAAGCAGGGAACCGATGGCCCCTAGTAGTGACGGTGAAGCTTTCTGGGCGATAAGAAGCGGATTTTGCTGAAAGTAATCCATGTGTAATTCACCATTCACGCTTACTGCCCAGTCCTGAAGAAGCTGTCTGAAGTAGTTCCAGAAGGCAGAAGAAGGTTCAAATAATGCACTATAGACTTGAAGAGCATCCATGTAACAAAGATTTCCCAAAGATAACTTCAGCACCGCATCCTCAGTTGGCTCATCCATGACATCATCCAGATTGAGAAAATACATCATGTGTAACAAGCAAGCTGTACTAAGTTGATGAGCCTGATCTGGCGAAAGTCCATCTGTGTATTGCATCCATAAGGGCGTGATGTAACCAATGGAACTGTGTTCCGAATCTCTCCTGACGGGATTGAGCAAACGGAGTTGTTCAAGTGCGTGATCTGCCAGTGAGTCAGGGTATTGCCGAAGCCGCTCTTCAACGGATTCAAACACCGCCTTCACGTCAAGCATATACGGATCTAGCCATTCTCGCTGCATGATATGAAAACGTCCCTCCTGCATTAGATTATGGAATATGCAGTAAGATCAAGAAGTTACATACAGTATAACTCAAATATTTTGAAAAAAATAGGTTTTTTTGTGCTCATTTGAGAGAAAATTGATGACATTTTGGATTTTATAGCATAAAAAGTTGTAATTTGGGTTCAAACTAGGAAGGCAGAGGATATCGACATATGAAAGGCGGATAAACAATGAGGATCAAATGGAAATCATGGCTGGCAGTCGGGGCAGCTGTTATTATTATCGCGGTTGCACCAGGCCACACTGCTTTAGCTGCTCCAGCGGAGCCGCAAGATGGGAATCCGTCCGAATCGGACGGAGGGAATAAAAAGCCTTGTATACAGGCGGGGCATGGGCTGTTTATGATCGGTGAAACCGCTGATTTGCTCGGGATTGGACTCCGTGATTTGAAGCAGGAGATGGAACGCGGCAAAACCTTGGCTCAGATTGCGAAGGAACGCAAAGGACTCAATGAGGAGCAGTTGCTGCAAAAACTAAAACCGACGCTGTCAGAGCGTTTAGAACAAGCAGTGAAAGAAGGTTGTCTCACCAAGGAACAGGCTGCAGCAACTCAAGCCAATATGGATGTGAAGTTAAAAAAGGTTGTGAACACACCACTTACCGAATTACGACGTGAATTTACACACCATGGGAAACATTCAATGGTAGATAAAGGGGCAATAGCGAAATATATCGGAATTACACCTGAACAATTGCAAGAACAGTTGCATGCAGGCAAGTCTTTAGCGGAAATTGCACAAGCTAAGGGGATCAGTGAGACGCAGCTAGTAAATCAGTTAAAGGAGCAGTTAACAGGTGATTTGCAAAAGTTTGTTCATCAAAAACGACAGAGCCATACTGTCCCTGTTCATCCGGGGCATGTGCCCGGGCGAACCACTTCAAACGAAGTGAGATAATCGCCTTACTGAACAAATGGACTAGTTTACGAAACAAAATGAGAAAGAATATAAAGAGCGTCCTCCGCAGGGAGAACGCTCTTTATATGTTACTTTGCGTGCACTAGAGATCTGAGGGGTTTTTAAGGGTATTAGACCTCAGTCACTTGATAATGCCAGCTAAATGCTGCTGTCGCTTCTATCGATTCGTCTTTAAGAAGCTCTGGCTCTTGGGTGCCGTACCAATAGTAGGGCTTGGATTCTGGGGGCGTTTATCAGTACTCGTTAACCTGTTGCTAAACGAATTGGACACCCGTATCTTCCTGCGTGTTAATCCAACCGTGAAGCGAGAGCCTGGCAGCTTGGATAGTGCCCAACTAATGCCAAGAGCAGTCATTACGGTGACAGCAAATGAGATGATCGTTACAGGCAGATGCCACCCGCTAAGATGTAACGGTCTGGTAACATATGCGATGGCATAAATGACTAAGGCATGGACCAGATAACCACCGAAGGAATAGCGCCCAATCCAGGCGAGCAGACGCTGAAACCATAGGTTTTTACCGTTCAGCAGAACAAGGAAGCCGTAGAACATAAGCATCTGAGCCATAATACTGATGAACGTGCTGGGTTTTAGGTAAGTTGAAATATTTAGGTTCATTGTATCTTCCGACCCGCGCAGCACATCGTATCCCATCCAGATATACATCATGATAAAAACGGCAATGGTGCAAGGCAGGGCCTTCACCGTCCATTTCCTCCAGTTCTCCACCGTCCAGGCGCATACCGCTCCAAGTAAAAAATAAAACCAATACATAACCCATGAGTATGAACGGTATTCCAGCAGGCTTGACCATGGCTCTGACAACACTTGTGTCCAGTTATACATATCGTAATATGACCATTTCATGAGCCCGATATAGAGTATGGCTGCAACGACTATGATCGCTAACATAACTTGCTTCTGAGTCAAACGCTTGAGCTTTTCCAGCCGCTTACGAACAGCGTGAGCTGCCGCGAGAAACAACGGAAACAGAATATAGAACTGGAATACCATCAGCACAAACCAGAGGTGATATCCCGTCTGGGGGATAAATAGTTCATCCATAAAGCTCCTCAGATCCGGCATACCGGAAGTCCAGAACGTAGGAGTGAATATACGCACAGCTAACCAGTAGATGAGCGTCCATATGAAAAAAGGCATATAGATATCACCAAACCGCTTTCCGATAAAGCGGGGATAATCCGGTTTTGAATGGCGATGATGGTAGAATAACATCACACCTGATAAAAATACAAAGGTGGGTGTACCAAACCTCGTCAGATGATAAATCATCGTCATCATGATAGAGTCGGGCTGCTCAATGTCCGGCCGATAGATGTATTCAGCAATGTTATGCTGCATGACGATGGCCAGAAAAGCTAACCCGCGAAGCTCGGTCCATTCGGCTATTTTCGGTTTTTTCATTTGCATTCCTCCCTTGGGTAGCCAGGGTCATCATCTAAGACTACCCTCCAAACATTAACGTTGCATTAAATAGGAGAAAAAAGGAACTAAAAAAGGATGGCATAGGCCATCCTTTTTACTAGTGATTTTATGATAGTTACTGGTTGGATTCCCCAGATGCTGAGCTATCGGAAGCTGCATTATCTTCTTGGAATAGCTTTTGAATATAAGCTTGAAGCTTGGGCACATTTACACCTAATACCTGAGCGGCCCCGGCTCGTTCGTTCGTCAGCAATTTATTCGGGGGAATCTGCTGCTGATCGATTTCGTTCACACGAATATCAAAACCTAGAGAAGCGAGTTTCAACATTTGGGTTGGACTCAGATCTGTTTTGATATAAGGGGCGATGGCTTCTAGCATATCAGGAATTTTAAAGAGTGAAGTGGTGCTCTGCATCTTCTTGGCAAGTTCGGTCATAAAGATACGCTGACGCTCTGTACGTGTGAAGTCGGAGGTCGCATCATGCCGGAAACGAACATACTGGAGGGCGGTCTTGCCATCCATATGCTGCAGCCCTTTTTTTAAATCAATATCATACATGTGTTTATCCGCTTTGCTCGTGTAGTACATATCTTTTTCCACATCAATATCGATACCATCCAGCGCATCAACGAGAGCCATGAAGCCTGTAAAGTCGGTGTAGACATAATGCTGAATCGGTATACCGAGCAGGTTACTGACCGTCTCTTTGGTTAATTCGGCTCCCCCGAAGGAGTAGGCAGCGTTAAGGCGATTTTTGCCATGGCCTGGTATCTCAACGTAAGTGTCACGAAGCACGGAAAATAGATGAGCTTTTTTGGAAACGGGATCAATGGATGCCACCATCACCGAGTCTGAACGCCCCGCGTCATCCCCTCTGGAGTCACCTCCAAGCAGCAAAATATTGACTCTTTCCTGGCCGTCCCACTTCGGAATGACGACTGAGGAGGTGTCGGAGTCTGGTGTGTTGTTTGAATCGCTGCTCGAAGTGGCGCTGGAGGCAGTCGAGATGCTATTGGCAAAATGAACAATCGAATATCCGTAGTAGACAATGACTCCTGTTACAGCAAGTGCCAAGGTCAGGGCTGTCCCCCATAACCATTTTTTAAGCATAATCTTCACCTTTCTATGTATAAACTGATAGATACCCAAACTAGTTTAACAAAAAGAAAGCAAAATGTCCTCCTTAACTCCGAAAATACGTAAAAATACGATATTGTTTTACGAATTGTTTGTTTGATGAGAGTTTGGCACACATTGTGGAGATTTTCGTATTTTCATGCCTTTCTAAACAGTAAACATTCCCGGAATACTCTCAATAAAGAATATCTTTATTTTTTATATTCTGGTTTCGTTGTTAAGGGAAATTTACATAAAAATAAAATGCCGTATATTCACTCCAAGAACATCTGTGTCGATATATTATACAGATGTATTAGTTTAATGGGCTAAAGTTGGAGGAGTGGGAAGATGGGGAAAGTGCGGGGTAACGCATTGGGAAAAATGAAATTTACGATTCGTGGCAAGTTATTGGCTGGTTTTTCGATTGTTTTGGCTTTGCTTATTTTTGTTAGCGTGTACACGTTGACACAAGTTTTTACAATGGCTGATAAATCAAGACAGATCGACCAAAGTGCGATGCCAAGTATAAGTTTGCTTGGAATCATGAACGGTGATGTGTCGGATGTGGAAAGACTGGGACTAGCTATTATTGTGGAACAGAATCCGAGTGAGACGGAGAAACTGAACGAAGCGTTGAAAGTGTTGCTTGCCAAGATTGAAGATGAGCGTAAACAACTGCTTAACTTCATTAAGGGTGATCCTCAAGCAGAGCAACTGTATGAACAGTTTTCTACTAATTACGATACTTATTTGCAGAAAATGCCTGAGTTCATCGACTATGGTCTCAAAAATGATTTTACTACGTCCAGCATGCTACATACAGCAGCCTATCCAATGTGGTATACAGCCAATGATAGCATTACCCAGTTGATCAATCTTGGGAATAGCAGTGCGAAAGAAATTGCTGCCGAATCTGTCAAGCTGGCTGAGAATACATTTACAATCATTTTAGTTGTAGCGATCGTTGCAACACTGCTATCCTTATTTATTGCACTCTTCATCGCGAGTATGATCTCACGTCCGGTTAAAAAGATGAGTGAAGCTGCTGCAGCGATTGCTGACGGTGATCTGACGGGTGAGGCAATTACATTGAAGAACAGAGATGAGCTGGGTGTCTTGGCAGCCTCCTTCAATACAATGAGTCAAAATCTGCGTTCGATGATTCAATCCGTATCGGAAACATCGGAGCAAGTTGCGGCTTCATCGGAAGAGCTTCTCGCGAGTGCAGAGCAAAACGCGAAAGCTTCGGAGCAAATCACCGAAACGGTGGAAGAATTATCTGTAGGAACATCGAATCAGGTTGATATTGTAAAGCGTTCTTCACAGGCGATGAATGAGATGGCACTAGGGTCCGAACAGATTGCAGAACTGGCTCAAAGCGTATCCGTATCCGCTGTGGATGCGGCGAATCAGTCGTCGGAAGGCAACAAAATTATTCAGCAAGCGGTGGATCAGATGGGAGCGGTTCGTAACTCCATTGCATCCTTAAGAGAACTGGTTACAGGACTCGGAGAACGTTCTGCCGAGATTGGCACGATTACTGAAGTAATCAACAACATTGCCCGGCAAACCAATTTGCTTGCCCTGAATGCTGCAATTGAAGCTGCACGTGCAGGGGAGCATGGCAGAGGTTTTGCTGTGGTTGCGGGAGAGGTGCGCAAACTGGCAGAAGAATCTTCAGCTTCAGCACAACAGATCACACAGATTGTACAACTGATTCAGCAGGACACGAATCATGCTGTAGAGGCTGTAAAAGTAAACAGCAATGAAACAGAAGCCGGCATTGAGCTGGTTGCTGCGGCTGGACAAGCATTTGAACAGATTTCGAACGCTGCCAACAAGGTAGCCGGAGAGATCGAAGAAGTATCCGCAGGCTCTGAGGAGATGTCTGCTAGTACGAGTGAGGTTGTGAGTTATGTGAATCAAATCTCCAATATTGCTGGCGAGGCTTCCGGTGCCGTTCATAACGTATCTGCTGCAACACAAGAGCAACTGGCATCGATGGAAGAGATTGCTTCCTCGGCAGGATTGTTATCCAAGATGGCTGAGGAGTTACAGGGACAAGTTAACAAATTCAAAGTCTAGATTGCAATAATAAGAACAAAGAAGCTGTTTCTCCCGTGAATATCCGGGGAAGAAACAGCTTTTTTGTCATATCACGCTGATCAGGTCACAACAATGTTATTCCAGAAGTCACCAATGTTGATATTTCAAGTCAAACAAACGACTATAATGGTAATTAATGGTGGAAATTACATCGAGTTACCACCATAGAGAGGAGCGAGGTCACTCAGAAATTGTGGATGCATTCATCTGGAACTTTCGAGAAAAGGAGATGAACAGGATTTATGAAAGGGCGCTGGTGGAGACGCGTTGCTATGGTAACGTTATCGGCAGGACTTCTCGCAGGGAGCTTTTCTATGAATACAGGATTACGTCAGGCGGATGCGGCCGCCGGAGATCATAATTATGCGGAAGCACTTCAAAAGGCTATTTATTTCTACGAGGCACAGCGATCAGGCCCGTTACCTGCCAATAATCGAGTTGAATGGCGCGGTGACTCGGGAATGCAAGATGGGGCTGATGTTGGCGTTGATCTGACCGGTGGATGGTATGATGCCGGAGATCATGTGAAATTTGGTTTTCCAATGGCAGCTTCTGCAACGATGCTGGCCTGGTCAGTGGTCGAGTACAGCGATGGCTATGAGCAAGCTGGACAGCTGGAGGAAATCAAAGACAATATTCGGTGGGCAACCGACTATTTTATGAAAGCGCATACGAAGCCAAACGAATTATGGGGACAAGTCGGAGGGGGTAACATCGATCATGCCTGGTGGGGACCAGCAGAGGTGATGCAGATGAACCGTCCTTCGTTCAAGATCGATGCTTCCTGTCCGGGAAGTGATCTTGCGGCTGAAACGGCTGCTGCACTGGCTGCTTCTTCCATCGTATTCGCAGATGATGACCCGGCATACTCGGCGAAGATGCTTCAGCATGCGAAAGAACTGTACAACTTTGCAGATACATATCGGGGAAAATACACCGATTGTATTACTGATGCTGCGGCGTTTTATAACTCATGGACAGGATATGAAGATGAGCTTGCATGGGGCGGAGCATGGTTATATTTAGCCACTAATGATAGCGCTTACTTGTCCAAGGCGCTTGCAGCCGCAGATCGGTGGTCTACGAGCGGCGGTTCCGCGAACTGGCCTTACACCTGGACACAGGGCTGGGATAGTAAACACTATGGTGCCCAGATTCTGCTTGCCCGGATTACGTCCAGTCTGAACATGCCTGAGGCAACCAAATTCGTTCAATCAACCGAGCGAAATCTCGATTACTGGACGGTGGGTACGAATGGAGGGCGTGTGACTTACACTCCAGGTGGTCTTGCCTGGCTGGATCAGTGGGGGTCCCTCCGATATACGGCGAACGCAGCATTCATTGCATTCGTATACTCGGATTGGGTCAGTGACCCTGTAAAAAAATCCAGATATCAAAATTTTGCGACTTCACAGATGAATTACATTTTAGGAGATAATCCTCGTCAGAGCAGTTATGTTGTGGGATACGGAAAAAATCCGCCACAGCATCCGCATCATCGTACGGCCCATAGCTCATGGATGAATAACGAAGATATTCCGGCGAATCACCGTCATATCTTATACGGCGCCATGGTGGGAGGACCGAACGCGTCGGATCAATATACGGATGATATCTCGGATTATGTGAGCAATGAGGTGGCAACGGATTACAATGCAGGCTTCACGGGTGCACTCGCCAAGATGAATCTGCTGTATGGACAGAATCATCAGCCTCTTGCGAATTTTCCTGCTCCTGAAGTCAAGGGTGACGAGTATTTTGTAGAAGCTGCTGTTCGGTCATCAGGCTCCAATTATACGGAAATCCGTGCATTGCTTAACAATCGTTCAGGCTGGCCTGCACGGATGGGAGATCAGCTTTCCTTCAAGTATTTTCTGGATTTGAGCGAAGTGTATGCTGCGGGACGCACCGTATCGGATGTTCAGGTTACGGTATCCTCTACTGAAGGTGCAACCATATCCCAGCCTGTCGTGGTGGATGCCGCCAAACGGATCTATGCGATTACGGCAAACTTCAGCAATACCAAAATTTATCCTGGCGGGGAGGGGAATTATCGCAAAGAAGTTCAGTTCCGGATTACAGGACCACAAGGGGCATGGAATCCAGCGAATGATCCTTCCTACCAGAACCTGACGACAGGTACCCCGGTAAAAAGTGTACACATTCCCGTATATGATGCTGGAGTGAAGGTATATGGACAGGAGCCGGGTGTTACACCCGTGACCGTGCCAGCCGCACCCTCTGGAGTGCAAGCTTCGCCTGGCGACAATCAGGTGACGCTGAGCTGGGCAGCTTCTGCCGGAGCTGTATCGTATACAGTAAAACGTGCCGAGGTTAGTGGAGGGCCGTACACAACCGTTGCAACGGGTGTTAGTGGTTTGACTTACACCAATACGGGATTGACGAATGGACAAACGTATTATTACGTGGTGACCGCTGTCAATGCAGCCGGGGAATCACCAGCTTCTGTTCAAGTGTTAGGGACGCCACAGGCGATTTCAACTGTGCCAGGGGCGCTTACCTTAAGTGGAACTGCTGGCAACAATCAAAATGTCCTGTCATGGACAGCAGCATCAGGGGCTGTGAGCTATAAGGTGCAACGTGCTGCTGCAAGTGGCACGTTCGCGGATGTGGCCACTGGCTTGACGGTGTTGACTTACACCGACACGACAGCCCTCAATGATATTTCTTACAGTTACCGGGTGGTTGCTGTGAACGCAAGTGGGCAAACGTTATCTGATGTGCTTGTGTTGACACCCTCAGGTTCACCTGTTTCAACAGGTACGCTTGAAGTGCAATATCGAAGCGAAGGAACCGGAAATTCCAGTAATGCGGTAACTCCTCAGTTTAATGTGAAGAACACGGGCACACAGGCGATTGATCTGAGCACGGTGAAAATCCGGTATTACTTTACCAAAGACGGCACAGAAGATCTGACCTTCTGGTGTGATTACGCTGTGGTGGGTACAGCGAATGTGCAAGAAAAGTTTGTGAACGTGAACCCGGCGAAAGGAACGGCGGACACGTATTTGGAGATCAGCTTTACCTCTGGAGCAGGTAGTCTGGCTGCTGGAGCAGAGACAGGCGTGATTCAAGGACGTTTTTCAAAAAACAACTGGAGTAACTTCGATCAGAGTAATGACTACTCCTATGATGGTTCCAAGACTGCTTTTGCTGCATGGAACAAAGTGACCGCGTATCAAGGCAGTACCCAGGTATGGGGTATGGAGCCGTAAATGAATGAGTTTCGACAGACAAAAGCCAGGATTGGTAGCTAGGTAAATAAGTTAAGCCATCAGTCTTAGCGGTCAAAGAACAGAATGGTCAGACCAGCAGCATTGATATTGAATTTACACTATTCCAGGGAGGTATATATTCATGTTGAAAACAGCTGCAAAAAAGAGTTTAACTGCCATGCTGGCAGGAACCGTCATGCTGACGGGATACACGGGACTCTGGGCTGGCCCTCAAACGGCACATGCTGCCGATCAGGCGATTGAGATTCAGGCCGATGGAGTGAATGAAGCTCGATTCTTGCAATTATATGGTCAATTGAAAGATCCTGCGAACGGATACTTTTCTCCAGAAGGCATTCCCTATCACTCCATTGAAACGTTGCTGAGTGAAGCCCCGGATTATGGTCATATGTCTACATCGGAGGCGTACAGTTACTGGTTATGGCTGGAGACGATGTACGGTCACTACACGGGAGATTGGTCCAAACTTGAAGCGGCCTGGGACAGCATGGAGAAGTACATTATTCCGGTCAATGAAGGGGATGGCAAGGAAGAACAGCCAACCATGAGCTTCTATAATCCAAACAGTCCTGCAACGTATGCAGCGGAAAAACCGTTCCCTGACCAGTATCCGTCTAACCTCAATGGTCAATATGCGGCAGGGAAAGACCCACTGGATGCCGAGCTTAAGGCAACCTATGGTAATAACCAGACGTATCTGATGCACTGGCTTATTGACGTGGATGACTGGTATGGATACGGAAATCTGCTGAATCCTTCCCATACGAGTACGTATGTGAATACGTTCCAGCGTGGAGAGCAGGAGTCTGTGTGGGAGGCTGTTCCTCATCCATCTCAAGATAATAAATCATTTGGTAAAGCAGGCGAAGGTTTCATGAGTCTGTTTACGAAGGAGACTCAGGCACCATCAGCACAGTGGCGTTATACGAACGCAACAGATGCGGATGCACGCGCGGTTCAGGTTCTGTATTGGGCAAAGGAAATGGGTTATAACAATACAGAGTATCTGGATAAGGCCAAGAAGATGGGAGACTATCTGCGGTATGGTATGTACGACAAGTACTTCCAGAAGGTCGGAAGTGCGAAGAATGGTACACCAACACCGGGTACAGGCAAAGATTCCAACATGTATCTCATGGCTTGGTACACGTCATGGGGAGGTGGTTTGGGTCAAGGTGGGGACTGGGCATGGCGTATTGGAGCGAGCCATACCCACCAGGCCTATCAAAACCCGGTTGCAGCATATGCCTTGTCTGATCCGGCAGGTGGCTTGATTCCGGAATCACCTACAGCCAAAGCGGACTGGAATGCGACGTTAAAACGTCAGCTCGAGTTCTACACTTGGCTACAGTCCCATGAAGGAGCTGTTGCCGGTGGAGCAACCAATAGCATTGGTGGTTCATATTCGGCTTATCCGGCAGGTGTCAGCACATTCTATGACATGGCCTATCAGGAAGCGCCAGTATATCGTGACCCGGATTCCAACACATGGTTCGGATTCCAGGCGTGGCCTCTGGAGCGTGTAGCGGAGATGTATTATATTCTGGCGGAGAGCGGTGATCTAACTTCTGAGAATTTCAAAATGGCCAAACAGGTCATTACGAAATGGGTGGACTGGACCAAAGATTATGTGTTTGCTGGTGAGCGCCCTGTAACGGATGCTCAAGGCTACTATTTGAATGCTGCCGGACAGCGCATTCTCGGTGGAACTAATGTTCAGGTAGCAACCACTCCGGCTCCAGGTGAGTTCTGGATTCCAGGCGGTCAGGAGTGGCAAGGACAACCGGATAAATGGAATGGATTCAGCACCTATACGAATAATCCAAACTTCCATGCCATCACCAAAGATCCAGTACAGGATACAGGGGTACTGGGAAGTTATATCAAAGCGTTGACGTTCTTCGCAGCTGGAACGGAGGCAGAGAACGGTACGCTGAGTGTGAAAGGACAGGAAGCCAAAGACTTGGCTCAAACGTTACTCGATACAGCGTGGGATTACAATGATGGTGTGGGTATCGTAACAGAGGAGGAGCGTAAAGATTACTTCCGTTACTTCGCGAAAGAGATTTATCTCCCGGCGAACTGGTCTGGTACGTTCGGTCAAGGTAACACCATCCCAGGCACCGCAGGTGTACCTTCCGATCCGGCAAAAGGCGGAAACGGCGTGTACATCGGATATTCCGACTTGCGTCCAGCGATCAAGCAAGATCCAGCTTGGGCTTATCTGGATAACAAGTACAAAACATCTTACAACCCAACGACGAAGCAGTGGGAAAATGGTGCACCTACCTTTACGTATCACCGGTTCTGGTCACAGGTTGATATGGCTACCGCTTATGGCGAGTTCGATCGTCTCCTTGGGGACAGCGAAACGCCAGGAGTCGAGGCACCTGCCGTTCCTGCGGGTGTAACGGCTACCGGCGGTGACAAACAAGTTGTTCTGAGCTGGACTGCTGCGGCGAGAGCATCCTCTTACACGGTGAAACGCGCAGAAGTGAACGGTGGCCCATATACTTCTGTAGCGACTGGCGTTAGCGGTTCTACGTATACGGACACCGGATTGACGAATGGAAAAGCGTATTATTATGTTATTTCCGCTGTAAACAGTGCTGGCGAGTCTGCTCCATCTGCACAGGTTACGGCAACACCGCAAGCCGGAGTGGCTGTACCAGGTGCCTTCACCCTGAGTGGAACAGCCGGGGATGCAACGGCTACGTTGAACTGGACGGCTTCAACCGGAGCGACAACCTATAACGTGCAGCGTTCGACGGGCACGGGTGCTTATGCCGATCTCGCGACTGGTCTGACGGCACTGACCTATACCGATGCAACAGCAGTGAATGGCACGGCTTATAACTACAGAGTGGTTGCCATCAATGCCGATGGACAGACAAACTCAAATGTGGTTGTGCTGACACCAATGGCTGCTCCGATTTCAACCGGAACACTTGAAGTGCAGTATCGCAATGGAGGCTCGGGTGCCTCGGGTAATTCCCTTACGCCACAATTCAATGTGAAAAATACAGGTACAACGGCCATCGATCTGAGCAAAGTGAAGCTTCGTTATTACTTTACGAAAGACAGTGCCGCGGATCTGAGCTTCTGGTGTGACTATGCACAGGTTGGCAGTGCCAATGTGCAGGGCAAATTTGTAGCTGTGGAGCCGGCAAAAGGTACCGCAGATACGTATTTGGAGATCAGCTTTACGGCTGGAGCAGGTAGCCTTGCAGCAGGCGCTGAGACAGGAATCATTCAGACACGTACCTCCAAAAACAATTGGACAAATTTTGATCAATCGAACGATTACTCCTTTGATGCTACCCAAGCGGCATTTGGTGCCTGGACGAAAGTGACAGCGTACCAGGATGGCGTGAAGGTGTGGGGAATGGAGCCGTAATTGAATCAGCATGCGGAGCTTAAAATGAAGGGGACGGGTTAGTTTCAGGAATTGGGGCCGGGAACGAAACGCCTGATCTTTTATTCAAACCTGTTGTTGATTTATATTTCCAATGAAAAGCCGGGGCGGAATCCCCGGCTTTTTCTCATGTTTAGATATTTAAATCCATTTATTTTCATTTGTTGAATAGAGATTCCAGATTGAAGTGAAATGAAACGTAGTAATGTTTTCCAATTGGTTGAGATGAAATATTAAAACCTAGTGCATAGGTTGCATGTGCGAAGAGGCAGAGGTCTGCCTGACCAAAACGTGGAAATCTATGGTGTATCAATTAGTTACAAAAAATTAACCGTTATTTCCGTGTAGGGCATGCTCTATTTTTCCAGTCGAAGAACGTTTTACCTGATCCTTAGTGCTCAATCTTGTCTAAACCCTTGCAGGACTTTGGGCTGATGAACGTTAGGGAATGCCCGTTTACAATTAGGCAAGCTAGGAGGAGGTTTTCCTGGTTAAAATTTTGTAATATCCGGAGGGACACGACATCATGAACTGGAAGAATACCATTGTTACGGCAAGTGTAACAGCAGCCATGCTGATGGGAAGTCTAACAACGGCAGCACTCACAGGACAGGTATCCGCAGCAGCAGCAGATCAATCCAAAGTAGAAGTCACCTGGGGTGTAAACCTTCGAACCTCACCAACGTCATCAGGCAAAGTCATTCGTATGGTTTCCAAAGGAGAAACGTTAACCGTGCTTGAGCAATCCGGCTCGGATTGGTATAAAATTAAAGATTCCGCTAATCGGACAGGCTATATCTCGTCTTCATCCAAATATACACAAGTGGTAAGTGGTGGATCAACAACAGGCAATACGGGCACGACTAGCGGTTCAAGTGGCTCGGGATCTAGTCAGGGTTCAACAAGTCAAGGAAGTGTCGCAGTAGAGAGGGTTATTACGGCCGGAATGAAGTACATGGGAACCCCCTATAAATATGGATCGGATCGTGACAGTACAGCAACCTTTGACTGCTCTAGCTTTGTAAGGCGAGCTTTTATTGATGGACTGGGGATTACACTCCCGGCGGACTCACGCCAACAAGGAGACTATGTTAAGGGGAAGGGCGCAGTCACAACCAATTGGAAAAACCTGAAACGTGGCGATCTGATGTACTTTATGTCTTACAAAGGCACTTCTGCATCAGCCTACAGTGGAGTGAACAAATCGCGGGCAACGATTACACATACGGGGATTTATTTGGGGAATGGTAAAATATTGCATACATACTCCAACGCTGGCGGCGGTGTGACGGTTAGTGATATTGCCGGCAAGCACTGGGAATCCCGCTTCCTCTTTGGCGGCAGTGCGTTGTAGGAAAAGCTTATTCGTTCCCTGCTGGGCTGTCAGTCAACCGCCGAGCATGGAACGAACGGAGTAGCTAACTACACACGAGTACTAAAGCACGGGGTTAAGCAACGGATGATCGTACCTAAGTTGGACAAGTTCCGCAGTCAAACTGAGTTTAGCTGAGTATTCCGGAAAATACTAAAACACCTCTCATTTGCCAAGAGTAATGGCGAGTGAGAGGTGTTTTTATGCTTTTTTATACTACTGCTATTCCATCGTGATAGAACAATCGGAACAAAATGTCTTGGTTATAGTTGCCGAATCCCTCGCCATACAGTGTCATCCCGCCTACATGCCGGGCATCTTCCTCTACTGAAAGACGTAGCGTCCACTGATTACGTTCCACTGGAATGTCAGCGAGTGTGATGCCCGACAGATGCTGTCCATCGATAAACGTGCCTTCATGGGTTATGCGTAACACTTTAAGCATGCCATACTGATTAACGATATCACTCCACCAGTCAGGCGTAAATATGCCGCGACCATTGCCGGAGTCACCCGGGCTGGTCCATTCTCCTAAACGAATGCCGTTCAGTGTGAACGTAATATCTGAAGGCCAGTTTGGATTCACGGAAGGGGCTTCTGATCCGATCTCCAGTGACAATTCAATGGCGTCAATCTGCTGCCCGGTCAACATGTAGTTGGGAATTTTATACTCGACAAATCCGCGTCCCATCCACAAGATGTGAGCATGCATTCGGTCCGGGTCCAAAAAATAACGAGGATCATCATACTGCCCAATGACATGATCAGATGTCGCTAAGCCGCAGGTAGGATACACGTCAAAATGCGTGTAGTGCCCGACAGGGATGGAAACCTCGTGAAACTTGCGAGATGCTCCCGTCTCTTGAGGCATGGAGATGCCAATCCAGTCGACAGCCAAGCTGTTCATTTTATGCGTACCACCGTCTTTGCGAACCATTTTGGATTGAATAATGCCTACATCCTGAAGTTTGCGGACATGCATGGTGACGATCGCACTGCTCAGGCCGAGCGAAGCTGCAAGATCTTTCACATTCATTGGTGTTTCGGCGACAAGCCGGATAATCTGCAGACGAACCTCGCTTGCAAGTGCCTCATATAAGGGAAGCCATTCGGCATCGGTATTTGCTCTAATCACACGTGTTCCTCCATTTTTCATGTATAGAATTAAGTTAAACATAAATTCAGTGAAAAGAATAACATTTTTCGAATTTTGGGTTGAAATATGTGTTGTTATCGATTTTAATATAAATATGAACGTTGATCCATAGAATATCAATTAATTTTTACATTAATCTTAGGGAGATGAGATCATTCATGGAAAAAGCGAAAATGACGGTAGATAAAGATTTTACGATTGGTGAAGTGGATAAGCGTTTGTATGGATCATTTATTGAGCATCTGGGACGTGCTGTGTATGGCGGAATTTATGAGCCAGGGCATGCTTCAGCCAATGAGCAGGGGTTCCGTACAGATGTACTGGAGATGGTGAAGGAGTTGCAAGTACCGATTGTGCGTTATCCTGGTGGTAACTTTGTATCCGGTTACAATTGGGAGGACAGTGTTGGACCTGTCTCCGAGCGCAAACGTAGACTAGAGCTGGCGTGGAGAACAGTTGAAACGAATGAATTTGGTTTTAACGAATTCGTGGATTGGGCTAAGCAAGCGAACTCCGAAGTGATGATGGCAGTTAACCTCGGAACACGAGGGGCGGATGCTGCTCGTAATATCGTGGAGTATAGCAACCATCCGGAAGGTTCGTATTACAGTGACCTTCGCATTAAACATGGATACAAGCAGCCGCATGGGATCAAAACATGGTGTCTAGGCAACGAAATGGACGGTCCATGGCAGATTGGTCACAAGACCGCAGAGGAATACGGACGGACAGCCGTTGAGGCAGCCAAAGTGATGAAGTGGACAGATCCAACGATTGAACTGGTCGCTTGCGGAAGCTCGAACCTGGGCATGCCGTCATTCCCGGACTGGGAAGCAACGGTGCTGGATCATACGTACGATCATGTAGAGTATCTGTCGCTGCATCAGTACTACGGCAATCCGGATAATGATACACCAACCTTCCTGGCACGCTCGCTGGAGATGGATCGTTTCATCGATACAGTGAAAGCAACTTGTGATTATATCAAAGCGAAGAAACGCAGCAAAAAGACGATGTATCTGTCCTTCGACGAGTGGAATGTTTGGTATCACTCCCATGAAAATGACTCCAAAATGGACCCATGGCAGATTGCTCCACCACAGCTGGAGGACATCTACAATCACGAAGATGCACTGCTGGTAGGTTGTATGCTGATCAGTATGCTCAAACATGCGGATCGGGTGAAAATGGCTTGTCTGGCTCAACTCGTTAACGTTATTGCCCCGATTATGACGGAAACGGGCGGAGCATCATGGAGACAGACCATCTTCTATCCATTCATGCATGCGTCTGTATATGGCCGTGGCACGGCGCTAGTGCCTTTGATTCAGTCACCGAAATACGATACGAAAGAAATTACAGATGTTCCTTATTTGGAGGCTATAGCAGTGCATAATGAAGAGCAGGGGGAAGTCACTGTATTCGCGGTTAACCGCCACTTGCAAGAGTCTTTGCCGCTAGAAGTGGATTTGCGCAGCTTTGGCAAATGCAGTCTGATCGAGCATATCGTTCTGGAAGCGGACGACCTCAAAGCGGTTAACACAGCTGCACAGCCAAATAATGTTGTTCCGCACAATCGCGGAGGAGCCGATGTATCTGATACGCTGATCACTGCGAGTCTGGCGAAAGCATCCTGGAACGTGATCCGTTTGAAGGTGCAATAAGAAGCCGGGAGTAACTTTATGGTGGCGTGTAAGTTACTGAAGTGCGCCAAGGCCAGGGTGACATGTGGTAGGAGCAATGCGAGGGCTTAGGTAGGCTCAAACTGAAGTAAGGTGAGCTGGAAGTTGGTAAGTAAGGTCAACTTGCAATAAAAAAACGGTATGCGAATATTCGCATACCGTTTTTTGCTTCCCCGTAGAGTGCCCCCGTAGAGTGCCCCCGTAGAGTGCCCCCGTAGAGTGCCCCCGTAGAGTGCCCCCGTAGAGTGCCCCCGTAGAGCAGGGAAAAGTGGGCATTTCGCTTAAATAGGGTCCGCTGTGATCGTTAGAATCTCAAAGTGGCGAAAACAGCCCAAATAGGGTCTGCTGTGATCGTTAGAAAAACCAGCGAGCAAGTGACATCATACGAACGATGAGTGCAGAGGATCATGTTTATCTAGCTACCTCACACACGTCACTATGCCCTTCGCTTACGCCTGTCATTCAAAACTCGAAGCTTTCCCCATCCAGTGGAATGAGCACTTCGCCTTCCAACTGCTCTTTAGCCAGGTAAGCGGCGAGGTCAGCGCGTGTGGTCATGCAGTGATTGATGGCATCCATGTGAACAGCGATCATGTGAGCTGAAGGTGCAGCACGTTTCACAGCGGCAACGTCTGGCCCGCCCATGGTGATGGGATCACCCTGCAAGAAGCGCGCACCCCCGGCGTTGAGTACAATGACCTCTGGATTGTAATGTTCGATGGCTGCCGCAGGCTCTTCACACCAGATCGTATCTCCGGCAATGTAGGTGACAGGTTCCCCGTCTGCTTCAAGTACAAATCCAGACACATTACCCATACGTTTGCCAATTTCCCCTGTACCGTGCTGACCGGATGTACGCGAGAATTGCACCGAATGATGAACATGCTTCACGTCCACAGGCGTTACATCCGTAAATCCCGCTTTTATGAAAATAGGCTCGTCCCCCGACTGGCACAGTAATGGAGTATCCTTACGCAGTTGGCTCGCGGCAGCTTCATCCCAATGGTCAGGGTGGATGTGCGTCACAATCAACAGATCAGGATTCAGAAAATCCGTTTTAGTTTCGGGGAGATCGACTCTAGGATTACGCAGTTCATTTGGTGTGTTTGGAAAAGCGGGCATGCTCTCGGCATCCATTAGCATGGGATCAACCAGAATCTTAAGACCACCGTATTCCAGCCACAGGGTGGCATGTCGAATCAATTGGATTTTCATTTCATTTGCACTCCTTTGCGTTCTCTCTTAGTATTATCCTATATGTTATACAACCCGCTTGATGACGTACATAACATGCTGAATGCATATCGGATCAACTATTTTCAGGGTGAAAGGGATGCAGAAATCTCATGAACGAAATGATAGACGCCACAGATGTACGCATTTTACAGATTTTGATTCGGGATGCCAAACGTTCAAACAAGGAGATTGGAGAGGAAGTACATCTTACAGGACAAGCGGTTGGGGCAAGAATTCGCAAGCTGCAGGATCTGGGAGTTATTGAAGGGTATACGGTAAAATGGAACCCGGACCGCCTCGGCCTTGGCTTGAAGGCATTTGTCACAGTATTTCTGAACTCTGGCGATAAACATGCCGCCTTTCGTGCGTTTGTGGCAGGACGTGAGGACATCGTTGAAGTCCACCGGGTAAGCGGAGAGGGTTGTTACCTAATGCAGGTGCAGACAGGAACAACGGAGCAACTAGGAGAGTTGCTTGAAGCTCTGTTGCCTCTAGGCAATTATAGAATAAGCCTCTCTATCGGTGTAGAGAAATCAAGGTATCGATAGGCATGCATAGATGATCCAAAAAAACATTAACTTCAGGTTTAATCCTTATGTAACTTAAGGTATGAGCTTACTGCAAGCCTGAGCATTCAGGCTTGCTCAGCATCCTGACCCGATATTATGACACAAGGTCAATCCGGGTCAGGTCCTTGATATTCCCTTAACGACTTTTGGAGAGTATCCAAAGAGGACTGAAGTTCTTTTTTTCCAAACAAATGGTCAGTATGAATATGAACCCGAGTACCATCCTTCAAATACAAGGCGTACATGGGGGAGGCGGACAATTGCCATTTGCTTCGTGCAGGGGTAGCAAGCTCAATCTTGCGAATCTGGTTCCATGGAATATCACGCTTACCTGCATGGAGAGAATGTTTATCCCAAGAGACAAGGATCGCCACGCGCTGAATGGATCGGGTCCAAAACATAAAGAAAAACGGCCCCACCATCCACATGCCGAGTATGGCAGCCATAGGGTAATAGATTTTTTCCACACTCTCGGTGTGCCCGGAAACGATAACCCATAAGAGCAGTACACATAAGGCGAGGAACAGAAAACAAAGGCTTCCTTTCCAGATGGCTGTGAAGCGGCTATAGCGAATCTCTCCCTGCTGATGTACTTCGGAATTTACAGATAACAACATAATTTCCTCCTTTCAATGCGAATACATATGGAAAAGTGCCGCCTGCATCAGCAGACGGCCTGTGTGACGTGTGCGCTTGTAGTATAGTTTACGACTTCAGGCAGCATTTAGATGCGAGAGTTTTGAACAACTCAGTACACTTTGAACAAACCATCGATGTAACACTCATAAAATACATAGGCACATCATTAAACAACAAAGGGACTTCGGTGTAATTAAAGCAAACGCATCATATCTAGAAAAACACCAATTTCACATGTCCTGCTACTATAAGTGCCGCGATCCAAGTTAACGCGGAAGACATTCACCCTAACTTACTCGATTGCTGCCCTGCTTCGCGCGCATGCTGGTACAAATCCGCATACACTCCCTGGCTCGCAACCAGCTCCTGATGTGATCCTTCCTCTACAATGGTGCCATGTTCCATGACCAGAATCCGGTCAGCATGCATGACTGTAGACAGGCGATGTGCAATCACAATCGTAGTTCTGCCTTGGGATACAGACTCCAGCGCATGTTGTACAAGTTGTTCGGTGTGTGAGTCCAGATTGGCGGTGGCTTCATCCAGAATAAGAATCCGGGGCTGGAATACAACGATTCGTGCAAACGAGATCAACTGTCGTTCCCCGGCAGACAACCCGCTTCCGCGCTCGGACAGACGGGTATCATATCCTTGCGGCAAACGCTGAATCATTGCATCTGCGCCTACAAATCGGCAAGCATCCATCGCTTGCTCACGCGTAATATCCTCCCTGAACATGGTCACGTTATCAATAATGGTACCTGAGAACAGAAAAGGCTCCTGTTGAATCAGACCTACAATCCGGTGAAGTGTAGCTTGTGGAATGTGGCGTATGTCGGTACCATCGATTTGAATGCTGCCCTGATTGACATCGTAGAAACGATTGAGCAGGGAGATCAGCGTGCTTTTGCCCGCTCCGGTTGTACCCACAATACCGACCATCTCCCCAGGATACAGGTGTAGATTCATATGTTGAATAATAGGGCGATCCGCCTTGTAACCAAAGGATACATCATTAAAATCAATCTGACCCATCACATGACGTGGTTCCAGCGGCGAAGCCTGATCAGGGGACGGATCATGTACTTCAGGTCTTGTATTCAAAATGTTCCAGATTCGATCCATCGAAACCGTCGTGGACTGGAAAGTATTCCATTGCATCGTAATCTGGTTGATCGGTTGAAAAAACTGACGAATGTAGCTGATAAACGCGTACAGCACTCCGACTTGCAAAGACTCGCCGAGCACGGCGCGCCCGCCCAGCCACACCATCATCACCAGCGCCGCGTTACCGAGAATGTCAAACGTCCGGTTAAAAATCACATTGGAACGGGCCTGTGTAATGTTTGCCTCCAGATGCCTTGCGTTCTGTTCCTTGAACCGTTTTTTCTGCTCTTCCTCTTGGTGGAAAGCTTGAATCAGGAACATGCCCGACAGGTTTTCCGCAGTAAACGCGATTAGACGGGAAAGCTGTGTGCGCGCATTTTGATAGGCGCTCCGTAGTCTGCGGCGGAATAGGGCAGCCACTATAGCGATAACTGGGAGAATGATGAGCGAATAACTGGCGAGCATGGGATCAAGCTGAAACATGAAAAAGATAATGAGCACGAGCATCATGCCATCCCGGATCAGACTGAGCAGCACCTGGGTGAAGAAACTGCTGATCGTTTCTGTATCGCTGGACACATTGGTCACCAGACTACCGATATGGAAGCGGTCGAAGAAAGACATGGACATTTTGGAAATATGTCTGAACAAATCCTTACGAATGTGAGCGACGATGCTCTGCCCGATATGTTGCAACAGATTATTTTGAATATAGGTAAAAATAAAACTGATCACCGCCAGACCCAGAAAAACGGCTGCAAGCTGTATGAGGAAACCGACGCTGGTTTGACCTACAGCCAGATGGTCATCAATGGCAATCTTCACCAAGTAGGGCTGGAGCAAATCGGCCGATATGCCGAGCAGGGAGCAGAAGAATATACCAGCAAAGGCCCAGCGATGCGGTTTGGCATACCCCATCATTTCTTTAAATGAAGCACGTTTACTGTGATGATCTTTGGTGGAGGATGTTACGGCTGTGTTGTCGGATTTACTGCTATTGTCCAAGTGATTGCTACGGTTAGAGTTATGGTTTTTAGAATTATTGTTATTATGTTTAGGATTCGCATCCGCATTAGACATGATGTAACCCCTCCTCCTGCAAGCGATAGGTCGCCGCATAAAGTCCTTCGGCAGCCATCAACTCCGCATGTGTTCCCTGTTCAACAATTTGTCCTTCATCCAGTACAAGAATGTCATCCGCATGTCGGACTGCACTGATGCGGTGAGAGATGATCAACGTAGTTTTGTCTTTGCCGATCTTGCGCAAACTGCGAAGAATCCCTGTTTCAGTAACGGCATCTACGGCACTCATACTGTCATCCAGAATCAACAATTGGGCCTGTTTGATCAGCCCGCGTGCCAGACTGGTGCGCTGCCGCTGTCCACCAGATAGCGTAAGTCCTCGTTCTCCAAGCAGGGTATCGAAACGATCAGGGAAACGCACAATATTTTCATAGATCATCGCTTGTTTGGCGCTGTCTTCTACATCATCTATCGGTGCTTCACGGTTGCTGAATGCAATGTTGTCCCGAATCGTGGTGCTGAATAAAAAGCCGTCCTGAGGCACATAAGCGATTTGCGACCTGAGGCTGTCCAGTGACAGTTCCCGGATGTCTGTGCCGTTGATGAAAATGCTGCCTTCCGGAGGTTCGTATGTACGCAGCAGCAGCTTGACCAGTGTGCTTTTGCCTGAACCCGTTTTACCGACAATGCCAACTGTTCGCCCGGCTTGAATCTGGAGGTGGATATGTTTTAGCGCAGGCGATGAGCTGCCTGGATAACGGAACGTCAAATTTTTGATCTTAATTTCCTGCATGTTATGCAATGTCTCCGCTTCAGGGATTTCCTGTACGTCAGGTTCTTCGCCTAGAAGTTCATTCACTCTTTCGAGCGAGGCTCCCGAGCGCTGCATCGTATTGATCACGTTACCAATCTGTTGAAGTGGCCCCATGATGATTCGCAGATACAAGGTCAGGGCGACAAAGCTGCCTAGCGTAATGGAGTTTTGCATCGTCAGAATGCCTCCAACCAGCAGTGAAATCACGAGAGACGTTGCACCGAGCAAAGGGAGTGTGGCTTGAAAAAGGGAAGAGAGACGAACTAACCGCAGCTGTTTATTTTTGATATCATCCACGGTTGCGCCAAAACGTGAACGGGCGTTATTCTCGGTGGCAAATGTTTTGATTACGCGAATACCGCCAAGTTGCTCCTCCGCAGATTCCGTCATTGTGGCGAGCGCCTCTTGCACATCACGGGAGCGCTTTCGAATCCGTGGGCCGAAGAACACAACCAGGAAAGGAATGGCCAGCAGAGGTACAATGCTGATCAGGATCAATGTCAGCGGAATTCCACTAAGCAGCATCATTACAACGCAGGACAGTAACAGAAAAACGGCATTGGTCATCATCGTAACCCCGTTGGATATGGCTTCGCGGACGGAAGTGACATCGTTCATGAAGTAACTAAGCAGCTTGCCGTTACCCTGCTTGGAAAAGTAGTGCTCGCTAAGCTCGGAAAACTTGCGGAATATCCGCTCGCGTGTCATAAATTCAAATCGCCGGCCCAGCTTCATAATCATGAACTGGCCGGTACCAAACAACAGGTTGTATGCAATCGCAATGGCGAGAAGTGATAAGCTGTAACGAATAACCGTTTGCATCTGGAGTGTATTTTGCATTAATTGATCCGTAAAGCTGCCCAGAATACGGGGCAAGGAGGCCTGACCGACATTAGACACAATGATTAAAAGAACGGCCAGGAGATAGATGGACCAGTTGGACAACACATAACCGCGCAGCAAACCTTTTTTGGACATAGGTGTGGGTTCTCCTTTGTTAGGTTAGAGCTTTGGAACGCATGAGATCAGCATTGGGCAAAATAAGTCAAGAAAAGGGCAGACACCTCGTGTTAGCGTGTCATGCCCTCTTACTTTATGCGAACTTGATTGATATTTATCCGTAACCGAAGAATTAATCTATTTATATTTTCGCGCTAATATAGTCTGTTGTCAATGAACCTGCTCATCTTTGAATGTGTAGGACGCAAACCATTAAAATCTAACCGCATTCCTTCCGTCAGACCCCAAAAGATCCCGGCTCTTCAAACGGTAGGACGGAGATTAATGAAGCAATCGTTATGAGACCTATCGAAATGTGATGATATATTTTTAACAGATCTACCGGCAGATGTGGAAAGCCAATAAGTTAAGGGAACATTCCAAAATATGAATAACGATCTAACGTTGAAATGCACGTTGTATACAGTCTACATGGGGTTTGTCAGATGAGATGACAACATAAAATACGTTACCGATACATGGCAATTCATATGCACGGTTATGAAGTTGTATTCACCAAATGCGAAAAGAACTGAAACATTTTACAAGGGTGTCCCGTCTGTAGGGATGAAAAGATGAAAAACAGGTTTTACTAATCATAATGGAGGTGCCCGGAAATGAAACATAAAAAAGGATTGGCTGCAACACTTGCGCTTTGCGTTTCTCTGACAGCAGGAGGTGCTTCGGTATTTGCATTTTCCGACATTAAGGATGAAGGTCAGAAGACCGTTGTTGATTCATTGAAATCGAAGGGGATTGTGAATGGAGTAACGGCAGATCTGTTCCGACCGGATGTGGCTTTGTCCGAACCGCAGGGAGTTCAATTGATTGTCAAAGCGTTTGGATTGAAAAATGCATATGCGGAAGCTTCCGCTCAGAATAAAATCAGTCCAAATACTTGGTATGCGGATGCTGTGCAAGCAGCCACTCAGAATGGCCTGTCCGTTCCGGTAGAAGTAAATCCGCAAGGCAAAATGACTAGGGAACAATTTGTTATTTTATTGCATGAGGGCATTAACACAACCGGTAATTATCCAGTGATTATGAAGTATAATGAGGTTAAGGACGAAAAAAAATTAAGTAAGGACGCTATATCTGCTGTCCAGAACCTGCTGAATATGAACATCATTGAACTGGACAAAGACGGAAACTTCCGCCCAGATCAGCCGCTTACTCGTATGGAGGCAGCAAGTATGATTTTCAATGCGCTTGAGTTTGTGGATCAGCACAGTGATAGCGGTTCAACTGAACCGGCTCCAACGAATCCTGGTGAAGGACAACAAGCCATCGTACCTGAGGTAACCATTAGCAAAGTCGATGACAAAACAAGTAAAGTAACCTTGACGGCCGAGATGCCACATCCGGGCTACGGATTAAAGATTGATGAAGTAAAACTGGAGCAGGATAAACTTGCTATTGTAAAATATTCAATCGTGCAACCTGACCCGGACATGATGTATCCAATGGTCATTACGAAAGTGACGGCCGAAGCCGAGATTCCAACAGGCTACACCGCTGAAGCACAGCCTTCTGGTAAGTAAATTAGTGTAGTAAATTTGCTCGCCTTACCTGCTGGTTGCTAGGAATGATAGAACCAGCTTGAGGAAAACCAGAAACTCAGAAAACCAAAACCAAAACCAGTACCCAAACCAGTACCAAAATCAGCACCAAAACCAGTACCCAGAAACTGTTTAACTGATCATACTCTCTATGAGAGGGTTCCAGTCAGATACCAGTCAAGGTACCTGGCTAGTATCTAATTATGAGGAAAGTTTGGGCAGGTTGTTTTGTATAATCAGGCTAGCCAGTAGTAACTGGCTGGTCTTTTTTATTGGGCGTAGAGACCCTGAGTGATGAGTGAGCTTGAAGCGCTAACGATCACCACAGAGCTTATTTTGGTGTAAATAGGGTGTTTTAAAATCTAACGATCCTCAGAGACGCTATTTCAGTAATTTAGCTAATTTTGCCCTGAAAAATAGCTAACAATCGGAGAATAAGGTTTCTGGTGATCGTTAGAATTCCAGTCAGGCAAAAAAAGGCTAAATAGCGTCTCCTGTGATCGTTAGAAACTTGGCAGCAGGGCGAGCTATGAACAGAAACCGGGTAGCACATGTTATTCAAACGGCAGTTAGCTCGGTATGATTCAAGTTTTGTTCTGCCAAAATCAACCGGTTGGGTTCTGAGCCAACATTCAACCGACTGGTCGGCCAGACCAATACACACATGTTTTAATCAAGTAGCAATCTTCCGTCATCATGCCACTGACCATATAGTTGATTTGCCTTCGTATGTTGGATGAACTTATCGAGCCGGCTTTGAAATAGCGCGGGCTGCTTCTTAACGCTTTGAATCGTGTCGATGCGCACTCGTTGATAAAGGAGAGGGAAGGCGGCGAAATGTTCCAGCACATGTCGGTCCTCAGTTAACCTCTGCTCAATCTCGGCATCGACAACAAAAGCTTCAGGATTCATGTCAGGTAGAACCTTTCTACCTGCATCCTGCATAAGACCTAGCCTTTCTAATCGGCGCACGCGCTCCTTATTCAGCTCCGTCCATAAGCTCTTGCGACTACGGGGAGATAAGCGTTGTAACAGTCGCCCATCGGAAGTTTTCTTTTTGACGCCATCAATCCAGCCGACACATAATGCTTCTTCAACAGCATCCAGATATAAAAGGGTATCCGGGCGTGGCTTCAAACTCACAGGAACCCAGCAGCAGGACTGCGTAGTTCCGTGCTCCTGTAACCATTGTCTTAACTCTTCTCTGGAAGTAAAGGTGAGTATTTTTTCAAGTGGAACAGGTGGCATCATATCCAAGACCTTTCATGTTGTATGGTATCTAAACCTTCATATTACAGTATATTTAACACCTTCACTGCATCATATCCAAAACTTTTTATCAGGCACACTGGAATTCAAGCATTAGAGAATTACTCGATTGTATTGGAGTTTTCGTACCAGAATCTAGAATAGTCATTCATGACAGAAGCATGGCCGAGCTGACGCAACATGGTGGAGATATTGCCTCGGTGATAGGTTCCGTGATTCACCAGATGTAGGATCATTTCTGCGAAACTGGTTTGACGCACCCCTGCAAAGGGATTGTTGAGCAGAAGCGTCTTCTCCAAATCCGTCTGCTGACTGAACCAATCCAGGTATTGAGTGGATAGTTCGGCATAACGCTCGAAATATGTTTCTATTGTGGCAAAGGTCTCCCCGTTACGCGGCATGCAGATTTGTAAAGCTTCAGGCATGCTGGTTCCGGTTAACACCAGGTACCACATCTGATCCACAGCATACATATGACTGAGCGCATGGGCGAGGGTAGGAAAGGAACTGTTCACCTCCTGATGCAGCACAGCGGCTGGCAACTCCTGTATACGTTGCATAATGATCTGTGAAGCCCAAACATGATAGTGATACATTTGTTCCGGATGATTCATGAAATATCGTCTCCTTTATTTTGGCGAATGATTGGATGGTCATAGTACCTCCCTTGTTGCTGTAATGAGTATAAAAAAAGAAGTATGACAACAGCATGTCATACTTCTTCTTTCACTTTATAAGACTTCCATTTCACAAGACTTCACCCGAACCTGTACCTCCACTTTAACGGCTAGTATGACTTCAACAATTGGGTTTGTCGTAACGTTTTAGAGCATTTCGTAGTTGAGTCTCTATAACGTCTCTCAGGGCCGCAGGTTCCAAAACCTCTGCGCCACTTCCCAAACTCAGCAAGAACGACCATAACCACGTGGCGTCGAGCGGTTTATAAACCTGAACGCGCATCGTCATACTGCCGTCCTCATGAAATTGTTTGTCTGCCTGCTGAAAATGATCCAATGCCTCCGCGAGTGCATCTGGATATACGCGGAATACCACATCTGTCATGATCTCCTGTGTCACAGGGGGAGTGAGGGACGACTCTTTCGAGACAAGAACATGTGGTTCAAAATGACGGTTGGTCAGATGCACGTTTAACATCCGTGACAGTCTGAATTCCCGATAATCCTGCCGGCTTCGGCAATATCCATACACATACCAGCTTCGGTATTTAAACTGCAATCGAACAGGTTCAATTTCTCGGGTCGTGCGCTCATTTTTGGAACTAATGTAATCAAACTGAACGACATGATATTGCATGATTCCTGCACGAAGATGCGAAAGCGAGTCAGGCTCAGTTCGATGCGTATTCAGGTCTACAGTTAAGTTTGGTCTCTCATGCTGGTCTCCAATCGTCTGCAAACGTTCGATTGTACCCTGTGCACGCACATCATTAAACACGGTCGAGAGGCTGGTCAGCACTGTAATCAAAGCATCCACATCATAGGAGCCGAGCAGACTTTTATCCATTTTATAACCGTCCATGATACCATAGCCGCCATTCATTCCCTGATGAGAAATAACCGGAAACCCTGCTGCACAGATCACATCAATATCCCGATAGATCGTTCTGGGGGATACTTGATATTCCTCCGCAAGTGTAGACGCGGACAACACCTCGTGATTGAGTAACTTGTAAATGATCGAGACTAACCGTTCCAGTTTCAAAAGAACCCCACCCGTCATCACTTTTCCAATACAGGCCATAAGTATATCACAGCAAGCGCAGGGACTAGCATGGACTTTCTCTAATCACTTTAACGGAAATGCAGTGCGTATATCTCGCCATTGATACTTATATGTTTGACTTGGGGTGAAAAAAAGATGACACCAGAGGCATTAAAAAAAGAGTGCAGATTCGCACTCTTCTAAAATAAGGAGCATCTTCAAGCAAATTCTCCAGTCAGATCCTGTCTAATCCTCCTGAACGTTATAAAGCACTCGTGCGAGCAGGCCTTGACCGTAATTGCCAAAACTTTTGCCGAAAATAGTCAAGCCGCGTTTGTTAACAGGGCCGTCGGTGACTGCGATGCGGAAGTGGATATCACTTTTATAATCCAGCTCGATATCTTCTAGTGTAACGTCCGAAATCTTGCATCCGTCGATGTAACTGCCTTCCTTCGTAATGCGAATCAGCTTCAGCATACCGTATTGATTCAGGTGTGGAGGCCACCAGTCTGGATTAAACGTGCCGCGTGTATCACCAAAATCACCTGGACTCGTCCAGAGACCGATCTTTTTGCCATTGATGTAAAAGTAAATATCCGATGGATAGTTGTCACAGAATCCAGGGGCTTCTGAACCCAGCTCCATGGACAGTTGAATCTCGCTAAACGTTTGATTGGGCTTGAGGTAGTTGGGAATACGGTATTCCAGATATCCTTCAGCCAGCCAGATCATCTCGGCATCGATCCGAAGCGGGTCGGCAAAATAGCGGGGGTCATCAAACTCCCCGATGATGCTGTCTTTGGTTGCAATCCCGCATGTTGGTGCGGCCTGATAGTCGCTGTAATGCCCAACCTGAATTTCTACCTCATACCGGTTGTGAATCTCCTGTGAACGGAGGTCGACCATTAATTTTTCCTCGTTAAGATAACAGATCTTCTGGATACCGTGTTTGCCAACAGCCGTATTAATCTCGATTAATCCGCTTTCCTCCAGCTTTTTGATATGCATTGTAATTGCACCGTTACTAAGTCCGAGCTTGGTCGCGAGGTCATTGAGATTAAGACTTTGGTTTCTGGCCAGTAGTTCAATAATCTGGATGCGAATTTCGGAACTGAGTGCTTTGAAAATATTCACACCTGACATCAGATCTTTAATATAAATCATAGGTGGATGTCCTTTCCCCGTTCTGAACAAAGCCTATGTTGGCAGACTTTTGCACATTTGACTGTTTTATTTCAGATAATTATAAATCATTACATGCTGGAAAGAAAGAGCTGAGAAAGGGAGATATACCCTACGTATACATTGAAAAATCTAAAAAAATCCTGTGATTTCAATCCCGATCTCTCAAAATAAAACATTGAATTAATTCATATATATTTGAAATATACCATTGAATTGTAATGTAACCGCTTTTATAATCCTATTATACTTAAATTGATTTAATACTTCATGAACCAAAGCAACCATTTAATCAGGAGAGGCGGCGTTCCGGTATGGAAAAGTTCAGTTCATGGAAAAAGTTGAGGAGTTTAGAGTGGAAGAAATTGAAGAGGCTGGAGTGGAAGACATGGAGGAGTTCCAAGTGGCAGACATGGAAGGATTCTAAAAGGGTGAAGGTGGCATCGGGCACAGGCGATCTAAGAGATTCAGGTCGTTTTAGTGGCTTGAGAAGCTCGAAGAATTCATCCAAAAGGCGTTGGGCTTTGCCTGCATTGCTGGTTCTGGTACTGGTGCTTGCAGGACAGTCGCGGGCTTTAGCTGCGTTTTGGAATCTGTCGGGAGATATCGCCGTTCATGATCCTACCCTCATCAAAGAGGGCAATTCATGGTACACCTTTTCCACGGGGCCAGGTATCCAGGTGTTGAAATCGGATAACGGAACGTCATGGTATCGTGTGCCTCAGATTTTTTTGAATGAACCGTCCTGGTGGAACTCGGCTGTCCCTGCCCAAAAAGACCTGGATGTATGGGCACCGGATGTTCAGCGGTATAACGGCAAAGTGTGGCTCTATTATTCCATTTCCACCTTTGGCTCCAACAGGTCTGCTATTGGTTTGGCGTCTGCAAACAGCGTTGGCGCAGGGCAATGGAAAGATGAGGGGCTTGTATTGCAATCCAATACATCGAATAACTACAACGCCATTGATCCGGAGCTGGTTATTGATGCTTCAGGCAATCCATGGCTGGCCTTTGGATCGTTTTGGAGCGGCCTGAAGATTGTAAAGCTGGACAAAAACACGATGAAACCGACGGGTAACATCTCCTCGATTGCAGCACGTCCGAACAATGGAGGAGCTATTGAAGCGCCAAGTATCGTTTACCGCAACGGGTACTATTATTTGTTTGCTTCGATTGACTCCTGCTGTAAAGGAGTGAACAGTACCTACAAAATGGTTTATGGCCGTTCGGCCAGCATTACAGGCCCCTATGTGGATAAAAACGGAGTTAACATGATGAACGGTGGTGGCACGATATTGGATACAGGCAATGTGAGATGGAAGGGCCCAGGCGGGCAGGACGTGGTTAACGGCAATCTAATCGTACGCCATGCCTATGATGCAACGGATAATGGCAATCCGAAACTGCTCATTAGTGATTTGTTATGGGACACGAATGGTTGGCCAAAATATTAGGTTTTTATTTTAGATAAATGTAAAATGTTTTAATAAAGTATTGACTAAATGGATCTGGATTTGATAAATTTAACAACAGAAATGTCGATTCATGGTATTGAATACGTTTACAAGTCCAGATCAGGAGGGGTTCATATGGTCAAGAAAAAGAGTTGGGTCACATTAATGCTGCTAATGTTGGTCAGTGCACTGGTGCTTGCAGGTTGTGGAGGGGGAAGCGGAAGTTCGAACGGAGATAAAGAACTGACGTTTATGTTCCGCGGCGGCACGGATGAGCAGAAAGCCTATCAGGCTGTCGTGAAAAAGTTTGAAGAAGAGCATCCGGGCGTCAAAGTTAAAATCATCGTTACCGCAGCGGATCAATACGCGACAAAACTTCGCGCGGCGATCACGGGTAACAGCATGCCTGACGTATTTTATTTTGCTCCAGGTGATATGAAGGCCTATGTCAACAGCAAGGTGCTAATGAACCTGACACCGTATATTGAGAAAAACAAAGAGATCAATCTGGATAATATCTGGAAGTATGGCGTTGACTTGTATCGTTACGATGGCAAGATGGCAGGGCAAGGTGACCTTTATGGCATGCCTAAGGATGTCGGGCCGTTTGCACTGGGGTATAACAAGACCCTTTTTGAAAAAGAAGGTATTCCACTCCCTGATAAAGACAAGCCGTATACGTGGGAAGAGTTCATCAAAGTGAATCAGCAAGCCACGAAAGATACCAATGGGGATGGTAAACCGGACGTATTCGGCACAGGTTTTAACGTTCAGTGGGCACTGCAATCTTTTGTATGGAGCAACGGTGCTGACTGGCTGGACGAGAGCAAAACCAAAGTAACGATTGATGATCCGAAATTTGCGGAAGCGTTACAGTTCTTTGCAGATATGCAGACCAAATACAAGATCACACCTTCCATTGAAGAGGCACAAACGCTCGATACATACCAGCGCTGGATGAAAGGTGAGATGGCTTTCTTCCCTGTAGGTCCATGGGATATGAGTACATTTGAAAAGCTTCCATTTGAATATGATCTGCTGCCTTTCCCGGCGGGATCAACAGGCAAATCGGCAACATGGATCGGTTCCCTCGGGATCGGTGTATCAGCCAAAACAAAATATCCGGAGGAAGCCGCTGCGCTGGTGAATTACCTTACGGCTTCTAAGGAAGGCATGAAACAACTGGTAGACGCGAAGGTACAGATTCCAAACTTGCTGGACATGGCAGACGAGTGGGCGAAAGACACTTCGACGAAACCGGCAAACAAACAGGAATTTATTGATATCGTGAAGGATTACGGACGTGCGTTGCCAGGCAACTATACGTACAACGCGGAGTGGTACGACATGTTCTTTACCGACATTCAGCCGGTACTCGATGGCAAGATGACCGCCGCAGACTATGTGAAGCAGCAACAACCGAAGATGCAGAAGCTGCTGGACAAAGCGGTGGAGCAGGAGAAAAAATCGCAAAACAAATAGATAGGAAAGATAGGATGCCAGCAGCCTGAACCGATGCTGCTGGCATTTGTTTGTTAGATGATATCAGATGAACTATTTTTTACACGTTGTAACGTAGGGGACAGAAAAAACCTGGAAGAGCGGGGCGTTCGCCTAAAGCTTTCTGAAAGAAAGCTGCATCGGAAGCATAAGCTTATCACCGGATTTTCCACTTTGGAAAAGGGAAGTAAAAAAACTGGGGATAACCGCTACTCTTCAAGTTATTCTGTCATCGGAGTGGACAGTGTAAACGCTTGAGATCAACTTTTATCTCCAGATTCCATACGAGCATGTGGCATGTATTGACCGGAACAGAGCAGAAGTAATCGTTCAAAAAGGCCAATCGATGTATGCCACATGCTGATCTTAGAAACAGGGGTGAACACGTGAATACGAAATCGAGTTTGTATCGCAAAGAGAAGATGTATGGATACTTGTTTATTTTGCCCCCCATTCTGGGGCTTGTGATCTTTGTTTTGTTCCCATTTCTTTATTCTCTCTATGGTTCGTTCACCGATTGGGACGGACTCGGGCAGATGAACTTTATCGGGCTTGCCAACTTTAAGGATTTGTTGACCGATGATCTTTTTTACAAGGCCATGTTTAATACGTTTTACCTGATGCTTGGTATTCCAATTGGTCTGTTGCTGGCACTATTACTGGCAATGGGGCTGAATCGTAAAATTCCAGGTACAACGACTTTTCGTGTGATCTATTACATACCGGTCATTTCTTCCTTGGCTGCGGTATCGATCATGTGGAACTGGGCGTACAACGGGGACTATGGTTTGGTGAACCAGTTCCTTGATCTGTTTGGTATTAAAGGACCCAACTGGCTGGCTAACAAAGATACGGTGAAACCTGCGCTGATCATCATGACCGTCTGGAAAGGTCTGGGTTATACGATGTTGTTATATCTGGCGGCACTGCAAAGTGTATCCCGTACCTATTACGAGGCCGCAGAGCTGGACGGTGCGAATGGGTTCCAGATTTTCCGTAATATCACCTGGCCGATGGTGAAGCCGGTAACCTTTTTCCTCGTGGTGACGAATATCATCGGGGGTTCGCAAATCTTTACGGAGATGAACATTATGACACCGACAGGCGGACCGGAGTATGCATCGGCTTCGATCGTCTTTTATATTTGGCAAAAGGCCTTTAGCAACCTGCAGATGGGTTACGCTTCAGCGATGGCTATGATTCTGGGTATCTTCATCTTTGTGATTACGCTTGTACAATTCAAACTTAACGAAAGATCAGCCTACGACGGGGATTGATGGGCGAGGAGAGGAGTGGAACGGAAGATGTCACATAGTCAAAGAAGGAAAGTAACCAATTCTATTATATTTATCGTTCTGTCCATCGGTGCGATTGCGATGATTGCGCCTTTGCTCTGGATGTTGTCCACCTCGCTCAAGGAGAAGCAGGATGTATTCGCGCTGCCGCCGGTCTGGATTCCGGAAGTATTTCGGTTTGATAAATATAAAGAGATCTGGGAAGCGGGCCCACTGCTCAGTGGTATCAAAAACAGTCTCATTATAGCCCTTAGTGTGACGGTTGTGGGCACATTTACATCGAGTCTCGCTGCATTTGCTTTTGCCAAATTAAGATTTCCGCATAAAAATAAACTGTTTCTCGCTCTGCTGGCCTCGATGATGATTCCGTATCCAACGGTCATGATTCCACAATTTATGATGTTCTCGAAGCTGGGCTGGGTAGATACCTTGCTGCCGCTCATTGTTCCGGGGCTGTTCGGGAATGTCATTATGATCTTTTTCCTGCGGCAATACCTGCTTAGTGTACCGGATGCGATCATTGAGGCGGCGAAAATCGACGGAAGCTCCTATTTCCGGTTGTATTCCAGTATTACGTTTCCGCTGATCAAACCTGCCGTGGCTGCACAGCTGATTCTCTGGTTCATGGGCATCTGGAACGATTATCTGGCACCGATTATTTATCTGAATTCACCTGAAAAACAGACGTTACAGCTCGTTATTGCAAACTTTAACGCGACCTATGCGATTCAAACGGATTATCCGCTCATTATGGCGGCGTCCATTGTGGCTCTGCTGCCTGTTCTGATCATTTTCCTGATCTTCCAGAAGCAGATTATCGAATCGGTTGCGATTTCAGGGGTCAAAGGGTGATGGGAATGAAAAGTTGGAGAGTGAGGAAAGAACCGAAGGAACGAGAAGAGTGGAAGGAAGCAAAAGAACGAGAAGAAGAGATGAATGAAATGGAAGAACGAAAAGGACGGAAAGAGCATAAATATCGAAAATATTGGACGTGGCCAAAAGGGCGACATAGTGCAAGGAAGGGAGTTGCGGTATTGATGTTACTGATGCTTCTAGGTACGGTAGGCTGTGCAGATGGCGGGGACATGGCGAAACCTCCGGTTTTTCCGGAAGCTCCGCAGGAACCAAAAATGTATGATCTTTCGATTCTGGACGATGAATCCAAGTGGACGGTTAACAATGCACATGATCCTGCGATTATCAAGACAGACCAGGGCTACTATGTATATTCCACAGACGTTCGAGTAGCGGGGGAACCGAAACCAGGCGTAATGGTACGAAAATCGGATGATTTGATCAACTGGAAATGGGTCGGGCAGGCTTTGCCAGGTATCCCGAAGGAAGCACTGGACTGGACAGGAGCAACGAATCTGTGGGCGCCGGATATTATTAAATCTGGGGATACGTATCGACTGTATTATTCAGCTTCAAGCTTTGGTAGTACACAGTCAGCGATTGGGTTGCAAACCTCCAAGTCTCCCGAGGGGCCATGGAAGGATGAGGGACTGGTTGTGAAGACGGCTGGTCAGGAAAAGGACGGCCTGAATGCCATTGATGCCAATCCGGTGCTCGATGCACTAGGCAACCTGTGGATGGTATATGGTTCATTTTTCGACGGGATCTATATTGCACCGCTTGATCCGGACACGGGTAAGTTTAAGGAAGAAGGATACGGGACCCGCATCGCAGCCAGGGATCGTGCAACCGAAGAGGGCGCAGTCGAAGGGCCATATATTGTGTATAATCCCGAGTTTCAAAAGTACTATTTATTCGTTTCCTATGATTCTCTGTTCGAAGACTATAACGTGCGTGTGGCTCGTGCCGACTCCATTACCGGGCCTTATACGGATATCAATGGCAACAAGATGTTGGATACAGAGCACCTGCCACAGTATGAAATTGGCACCAAAATATTGGGAGGATACCGATTCTCCGAGGGAGAGGGCTGGGTTGCTCCTGGACATAATTCCGTGCTGAAGGATGGCGATGATTATTACATCGTGCATCATGCACGAGGAGAGACCGATAAAAACTGGCCGTATCTGCATGTTCGCAAAATGCTTTGGACGAAGGACGGCTGGCCTGTCGTGTCGCCTGAACGTTATGCTGGAGAAACCGCGCAAGATATTCCGCAATCGATGATTGCCGGAACGTGGGAAGGTATGGTGCTTGATTCGTCTGTAAATGGACAGGTGCAGGCAGTACCCTATACGCTGACGAGCAAAGGCAAAATCGAAAGCGAGAACGGTTCAGGAACCTGGACATTTGATGGCAAGCAAACGTTAACGCTGACGTGGAAGGAAAGCCCATGGGGCGGCGCATCCACGGAAGAGCTAAAACTGCTCCCATCCTGGGATTGGGAGCGAAGCCAGCCTGCGCTGGTAGTCACCGGCCTGAACGACCGCGGCATCGCGGTCTGGGGCAAACAAATTAGCGCAGCTGAGAAATAGACCGCTGACCCCGTAGGGTGGTCAGCGAGAGGCACGTTGACCCTGCAAAGCGGTCAACACCATCTCGGGCTTTGAGCCATCTTAAAGGCTCGAAGCCCGATGTGTGCCAGCGCGAGTGAAAACATCACGAGCAACCAGCGCAGAGTGGCACAAGCAGTGAGAGGGAGGAAGGAGCCGTGGGTGTGAGTTTGGCATCCGATTTCCACCGCCGGGAGCGGTGAGTGGAAGAAATCGGAGGTCAAGGAGAGCACCAAGCCCCTGCCACCCGCGAACGCCCGCTGTGCTTAAGCGGCATTGGGGCACAAGCAGTGAGAGGGAGGAAGGAGCCGCGAGTGCGAGTTTGCCATCCGATTTCCACCGCCGAGAACGGTGAGTGGAAGAAATCGGAGGTCAAGGGGAGCATCAAGGCCCTATCGCCCATGAACGTCCGCTATGCTTGAAGCGGCATTGGGGCACCAGCAGTGAGAGGGAGGAAGGGAGCCGCGAGTGCGAGTTTGCCATCCGATTTCCACCGCCGGGAGCGGTGAGTGGAAGAAACCGGAGGTCAAGGAGAGCACCAAGGCCCTATCGCCCGTGAACGTCCGCTGTGCCTGAGCACTGTCACGGGGAGAGTTGACCCGGCAAAGCGGTCAACGCCATAAGCTATCGAGCCAACCCGAAGGCTCGAAGTCGATGTGTGCCAGCGAGCGAAAACATCGCGAGCGACAGTGCGGAAGGGCACTAGCAGTGAGGGGGAGGGAGGAGCCGAGTATGCGAGTTTGCCATCCGATTTCCACCGCCGAGAGCGGTGAAAGGAAGAAATCGGAGGTCAAGGGGAGCATCAAGACCCTGCCGCCCACGAACGTCCGCTGTGCCCCTCTAGCCCTACTTTCCATATTTTCAATCAGGACACATTATAGATTCAAGCTATACACTCACATATGAAAGGGGTTCATTTCCATGACCAATTCCATTACATTTACCAATCCCATGCTGGAGCAGCGCGCTGATCCTTGGGTGTACCGTCATACAGACGGGTACTATTATTTTTCTGCTTCCGTACCAGCCTTTGACCGAATTGAAATCCGGCGCGCGGAGACACTGGAGGCTTTAAGAGAAGCTGAAGCAGTGACCGCTTGGACAAAGCGCGAGACAGGGCCCATGAGTGCTAATATCTGGGCACCCGAAATTCATTTTATCGATGGAAAATGGTACATATACTTCGCTGCGGCTCATACAAGTGAAACCAACGACGGTTTGTTTGATCATCGTATGTACGTGCTGGAGAATGATTCTGTTAATCCGCTTGAAGGAAAGTGGGAGGAGAAAGGGCAGATTCGAACCAAATGGGAGAGCTTTGCGTTAGATGCTACGACCTTTGAACACAGAGGTATTCGTTATCTGGTCTGGGCACAGAAAGACCCGAGCATTGACGGCAATTCGAACCTTTACATTTGTGAAATGGAAAATCCGTGGACACTGCGCGGGGAACAGGTCATGATTACGACACCTGAATACGATTGGGAGATCATCGGGTATAAAGTCAATGAAGGCGCAGCCGTACTCCATCGAAATGGTCGTCTGTTTATCAGTTACTCAGCCAGTGCAACCGATCATCATTATTGTATGGGACTGCTTACGGCGGATGAAGATGCCGATCTGCTTGATCCGGCAAGCTGGGTGAAATCACCCGAACCGGTATTCCAGACTTGTGAAGAGAATGGACAATATGGCCCGGGACATAACAGCTTTACCGTTTCGCCAGATGGAAAAACCGATATTCTGATCTATCATGCGCGCAACTACAAAGAGATTGACGGAGATCCGCTCTACGATCCGAACCGTCATGCTCGGGCACAGATCATTCATTGGAATGAAGATGGAACGCCGAACTTTGGTATTCCGGTTCCCGATGGTCAGTCCGTGGCAGAGGTGAAGTAGTTTCATTTTGGATATAGAATAAGAGATGAGAGTCTTTTGTTAGCAGATCTTGCTGACAATGGGCTCTTTTTGATATGAATGATTCAGGAAAAGGTTATCTAAACAGTGTGGAGTTCAAATTTTAATTAAGAAAGTTTAGATCGTGAAGCAACCGAAGAGAGGCAGAAGCGTATACCATTACATCGAAAAAAATGAATCAACAGAATGTAAACGGAATTACTTATCACTTATTACTTTTTGTTTAAAGCCTTGAACGTGGTATGCGGATTTCTAACGATCACAGGAGACGCTATTTAGCCGTTTTTCGCCTGATTGAAATTCTAACGATCTCAGGAGAGCTTATTTGTGGGATTTGATATGAAAAAGGACATTTATTATGCGTTTTCAGTGAAATAAGGTTTGTGGTGATCGTTAGAATTGGAGAAAGCCCGATATCGGTCAAATAAGCTCAACTGAGATCGTTAGACTAAACTGAGTGCACGTAAAAACCTAAAACCTAAAACCTAAAACCTAAAACCGAAACCAAAACCAAAACCAAAACCAAAACCAAAACCAAAACCAAAACCAAAAAACTCTAATTGAACTGATTCCACATATTCGACTTTTCGTTATAAAGCGTTAAGCTGAGAATGAAATGAACTAGGTTATGTTCAAAATTTTGGGATCACACTAAAACTTGTTAGGAGGATTACATATGGAATCACGCGAGACGTTGGATGGGGAACTGGAGCAGATTTTAAAATGGGAGAAGGAACAGAAGGATCTGTTCATATGGGACAAGATTGGGCGTTTGCCATTTGCCATGCTGGATAAAGTGATGCCGAAAGCGATCAAACAAAAGATTGGCGACGCTCTGAACGAAGTGGGCCAGTATTTGCAAACGGGTGGCAAGTTCCTTGTTCAGAAGAAAAAAGTGTCCAAGCTCCTGCGAGAGGAAGCCGAGCGCTCGGGTTACCCTATTACAACCGATTACATCTACCGATTAGAACAGGATACAGATACAGGTACAGGTACAGAGAACACGGCCCAAATTCAGAGTGTGGAAAAAATACCACTTGAGGTGCTGGATCGCGTGGCGGATAACATTACCGAAAGTCGAAGCAAGTTTGCTGCGGCACAAGGGGCCGCGACTGGATTTGGCGGAATTGTTACGATTGCAGCTGACATTCCGCTCGTTATGGGACTATCCCTAAAAGTGCTGCAGGAGATGGCGCTGTGTTATGGTTATGATCCCGATGACCCGCTGGAGCGCGTCTTTATTGTGAAATGTCTGCAGTTCTCTTCTGCCGATATTGTAGGCAAAAAAGCGATCATTGATGAGCTAGCTGATTACGATAATCCAGACAAGCAAGTTGAAGTGATCTCTCAAATGCAGGGATGGCGTGAAGTGTTCAACTCATATAGTGAGTCTTTTGGCTGGAAAAAGTTATTCCAGTTGATACCCGTTGCGGGGATGATCTTTGGTTCGGTCAGTAACAAAAATACAATTCAGGACGTCGCTGAGGCAGGCAAAATGCTGTACAAAAAACGGCTGATTCTGCAGCGTCTGAAATAGAAGGTCAACCGTGCTGCTTAGGATGTATTATCGTGGATATTGATATGCTTAACAATTCTTACAAGTTGAGAAAGATAGATTCATTATATATGGACTAGGTTTCAAGTATTCTCCCTGCTGCTTGAAGTAGGTTCCGAATCAGTCAGGTACGAAATGTATAATGACATCCGCAAACGTTGAAAGAGGCTCCAGCCGATCTGTATGACCCAGATACGGACAGGAGCCTCTTAGCAATGGTTAATTTAGAATGATAGTCGAGTTTTTTAGGTTTTCCCAAAAAATCTTATTCATATATTGGCTGATCCCGATGCGCTATCCTAGAAGAAAGCTTCCAGACAATCGGTATATCCAATACTGAGAAACTACGATGAGGAAAAGCCCTCCAATGAGTTTGCCATTGATTACAGCTCTCCAATTGTAGGGACCTTCCTCTTTAGCCCCTGCCATAAATCCAAAAATAATGAGGAAAACGCCTATCACGAAACTTAATTGTGAAAGGATAAGTATTACACCAGCGACCATGATAAAAACCCCCGATGAAGTGAGTGGAAAACGAACTACTCTTTACTGCCGTTTTCTTGTGCCCAGCGATGAAGCAACTTGTCAGATGGTAGCAGGAACGTAAAGATACCGATCAGCGGAAGGAAGCTGCATATCTGCATGACGGGTGATACGCCGAAGACATCGATCCAGTTACCGAGCACGAGTGCGCCCAGACCTCCCATGCCAAAGGCAAGGCCAGTAATTAGACCGGAAACGGTTCCGATTTTGCCTGGAATAAGCATCTGGGCGTATACCACAGTAACCGAGAAGCTGGATAACATGATAAAGCCAATAATCGTCAGCAGCACGCCCGTCCAGAACAAGTTGGCATAAGGTAACAGCAACGCAAGCGGTGCGGCTCCAGCCATCGACAGAAAGATCATATTGCGTTTACCAAATCGGTCTGCGAGCGGGCCACCAAAGAACGTACCTAGTGCACCAGCAGCCAGGAAGAGGAAAATATAAATTTGAGCGTCCTCCGTGGATAAACCAAATGTATCTTTCAGATTAAAGGCATAAAAGCTGCCGATTGAAGCTACGTACCACGAACGGACAAATACAAGCAGAATCAGGATCGTAATTGCGGCAGCAATCTTTTGACGCAAAGCTGGATTGGGAGCGCGACGGGCAGCCGCTTGTTTACGCAAATAGGAACCGGATTGCAACATCTGTCCATACCAACGTGCGACATAAAGTTGTACGGCAATTCCCATCGCGGCAATGCCAGTAAAACCGATGGCACCAAACAGCCCAAACGGGATGAAAATCCAGCGTGTCAGTAGCGGTGCAAGGGATTGTCCAGCATTACCGCCTACCTGAAAAATAGACTGTGCCAGTCCGCGGCGCTGGCCTGCAGCCATATGGGATACCCGCGAGCCTTCCGGATGGAAAGCCGCGGAGCCGAGTCCGACAAAAATAACAGAGATGAGCACCATCATATAACTGTCGGCAAAGGCGAGCAGCAGCATGCCCGTAAACGTGAAACCCATGCCGATGGGCAGGATCGAAGGAGTAGGTTTTTTATCAGCAAACCAGCCGACAACAGGCTGCATAATCGATGCGGTAAAGTTGATCGCAAAAGCGATCCAGCCGATCTGAGTGTACGTTAAATGCATGGAGTCTTTTAAGATCGGAAATATTGCCGGAATGACAGACTGAATGGAATCGTTGAACAGATGCACCAGACTGATGGCAATAAGTATCCGGTATACGGTGCCTTGGGCATCCAATCCGGGTGGGGCTTTCGAACGCGCTGCGGCGTCCTTGGCTAATGAGGTTTGTGTAGACATGTTCAGTTCTCCTTTGGTCGCGGTCACGAGGGATCAGCGCCTATGTTAGATTCTATGCAATTAAGCATATTGTTACATAATAGGATAGATTGCAAGAAGCGACAAGGGGAACAGTAGAGAAAGGATAGTGGAATCAATATAATGGTGTAAACGATGAGAGTACAAATCAGATAAACAGATAAGCCGGATATACGGATTATCACTAATTGTGGCATTATATATTCTAATGAAAGCAACCTTATAGGCTTGCTTTAAGAAGATGTCCACGAGTTGGATTATGTGGTATAATTTGTTACAACAACAGAATGGCTTGAATAGGCGGTCGGCTAGTCTCCTGTGTAAGGAGGTGATGCCTGTGGAGATGAAAGATGTACTGACGCTGATGATCAGTTTTGCGGGGTTTACAGTAACCTTGATTGGACTGGTCGTAACGATCGTCATTGCATTGAATAATCAAAACAAAAAGAAATAGACCGCCCCGACTAAGGTAATGGTCTATTTCAGTTACCGGTTACAGCCACCGCCCTTGAAAGCGGCTGTTGTAAAAGAGTGAGGATGTTGACGCATCCTTACTCTTTTTATTTTATCCTTGTTGACTACAGTTTATCACAACATTTCCTAAAACTCCACATGTGCAATACTGACTTTTGATCTGTTTCGCACTCGTTTCTTCAAGGTTGAACGTTAAAATCATTGTAAAGATAATCCAGAATTCATCGTTTCAAACCGTGAAAGCAGGACTGCTTCAGCCTTGAAGAGTCCCGCTATTAATAGTATCTACAGATTCATATCAGCGATTATCAATTGTCTCCGGATTCATGTCATGGTTCATCATGCGGTGCTCGGCCATCTGCTCGTATTTTGTTCCCGGTTTGCCATAGTTGGTGTATGGATCGATAGAGATGCCGCCGCGCGGGGTGAATTTGCCCCAAACTTCAATGAAGCGCGGGTCCATCAGCTTGATCAGGTCGTTCATAATAATGTTCACGCAGTCCTCGTGGAAATCGCCATGATTGCGGAAGCTGAACAGGTACAGCTTGAGCGACTTGCTCTCAACCATTTTGATATCGGGAATATAACTAATGTAGATCGTTGCAAAGTCAGGTTGACCCGTAATTGGGCACAGACTGGTGAACTCCGGGCAGTTGAATTTCACAAAATAATCACGGTACGGATGCTTGTTATCAAAGCTCTCCAGAATACCCGGATCATACTCAAACGTATATTTCACATTCTGGTTACCCAGCAATGTTACATCTTGCATCTCATCAGGTTGTCTCATAGGGTACAAACACTCCTCTTATTCAATCGAAGCCGCAGGCCTCGTATTATCATCTCATATATATTTAAACCCCGCGTTTATTCCCCCATACCAGCGTATGAAGCTGCGGAAGCACGCGCACGTTGTTCAGATCGTCCGAGGCACTTACCTGATTAATCAGCCATTCGTAACGCTCCAGCAACGAAGCCGCCAGATCCGGCGTGTCCGCCGAAGAAACATCCGGGTTCCCCGTTTGTAAAAATAAAGCCGTGCCCGGATACCGTGCATGCACACGGCGGGCATAGTTCAGGTCTGTCTGATCGAAGATCACGATCTTCAGACTATGGCTTCGATCCGCCGGGCCAGCAGCCAGGCGGCTGATTACATCGTCCAGCACAGCCCAGTCGGTGTCCATGCCTGAGCTGGGTGGCTTGGGCGAGACGGTGACTTCGTCAACGTCTGCCAGCCATGACTGCCAGCGTGAACCCTGCGTCTCCACCGCGGTGCGGACGCCATGCTCACGCAGCAGGGCAACCAGCCCGCCCAGCGAGGCCAGCAGGGCGGGGTTGCCGCCGGAGAGGGTCACATGGGAGAAACGCGTGCCGCCCAGGCGGCGCAGTTCATCCCATACCGCCTCCGGCGTCAACATGCGAATCTGGTCCTTGCCGCTGCCGTCCCAGGTAAAGGCCGAGTCGCACCAGGAGCAGCGATAATCGCAGCCCGCGGTGCGCACAAACATCGTTTTTTGCCCGATGACCATGCCTTCGCCTTGAACGGTCGGACCAAAAACCTCCATGACAGGGATACGTGCTTCCTTACTCATCGATCATCCACTCCCGTCTTGCTTCGGCATAACTGGTCGGGGTCTCGAAGAGACGCACAAATTCAGTGCGTGCACCGTCTGTGAGCCCGGCGTAAGGCTCAGTCTGCAGAGCATGTTCCATCTGCTCGAACAGCCAAACGACCATGTTTTCAGCCGTCGTATTCATGAGAGGAAGTGTTTCATTCAGATATTGATGATCCAGATAACCTTCAATACGGCTTTTCCAGATGTCTTTGATATGTCCAAAATCAACCGTCAGCCCGGTTTCACCCGGATAACCGCTGATGCCAAAAACGACTTTATACGTATGTCCGTGCAAGTTTTTGCATTTGCCTTCATAACAGTGCAGATGATGCGCTGCATCAAAGGTAAATTCTTTACTGACCAGCACCCGTTTCCGGTGATATCTCAGCTGTGTGGGCAGAATATCCTGATCTATTCGCTGCAACCGTTCAACGATTCGAAATGTTCCAGGCTCTCTCATCGCGCGTCCACTCCAGTGGAGGGAGTACTCGTATGAGCAACTGCACGCTCCTGAACATAACGATCCAGTCCGGCTTTACGTAGCTTACATGCAGGGCAGTCACCACACCCGTCACCGATGACGCCGTTATAACAAGTCAGAGTACGTTCACGTACATAATCGAAAGCCCCCAGTTCGTCGGCCATTTTCCACGTTGCTGCTTTGTCGAGCCACATCAATGGCGTGTGAATAACAAATGGGTAGTCCATCGACAGATTGAGAGTTACATTCATCGACTTTACAAATGAATCCCGGCAATCGGGATATCCGCTGAAGTCCGTCTCGCAGACACCTGTAACCAGGTGACGGGCGCCTTTTTGTTTTGCCAAAATCGCTGCAAAGCTCAGGAACAGCAAGTTCCGTCCATCCACAAACGTACTTGGCAGTTCGCCTTCTTCATGAGTAATTTCCACGTCAGAACGTGTGAGTGCATTCGGAGCAAGTTGGTTAAGCAAGCTCATATCTAGTACAGTCTGCTGCACACCCAGATCCTTCGCAATCGATGCTGCGCATTCAATCTCCAATTTATGGCGCTGCCCGTAATCAAATGTAACCACTTCAACTTCGGCGAATTGTTTTTTCGCCCAGAACAAACACGTTGTGCTGTCCTGACCGCCACTAAATACAACGACAGCTTTTTCATTGTTCAACATAAAAAAACCTCTCCATCTTCTTGAGATCACCCCCTGCAATGAAGCAAAGAGTGTCGGAAGAACAGAGAAGTTCATGAACTGGCATCCATCAAAAAACACACCTTCTTGATAACCGCTTTAAAAAAAGCAGCTATAAGCAAGTGTCCTTAGTTTTTTACGCACACCGCGTCAGACCGTATCCTTTTACAACTTAAGCCTTATGCCTAAAGCATGTAAAAACTACGTGTAGTCACGGAAATCAGTACGCAAGACTGTAGCGACCATACACAGGTCAAGTCTTGTAGAGGGAGTTCGCGAACCTCTCCCATGCCATAGGCATGGATTTTCTTCTTTAATTGTCCGGGTACAGTATACCATATCATCAGCCGAACGCCTATTTTTAATAGATTCCAAAATTAGGGCGTGTCTGAAAACTCTGAAGAAGGCAGATTTTGCTGAATTTTCGTTCCAAGCAAGGAAGTTTTCTGCAGGCGTGCCGGGGCACGTCAAGGGAAACTGACGCAGCAGGGGGCGAAAAGGCGGTGAAAGATGCACTTCAGTAGGTTTCAAGACACGCCCTACTTAATAATGATGTTACCGAACGGAATAACTTCCTTTAAAATGCGTTTAAATAGCCCATCGTCATTCATGTCCTGCTGAAGCCTGTAGTTTTCTCGTCCAGCCTGAAAGAGCACCGTACCTTGTCCCGTCATTTTCCAATGGTAGTTCATATGCTGACTTGCCAGATTATTTCCGTATACGGTTAATTCCAGATGAGCATTTTCGGGATAGGCGATGACACTTCCAGCATCCACATAGAGTGGGGCAGTGGGGTGCAGTTCTTGCTGGCATACCTGGCCCTGCGTGAGTAATCCGATGGTTCCATTGCCCGCAAACTTCACCTTCACCGCATCCCGGGTAATCAGCATATTTTTGATTTTCTGAATTTTGGTCTGCATCGTGACACCGTCAGAATAGAAGAACAAGTGGCGAAAATCATAAAGCAGATCACTGTGTTCTGTAAGCTGTACTTCTTTCATCGTAAAACCGGGAGGAAGGGCAGCCACGAATTGGCATGGACCGGTAATCTCCGATTTAATCAGCTTTTTTTTGCGATACATACCCGAGATATTCATGAATTTATCTTGTCTGCTGCTGCTGGAGCCGCGAAAAGCAACGATTTGCTGCGGATGCAGAATATGAAGGCGGTCATCCTGGATCAGTGAAAATGTGACTACCTGTCCGGCTCCACCAGCTTCAGCATGGTTCAGATGTATGTGCATGCAGTGGCTCCTGTTCTTTTATAGTCGGCTGGATCGGCGGCGCATTCCCCAGCGCATCACGCGAATCAGAAGGAAGTAACCCAATATGAGAGCAACGACAGTAATCACCATCGTTTGAATTCGCTGCGTGGTGGCTGTTCTGGCATCCTGATCATTTTGTAGTTTGCTGACCATTTCAGTTAGCTTCTGGTTTTGAGCCAAGAGTTGATCATTTTGTGCCTTAAATGCTTCGACATTGGCCTGGGCTTGTCCGAGTTGGGCGGAGGTTTGGTTTAACTGCTCGAGCGTCTGCTTGTAACTTTCCTGCAGTGCGTTCACTTCGCCAGGTAATTCCGACACGCGCTCCCAGCCGTTATAAATATCCGAGAATATATTGGCACTCGCTGCATTTGCAGTAGAAGCTAGTGTGACTGTAAACAGAATACATGTGGTGACAAACACCCGAATGAAATAACCCTGAATGGATTTTGGCATGAGTAACACCTCTTTCTTCGGTAGTATCGATTCATCGCCAAATTCGTCGTCAATTGTTGAATTACGGCTCTTTCATTATACGTCAAAAACCAAGTGTTGGGTTCAAGATGATTACGTTTTATTACCCGAAATGGTCAACAAAGATTGAAAAAAACAAATGTTTAATTTAAAAAATCAGCGGGTAATACAAGGATAGCAGTACCCCGGGCAGAACAAACAGAATGATTCACTTACGTTCCGCGTTAATCATGTTCACAAATATGAAATATAATGCTTAAAATTAATATATTTCGTTTGAAAGAAGATCGTAAATAATAAAGGAGTAGAACAACATGTACGCATCAAACCAGAACACATCAACGAAAACGATTATAATTACCTTAAATGGTGAGCCAGTCGGACGCAAATTGATTATTGACAGTGTAACTTATGCGCCTGTTGCTGAGACGGACAGTTTACAATACATGCACAAAATGGAGTGTAATAACCGGGCCGTTTAAGTTAGGACTTGTCATAGAGAAGGGTGTGAAAAGCTTGGCTAGCAGCCAGGCTTTTTCGTCGTTTATTGTCGCTTCTAGGCGGAATAAGGGGAATAAAACTAATATAATGGAAAAAAGTAATGGGAACATATGTTCCGTGACAATATAGTGTCCATTCACCCTGCTAACTTAGAAGATAATACACATAAATCGGGGGAGAGACTACCAGTGAACTCAGTCTTTGAAGTATCCTATTCGTGGAATAAAGAGGCCATACCGACAGGGGGGGGCGATCCCGTATATATGATGGTGGAATGGCGTTACGGAGCCCCTGCCAAAAGACTTAGGAAAATAGCACCCAAAATTATGTCGAGAGATTTAGAGCTATTGCTCAAACCGGAATATGGTGTTCAGCTTAAAGGCATCTATGGGTGCAGATCCAAAGAGACAGATATTGGCTGGGTACTACGACTTGGTGATGTACTCAAGGGAGAAAGCAAACAGATCCTGCTGGAATTCGCCGTAGGTCCTCATCTCTCAGGAAAAGCAGCCATATGTTCTGCTTATTGGAGTACCCGCAAGTTAAAGCAAAGTCAGCGTATCCTTCTTCGCAGGGAACAGCTCTACATTCAGTATACAAGTCACCTCGGCATGCTAAGGCAGCCAGAAGACCCGAAAGTAGAGAAAACGATTAAATTGAACGAAACCGTACCATTACTCAAACAGGCTCTACGGGCTTATGAACGAGGCCGTACCCAGGAAGGCAGTGAACTGCTGCGCCGTCATGCCGATGCACTGCTAATCGAAGCTGCACGCAAACAGGATCTGGATTATTTAACAGAAGCCGAGATTGTTGAGAAGCTTCGTTATCATTATGGTATTACGTTTACTGCCAAGCGCCAAAATGTGAAAGAGCATTGTTAGATCAAAGACAAGGTAGTCAAGTGCATACCATACAGAGAGAACGCGTTTACATATGTTTTGAAGGTGAAGATTAACATCAAGTCGAATGTATATATCAATACTATATTCAGTCAAGGATGGAGCTGTATCATACTATTTGAAACAACATCATGGAGGGCCTGGCAAAATGACAGACCGACTAATCCGATTAATGCGCATTATCACGCTGGTACAAGCCAAGCCAGGTATTCTGGCTAGGGAGCTTGCGGAGCGGTGCGAGACAACGGAAAGGACGATATACCGCGACATGGAGGCCCTCAGCGCAATGCATATTCCGATTGCTAATATGGGACACGGAAGAGGGTACATGTTTATCAGCCATTTTGCCATGTATCCGCTAAATTGGTCTGACGAGGAAGCGCAAGCCTTTATGCAACTTGCAGACGTTATGGAAGATATTCGTCCGCTACTAAAGCCTGCCTTCGAGAGTGCCTATGAAAAAGTGGTAGCTTCCAGCCAAAAAAACCGAACCGAGCGAGTTGAATGGACTGAGCAGATCAGAGGAATGTTTAAAGAGGGAGCAACGTTCTGGCAAAATAGTGAAGGAGATGAACCAAGTCATTCTCTCCTTACGTTGCTTCAAGCGGGAATATCACAAAACAGTATGGAAGGGAAGTATCTGTCTCAGGGAGAAATGGAGATGATTCGCTTTGATCCATATTGCCTGATTCCTAGGGAATATCAATTTGATCTGTTAGCATATTGCCATCTCTCCGAGAGAATAAGAATATTTCAGGTCAACCGGCTGCATGAATTACGAATTATTCCACGTACCTTCCGCAAAAATGATTATTTAATCCAGTCTTATTTCCGTACTGCCTGGATCAAGACAGGAAGTACGGAAGAGATTGCGGTTAGGATCCGATTTTCTTCGCTTGTTGTGGACCGCGTGATGCAGGAACGCTTCTTTGTGCGCCCCGTTTTGACCGTAGAGCCTGAAGGTACCCTGTTGTTTGAAACTACAGTGAGTGACGCTGAGGGATTTTTTGTGTGGATATCCAGATACGGACCAGAGGCTGAGATTCTGGAACCCGAACATTGTCGTACCCTGATGAAAGAACATTTGGAGCGCTGGCGCAAAGTGTACAGCTCCAATTGAACTTCAGACTACAGGTATAGCGTTTGGATATCAATTACTCCTTGGATTTAAAGAGATTAGCAAGATTGCCAAACGGTGATTCCTTTTCCTCATCATCCTCAGCACTGGAGTAAACCAATTTAGAAGCAATGCCTTCATCATCCGCTGCGCAATTATTTTCCAGTTTGAATTTGTCGAACTGGTGCATAAACACTTTAGCTGTATTAATAGCATCATCCAAAGCCCGGTGTTGTGTACCGTCAAATTCGATTCCACATAGTTCAAGAGCCTGGGCAAGCCCGAGCTGTCGGAACTTTCCTTCTTTATGCATGGCCCGGGACCATTGCTGTTGTAAGTCATTATGGTTGGTAATCCAAGCCACATCTAACTGATGTGTCCGGCAGTGGGATATGAGTTTGTTTCGGTCATCGGGTCCCCATGAGCACATATAATAAGGTTCAATGCCCATCCAGTTGATGAACTGAGTTAGCGCTGAAGGGAAAAGAGGGGCTGCATCAATGTCCTTCTGGGTAATGCCAGTAAACTGAACGGTGTCGGTGGACAGGACGGATTTGTTGGATGGACGAACATACGTATGAAAGGTGTCTGTAACCGTAAGACCTGTAACGGGGTCCTCGCTCACTTTGACGGCACCGATATCAATGATTTCTGAAGAGTAACGGGTATTACGGCTTACTGTAAATTCAAGATCATATATAATATATGGCATAAGATAACTCCTTTATGAAGAATACAGATTTCCATTCAGGGATTCATACGTTCGATCCTTAAAATGTTATTTCTCTATTCTACAGTGAACATGGAGTTGTGTCAGCCTAGTTGTGAAATTCGACGAAGGCTTTTGGCATAACTATTTTGATTGACTAATTCTTGGGATGTATTTATTGACAAGTGCGTGTAAATGTTCTAATGTGATCAAAAATGAAGAATAGCGTTTATCGAGGACATAATTACGCAAACATGCTTCAACAGAGAGGGAATGGATAGGTGTAACATTCCTGTTGCTGTTGCGCAATTCCTACCTCGCTAGCTGCGCAAGAGAATGTCCGCGTACTCAGGACTGCAACCTGCGCCGGAAGGGTCCGTTATGCCCCGTAGGACTGTATGCCAGCACGCGAGAGCGAGACATGATTGAGACCGTATGCAGTTAAATAAGGGTGGTACCACGACACATTCGTCCCTTGACGAATGTGTCTTTTTGTATTTAAAAACCTATGTATTTAGGACATTTATATCTAATTAAATAAGGAGTGTATTGAAGATGCGCCTAAGTGAAATGTTTGTTCCAACACTACGTGAAGCACCAGCGGAGGCTGATGCAGCAGGGCACCGCTGGCTACTGCGCTCGGGTATGATTCGTCAACTGGCAGCGGGTATTTACAGTTACTTGCCACTCGGGCGATCTGTGCTTCTAAACGTTGAACGAATTGTTCGGGAAGAGATGGACCGTGCTGGTTGTCAGGAGGTGCTACTGCCAATCATGCAGCCAGCCGAACTGTGGGAGGAATCTGGGAGATATACGCAGTATGGTCCAGAGCTAATGCGTCTGAAGGATCGGCATGCGAGAGAATTTGCGCTTGGTCCGACCCATGAGGAAGTGGTCACGGCATTAGCTCGTGATGAGGTTAACTCGTACCGTAAACTACCATTCACGTTGTATCAGATCGGGACTAAGTTCCGGGATGAGCGCAGGCCGCGTTTTGGATTGCTGCGCGGACGGGAATTTATTATGAAAGATGCTTATTCTTTTGCGGCAGATTGGGATGAACTGGATCGAACCTACCAGGCAATGAATACAGCGTATTGTCTCATTCTGGAACGTTGTGGTCTGGAGTACATTCGGGTTGAGGCGGATGCGGGAACGATTGGAGGACAAGGGGAAACACATGAGTTCATGGCTTTGGCCGATGTAGGAGAAGATACCATTGTGACGTGTAAACATTGTGGTTACGCTGCGAACCTGGAGAAAGCAGCATTTTTACCTGCTGACTCTACAGTGCTTATGGATGCAAAAGAAGCAAATGAAGCGAATGAAACAAATGAAGGCGCAGGGATGTTACGTATTGAGACACCAGGCGTTCGCACCATCGCTGAGTTATGCTCTTTCTTGGGTAAGAAGCCAGAGGATATGATCAAAACACTGCTCTATCTGGCGGATGGGCAGCTTGTTGCGGCACTTGTCCGTGGTGATCATGAACTGAACGAGATTGCCTTCAAACAGGTGCTGGGCGCAGAGGACTTGATTTTGGCTGACGATGCAACTATCGCCGCACATTCTAGTCTTACTGTCGGTTATCTTGGCCCTGTAGGGCTTGGAATGCGGATGGTGATAGACGCTGATGTGGCCGCTATGAAACATGCAATAACCGGAGCCAATGAGGTTGATATGCATCTGTCAAGCGTGCGTCCAGGCGTTGATTTTGCACTGGATCAAGTGGAGTGTATCCGCTTTGCCGCTGAAGGGGATCGCTGCGTATCCTGTGGTGAACCACTTGTATTTACCAAAGGTATCGAAGTGGGACACATCTTCAAACTGGGTACGAAGTACAGTGATGCGATGGGAGCCGCTTTCCTGGATCGTAATGGACGTCAATGTGCACCTGTGATGGGATGTTACGGCATAGGGGTTTCCCGTTTGATGGCAGCTATTGCTGAACAGTACGCCACGGAGGACGGCATTCAGTGGCCTGTATCTGTAGCTCCTTACGATGTACATCTCATTCCGGTAAGCTGGAAGGATGAGCATCAACAGAAGCTTGTTCTTGAGATGGAACAACAGTTACTGGATCACGGATTCCGCGTGCTGCTTGATGATCGGGATGAACGCCCGGGTGTCAAATTCAAGGATGCAGAGTTAATCGGACTGCCTGTACACATTGTCGTGGGCAGAGGAGCTGCCGAAGCACAAGTGGAGCTTGGATCTCATATGCTTGCTGTTTCAGGTGAAGCGAAACGGATCAGTATGACGGCACAGGAAGCTGTGAGTTATGTGAGAGAGCATATTCGGCGAGTTTAAGCTTGGATCTGGCTTAAAAAGGATAATAATCGGTTTTATAATATGAGAGATAACATTTGTATATATAATAGGACTGAATATTATGTCGATCTTTATCTTGTGGCCGAATAAACCGAATGTTCTTAGGAAAACGGGGACTCCGGAAGGATAAAAGAGTCTATTTGCAGAAAATTATCATACCAAGCGACTATAGCTGAAGTATAGAGAGTCATTTAATTGATCATTTGCTCATATAGCTGCGGTAGGTTCGGAGATTTTAAAGTCATTCGGGTGTAAATACGCAAAGCTGGTGTGAAAGCCGTTAGGCTTAATCTGAACGGTAAATCGCGTGAGCAGGGACATTATGGACATATTTGTTCTAGTTCAGCATGTTGTGGAGATCGTGTTGGAGGCAGCAAGCTGCATGCAAGAGATTTATTTTTAATTTTGTTTGCAAACCTGTACAAGGCTGACATCGATGATTTTAAAAAAGTGACTTAGCTGAGCGGAGTTCAACATGCAAACGTAATGAAAACGAAAGGGAGTCCTTCCAGTTGGCTGGGTAAGGACTCCCTTTCGCAGTTATAGTTGAAGTACTGCGGATTAAGAAGCAACAGGCAATTTCAGGGTTTGGCCTGGATAAATCCAGTGTGGTTTTTTTATTTTGTTGAGTTTTTGTAGTGTCTTCCATGTTGTACCATATTGTTTGGAAATCGAGTATAGAGACTCGCCTGATTTCACAATATGCAATTTCGCTGGAACGGGAGCTGGTTTCTCCGGTGCCGGTTTGACCGGTTTTTCCGGCTTTGGTTTCTCTGGTTGAGGTTTGGTTGGTGCTGGTGCCGGGACAGGAGCCGGAACTTCAGTACCCGGTGCTTCAGGTTCTACAGCAGCTTTTTTGCCTTCACTTATGCGACCGTCGGTTTTAATATCGACTGCACCGAGCTTTTGCATGTAGTTGATCAACGCCTCATCTAGTGCACCGTACATACCGGTTGTTGGATACTTGGCGAACATGGTGTACTCGTCACCGCCGACAGCTGTGAAATCATTGGTTGCAAGGGTATAGGTTGCAGCTGGATCAAGAGCTTTATCACCAACCATGACGGAATGGACACGGCTGCCCTTTGCAGCAGCGGCATCAATTTTGAATGTGATTCCAGATACTTGCGGGAATCCACCGCTTGGTTCCGGATAGGAGCCTACGCCGTTCTCCAAGGCTGCAAGTACATCGGAACCTTTTACATCAAGGGTTACAACTTGGTTGCCAAAGGGGAGAACGGTAATGACATCACCTTTAGTTACAACGCCTTTTTCAATAGAAGAACGAATGCCTCCGCCGTTAGTCAATGCGATATCGGCTTTGCTTACATCACGGATTGCATCAGCAAGCAAATCACCCAGATTGGTTTCGCCAGCGCGTACTTGTTCACGTTTGCCGTCCAGGAGAACAGCAGTATTCGCTACTTCTTCTTTCAGGATCGGTTCTTGCTTTTTCTGAATGGAACTTACGAGTGCTGCAACATTCTCGTTTGGTTTAATATCTTTGGCCCCGGTTTCATCCACTAATGTTGCTGTTTTCTTCGAAACTTTGCCGCCGTCTACCCATAGGTCAATGACACCTACATAATTGGTATATTCACCTGCACTTGCGATCAATGTTCCATGATCGGAGACAAGCCCGTCTTTCAAAACGGTATGGCTATGTCCATCGATGAACACATCAATGCCTGGCACGTCTTTAACGACTTTGAAGCTTGTATCCGTACTGGAAACATCTTGTCCAAGGTGTCCGAGAACAACGACAACATCGACTTTGCTACGGATTTCATTGACGAGGACTTTAGCTTCTGCAGAAGGATCTGTAATTTGAAGGCCTTCTACGTTTTTCGGGTTCGTTTTATACATTGTCTCCGGTGTAGTCAAGGCGATGATCCCAATCTTTACACCATCAACTTCTTTGATGAGGTAAGGTTCGAAGAGACGAGTTCCGTCTTTTTTCTTCACGTTTGCACTGAGCATAGGGAATTTCATCATCTTCGCGAGCTCAATAAGACGTTCAGAACCGTAGTTGAATTCGTGGTTACCTGGCACCATTGCCTGATACCCGATTTCGTTCATGACCTGCGCAATGCTCTCTCCTCTGACAAGCGTAGCAAATGTGGTACCGTGTACCGCATCGCCTGCATCCAGCAAGAGGGTGTTAGGATTTTCGCTGCGATATTTGTCAACGATGCCCGCAACTTTTGCAAAACCCATGGCAGGAGATTGTTCCACTGCTCGAGCATGCATATCGTTGGTATGTAGGATGATAATGTGTTTGCCTGTGCCTGGAGCTGAATCCGTTGCTGCCGCCGCAATACCTACACTACTAAACAGTAAACAAACCGTTAGCAGAAGTGAAACAACGTTTTTCCAGTTTTTCATCAATCCGAAACCTCCCAAAATAGTAATCTATTAGAGCGTTTATGTAGCTCATGTAGTATTTTAACAGACTATGATGAGGAAATCTCGTGATTTAAGTAAAAATAAGTAACCTGAAAGTAACATGTAAAGCTGTTAGGAAATCTAGTTTAATAGCCTTTAACAGGAATATATGAAAGGAACGTATGTTCTTAAATGTTGCAAAAAAAATGCTGCGCTTCACGCGGCAGTCCGGTACGTAAGCAAAATTTCTCAAGGGATTCCTCCGGCTCGGGAGTGATTCCAGCCGTCAATAGTTGAATGGCGAAACGGTTTGCTTGTCTCTCCAGTTTGCCTGGGGCAAAATAGGAATGCTCTTCCAGAAAGAAACGGTTAATTCCTTTATGCAGTCTGTCATGTCCCAGTTCATGTGCACATACAAATCGCTGCCATTCGGGCGGTAATTCATTGTGTATCACGATAAATCTGCGGCGAAGTTTACGGAAATACAGCCCTTTGGTGGATTTGCCCAGATTGGTAAAGCGAATCTGTATTCCGACAGCCCGGGCAATGCTGAACGGACAATTGGTTCGATGTTTTCGAATCAGCTTCGTTACGATGTCATCCATATGATTTCACCTGCAGTTTCAATAAGTTTGAACTCGCGTTCTGGTCTCATGGGCGTTGATCCGATTTGTCTGGCTTTTTTCGTTTGTTCATCTGTTTGGCTTCCCAGAATAATCCTGTCAGCACGTCTTTGATCCGTTTCTTGTCCTCTTCATCCAGCGGAATACCATCGAACATCAGATCATCATCATCCTCCAGCATTTTTTTAAAGTCCCGGCGATCTTTGTACGTCGCCCATTCCGGTACGTTCTGTTGGTTCATATCATGCCCAGCTTCAATATATCCCGCCTGTTTCATCATATCTGAGTAGGGTACTGCGAGTGCATCAGCAATCTTGCGGATGGTTGCTGGTTTAGGCACACCACGCACACCGTTTTCAATCCGTGAAATCTGCGAATTGCTTATTCCGGCTGCTTCCGCGAGCTGGTTGATGCTGAATCCCTGCTGCTCTCGCAGCTGTTTCATATAAGGACCAAAAGCGTGCTCCACAATTCATGCATCTCCTTCGACTCGTCATAAGTGCTTGTGATTATAAGTTAAGCATTGCTATTGTACAGGGCACTCCGATGACAGAACAACCTACTGATCGCTGTTATCCCCGGATTTCCTATATTTTTCTCCTTAAGGGGAGAAATCCGGTGATAAAGGCGAACGCTCCGCTTCTTCCGGTTCGTTCTGTCCTCTCCGTTATCGTGCAAATTAACGCTCATCTTAAATTATAAAAAAACAAATGACTTATACGAGTTCAGTAATTATCTGTACTATATCGTATATATACCATTAGGTAAAGAGATATGAAACAATTATGCCAAAAGGTATAGAAAACGAGAGCGATGGTTTTATTTTATCGTCTAAATGACCCAAAATGAAGGTTTACTCCAATCTCCAGAAAGTGGTATCCTCTAGTAGAAATACGAACAAAATACGAACAAAACGTAAACAGATCATTGTTTCCAAAAGGTAACAGAAGAAGAGCATAAGGCAACGTTAAGGTTTGGATAGACGGAACAATCCTATATAGGAGACTGTCTCCGCTGGAAGATGAAGATGGGATGATTTGAATAAGAGCAAGAGTATGAAAGTGAGCAATAGCGAGAGTATGAGCGTGAGCATGAGCATGAGTCGATCAAATGAAATGAGAAAGAGAAAGAGAATGAATGAATAATAGGAGGAGAACAACTATGGCAAATATGGAATTGATGTTACCCGAATTGGACCGCCGTAAAACACAGGCCGCTGTTGAAGCTGTATTGGAGAAGTATCGAATTTATAAAACGATTGCTTTTGAAGAACGAGAGGTATTGGTAACGGCAAGTTACACGGAACGTTTTCATGGCGCCACCAATGTTACAGGGGATTCTACCGCAAGAACAGCAATCTTTAATGTTGATGTCCAGCGTGCACGTCAGGCTTATTGCGATACCATAGATCATATCGTCCTCCGCCTCAGTGAGAAGGAACGTCTGTTGGTGAACGAACGATATATGAAGGACGAGGATGTTTTTGACTATAAAATATACAATCATGTTTTTGATCCGCCTGTGAGCAAGGATACGTATACGAAAATTCGCACCCGTGCTTTTTACAAAATGGCACTGGCTTTGGCTGATCGGGGACTGATCAATGTGGAGCCTTTGTCATCGACGAGAAAAGAACGGCAGAAGCTTGGCTGAGCATCCGGCAAAAAGTTGAAGCTTTCATATCGTCAAAGGATTGGTTACAATAATTGGGACAAAATCACAGATGGAGCACCGGAGGGGGATGCATCATGGTGGAAGAGGCCGGAATGCAGGAAATGATGACGCTCAAAACGATAGCGGAAACGTTAAATACCTCCAATGACCTTAGCCTGATGCTGGGTACGGTTGTTGGCAAATTGCTAGAACTGACCGGCCTCACGGCGGGATGGCTTTTTCTCATAGATGAAAATGGAGAGTATACTTGTGTGTCAGACTACGATTTGCCTCCGGCTTTAATGCGAAACGATAAAGAGCCGATGCGGCTCGGAACATGCTGGTGTATCAACCGTTTCCGGGACGGCAGGCTGCAACATGCGGTCAACATCATTAACTGCAAGCGTCTTGAAGATGCCGTGGAATTCAAGTGGGGAGACACACAGAATATTACCCACCATGCGACAGTTCCACTGCGCTCGGGTGAGCGAATGCTGGGACTGCTCAATGTGGCAGCTCCAGGCAAAGAGGTTTTCAGCGATGGAGAGCTTGCCCTTTTGCAAGCAGTGGCCTATCAGATAGGAAGTGCGATGGAGCGAATGCGACTATACCGCGCAGAGCAGCGGCGGGCTGAACTTTATGCACGGCTCGGGGATTTCGGTACATCATTAAGTCTTGCCGTTAATGAATGTACCGAGGTGGATGCATTGTCTGGTACCGTTGCAAGGCTGCTTGGTAAACATTTTGACTGGCCATTCGCTGCACTTATACAACAAACCAATGGAACATTTAGCATACAGGCGATATTTTCAGGTGGCGAGGTATGGCTGGACCTGGAAAAATCACTGTCCTTGGAAGGGACACGCTTCATGGATCGGATCATAGATCATTATCGTGCAGCATGGTTGTCCGCGGATGAGCTTCTTGAAGTGTTCAGTCAGGTTAAGGTTGAACGGATACCGAGTGAGCTTCAATCAGGGATTGGCGTACCGCTTGCATACCATTCACCAGAAGAACCCGGGGTACTCGTTATTGGTACAGGAGCACGATCCGAGGATTTGATTAAGGCAGACCGTGAAGTGCTTGAGGCTCTGGCAGAGCATATCATTGCTTCCAGAGAGAGCCTGAAGCTGGCAGATCATCGCCGCGAATTAGCGAGGCTTGAGGAACGGAATCGGCTGGCTCGGGATTTGCATGATTCCGTGAATCAGATTTTGTTCTCCCTATCGTTGACGGCGAAAGGTGCAGAAAGTATGCTTTCCGGTACGAAACCGGTGCACCCGGCGGCAGAAGTGCTGAGAGATATACGAGCATTGTCCCAGGAAGCGCTCAAGGAAATGCGTGCGTTAATTATGCAGCTTCGTCCAGCGGGTCTGGAAGCCGGACTATTAAGTGCCTTGCAAGACTATGGGGCAAAACAGGGTCTCCAGGTTGTCGCTGACCGAAAGGGGATGCGTTCGATACCACGTTTCATTGAAGAAGGGTTATGGCGTATCGGTCAGGAGGCTCTGAACAATATCCGCAAGCATGCAGGCGTGACCTCAGCATGTATACTGTTTGAATTGAATGAAACGGAGGCGAAGCTCACCGTTTCAGACCGGGGGAAGGGCGGTGCCAAACGGCGGAAACCTTCCTCTCAATCACTCGGATTGTCTATTATGAGAGAGCGTGCACAGTCAATCGGAGGCAAGCTGGAATTATGGAGTTCTTCACAGAGAGGGACAACCGTGACCGCAGTTATACCACTTCCGTTTGAAAGGGAATAGAGTCAGGAGGCAGATAGCGATGCCGATTACAATTTTACTTGCCGACGATCATGTCATGGTAAGACGGGGATTGCACGTTTTTCTGAAAACCCAGCAGGATATGAAGGTGGTTGGGGAAGCATCGAACGGTCAGGAGGCTCTGGAGCAGGCACAGGAGCTGAGGCCGGATGTTGTTCTAATGGATCTTCATATGCCTGTTATGGACGGCATTGAAACAGCCAGGCACTTGCGTAGTCTGCTGCCTAATACACGGATCATTGTACTGACTTCTTTCTCGGATCAGGATCATGTTGTTCCTGCCGTTCGTGCAGGTGTGAAAGGTTATTTGCTCAAGGATATCGAACCTGAAGATTTAGCCATTGCAATCCGGAATGTGTATTCCGGTCAAGTCGAATTACATCCGGCTGCTGCAGGTCAACTCATGCATGTCATGGCGTCAATGGATATGATGTCCGAGGCGCTTCAAGAGGAACGAATCGGGCAAGTCCCGCCATCTTTCAAGCGTCTGGGTCAGCAGATTGTAGAACAAGGCATGCAAACCAGCGAAAACAATAAATCGGGCAGGGCCAATGAAACCAGTCATTCCAATAACTCAGGTAATTTGAGTAAATCTATTGTTTCATCTGATGCGGGGTTAAGCATGCTCACTCGTCGTGAGCAAGAAGTGCTGGGGTTGATCGCTCAAGGGCTGAGCAACAAGGAGATTGCGGTTCGACTGGTCATTACGGAGAAAACAGTCAAAACACATGTCAGTCATTTACTGGATAAACTAGGGCTTGCAGACCGTACTCAGGCAGCGCTTCATGCTGTTCGAAACGGCTGGGAATTGTGATAAGTTGCAGACTAGCACTGTAGTCGCCAAATTCAGACAAAATTCAGACTAAAGTCGTATGAACTCAACCGAAAGGTTGAGTTTTTTTGTGCTGAAGTTAAGTCCATTAGCTGACGAATACCGCCCTATACCAAGGTAAAATAAGGATAACCAAAGTCGAGAGACAAGAGTAGTAAGAAGATACTAACAGCGATCAGGAGAGTGAATGTAATGAATATTGTGATATTGGCAGGCAGCAACCGGAGAAATGCAACGAGCACACGTTTGGGTGAATATGCAGCAGAGATTATTCAAGGCCAAGGACACGAAGCGAGCGTATTTAATCTGTATGAAAAACCACTTCCATTCTATGCTCCGGATGAAAAGCAAGAGAATGACGAGAACCTGGCGGCATTAAATACCGTGATGCTTGCAGCGGATGCCATTATCCTTTCTACACCAGAGTATCACGGCAGCATAAGTGGTGTGCTTAAAAATGCACTGGATCATCTAAGTCAGGCTCATTTCAGTGGTAAACCGGTTCTGTCGATCAGCTCAGCCGGGGGAGCGGTCGGCGTAAGTTCGCTTATCCAATTGCAAACGATGGTTCGTAATCTGCACGGCATTAATGCTCCGGAGTGGATCTCTATTGGTGGCGCACAGCGCAGACGATTTGAGGCTACGTTTGACGGATACGAGGAATATGAAGGCAGTCAGGATGTGGAGGAGCGGGTACAGCGAGTGCTGGGATCATTTTTGAATCTGGCTCAGACGTTAACGGCGGCAAGGAAGGCTTTGTAGTGTAACAAAGACTGACAAGCGGGTTATCATTTCGCTTAATAAATTCAGCACCGCAACGAAACAATGGAAGGTGGGAATGTATCATGATTAAAGGTTTATATGAAACACATCTGAATGTTACAGATCTTCAAAGATCACATCATTTCTACGAGAAGGTACTTGGATTACCTCTTGCTAGTGAAAACCCGGAACGCGGATACTTTTTTTACTGGATTGGCGGCGAACGCAATGCCATGCTGGGGCTGTGGGAGAAGGAGCCAGTACAGGTGCAGTGCCAGCACTTCGCTTTTCATGTATCCCTGAACGATATGAAACATGCGGTTGAATACCTGGAAAACAAGGGCATCGCCACCCGTAATTTTCTGGATGATGATATTGGGGAACTATATGTCTTTGGCTGGATGCCAGCTGTTGCTGTCTATTTTAACGACCCGGATGGTCATTTGCTTGAATTCATCGCCGTGCTTCCAGACGAGGCGAAGCCTGAGCTTGGCTTGGTGCCGTGGAGTGAATGGGAGAGGCTGCATGGGAGAAGTGTATGATCATTGAGCGAGTATTGTTTTATACCGTAAAGCTGGAGGAACTGCACCATTTCTATGGAGATACGCTCGGCATGAGGGTATCCGACATTAATCCATTGGAGGAAGCTTTCACTTTGCAGGCCGGAAGCACCCGGATGATATTCAAGCAGTGGGGCGCGGCATCCGAAACAGTTGTAAAAGGCATAGAGCCGTTCTATCACTTTGCCTGGATGATTCCGAGAAATCAGTTTCAGGAAGCGAAGCAGTGGGCGGCATCACGGGTGACTTTATGTACAGATGGAGAGCGGGACGAAACTTACTCCAACAACTGGGACTCGCATTCGCTTTATTTTGAAGATCCGGCGGGAAATATTGTGGAGTTGATTGCACATCACCGGGAACATAACGAGCAAGAGCGTGCATTTTCGGTGGAAGATATATTGCAAGTGTGTGAAATCGGGCTGGTTTCGGAAGATGTGGCAGCCACAGTGCAGGAATTGGAGAAAGCCGGACTAGTCCGCTGGGGAGAGGGTAGTGATCCATTTTCTCCGGTGGGTGATCGTAACGGTTTGTTTATTGTGGTGAGGAAGGAACGCGTCTGGTTTTTCTCCGATCAAAAGGCACAGATCTTTCCGTTTGAAGCTACAATTCCTGAGGTGGGAACACTTCGATTCTAGTGGTATAAAACGATGCATAAGGTTACTCCGTCATCCGAAGTTTATGTGGAAAATCTTTAGCTTAACTTATATAGAGCAAAAGGGCATAACAATCTGCACTTGATCATTTTATAGAAGTAAACGCTTTATTTTTTGAAAGATCAGGGTAGTCCGGCTTGTAGCGAGGCTTCCATAAGTTGAAGGGGGATGGCAGACTTGGATCGACGTTTGTTGGAGGAGGGGCTTGCGACAATTGCTTCCAGTCGGGAACGTACAGGAGACTTGTGGCATGCCCATTATGGAGCAGGGGCGATTGCAGCTTATTTTTGGGTACGGGAAAATCGTCTCACGGCTCTTGCCGCTGGCAGCGTTACTGCCGAAGCGAAAGCGATGCTTCGCCAGCATGGAACCCGCAACGATCAGACTGCTTCAGCAAATGAGCGTATGCCGCTGGAAGAAGCCGAAGTGCGTATTACAGATGCACTGGAGCGGACGATTGGCGAATTGCACTGGGTGGGACACCAAGCTATCTATGGTGCCATTAGCCTGAAAGCCATTCGAGAATTGGAAGGATGGGGCACAGCAGAAGAGATTGAGCAGATTGCACAATTAATTGAGTCGTTTGAACGTACGATTCCGGGGAGATCCTGGGTGAATACAACCGTGAAAGAAATTCGCCGTATGCATCTGGACGAGAATGACGGTTTCCCAGAGATTCTGCATCCCATTCAGTTGTCTCAGTTGATTCTGGAGGAGTTGGGTGCTTTTCGCACGATCTATCAGGCGGAGGCGCATCATGATCTCATTGGTCACATGCTTACCTACGGACATGCGCTAAATATGCTTTATGAGCTGGGTTACGTCGCTCTGTTCTATAAAGGCATTCCACCTTTTCTTAAAATGGTAAAAGCTTTGCGGCTGGGCCGTCATATGGATGTGATGCAGGAGGAAGTTACATTGCAGTCCCCTGTTGATGTGCTTCCATTAACACAAGCTGAGCGTTCACGCGCGCTGCCACATGAATTGGAATACTGGCTGACAGATCACCGATGCCGTGACTGGTACGGCGGGCATGTGTTCAAATTCCCGTTCAGTTTCTACCACCACGCAAAAAATGGAGAGGCTATGCCTGAGATTTGGGAGAATTTCCGTTATATTATTGCGTAGGAAGTGTAACGAATAAGTCACATTCTATACAATCGATATGTATCGAGTAAACCTTACGATGGGAAAAGTCCATTACTCAAAATTAATGTTCATTAAATCAAGCACTTGTCCAAGCGGCAGGTGCTTTTTCGTCATTTCCATTTTCTCGCAGAAAACCAACGACAAATCGGCGTAATTCATCCGAAACACCGTCAGCGTGAGATGGAAAAGACGGTAAGATGATATTATCGGATCAGAAGCAAGGGAAGCAATGTGCAGATTGCAGGATATAGAAAGCAGAAAGTTGCTCTCCCCAGGAGGATCAGGCTAGCAAAAGATGTTTTTTTCGAATCGGTGATTGTGACCTTGCTCTGTCCGGGTATTGAAGAATATCAAAAACAGGAGGCTATATGATATGAAAACAGTATTGTATGTTCCACTCGATGACCGTCCGGCGAATCTGGACGACGTAATTGTACAAGGGAAAGCAGCCGGTCTTCACATCGTTACACCCAACCTGAAGGATATCAAGAACCGTTTGGATACGGAAAAAACAACCGACGGTACTACACTTCTCGGCACTTCTACGCCCATTTACGGGAACCCGTCCAAAGTTTATGATTTTATTATTAAACATGCAGCAAAGGTAGACGGCTTCATTATTTCTACAGATATGCTTGCTTACGGTGGACTCATCGGCAGTCGTCAGCTTCGAGAAGACGGCGGGGGAACATATCCCGCATATGATGAACAAACCACTCATTTGCTGGATCTCATTCGTAGTCTCAAAACAAAGTACCCACGCAAACCGTTGTTTGTGATGGATACCATTATGCGGCTTGCAACGACTTCATTTGCAGGTGGCTTGGCACTGGATGCGTATAATGAATCCCGGGATCTGATGCAGCAGCCACGTCAAATTTATACGGAATTTGAAGATATTATTCAAGGATATAATGTTTCTCCAGATGGAGTGGAGTATGGGGAAACCACGTATTTTGATAAACAGAAATACTACAATACAAGACAGCATAAGTTCAAAACGAATCGTTACATTCTGGATCAGTTGGCTCGTACGGGATATATTGATTTCCTTGCTGTTGGTGTGGACGATGCCAACACCCAGGGGGTTCAGATCAATGAGATCAAGTATGTCGAAGCACGGATTAACGAATGGCTGGGCGGTACGGATGGACAAAATCCGGATCGTGCGATTATTTTGCCGGATGCCGATGGCTTGGGACATGCTTTGGTCGCTCGAATGGCGAATCAGCTGTTCAGGGGTGGAGCGAAAACGAAATATGGTGTGAAGTATTACGGGCCACACGGCTCGACGATCATCAACACATACGAATATATGGATGTACACCAAAATGTGGTGCATCACGTTGATATTGTCGGTGGTGTTTTGATTGAGGATGCAGCAGATTCCGCAGTGGATATGGAGATCATCGCTATTACAGCATTGGATCAGGTGCAGGCGGCGGTAGAGCGTTTGGCAACGAATGGGGAGCAGGGACTGCCTTCGATTCTGATTGATTTTGTGGGCAAAGGGCCTGCGAATGTCGATGTCGCTGAAGCGTTGCTGAATAGTCCCTATACCGGGCGAGTGCTTGGTTACAGTGCATGGAATACACCGGGGAACAAAATCGGGCTTGCCGTGGGCATGGCACAATCGAGATTTGCGCTGATCACTACGGAAAAGCATGAACATAAGTTGCGGGATGCGATGAATGCACATGGCTCGCTGTTGTTCAAACGGTTCCTGAAGGACTACAGTTACAAAGCAGTAGCCATTGCCGATGTTCGTACCTATTCACGTGCTCATGCACTGTATACCAATGTGGCAACGTTGGCAGATCAAAATATGGTGCTGTTTAACTCGGAAGAAGATTATGTTCATCTGCAAAGTTTGCTGCGTGACCTCATGCAGACACACACCGCTGAACTGGCAAGTAAACCAGCTTTCGGGCAAGGGAATCCGGCAATCCGGCAGATCTGTGGCGGGCAACTGACGTATTCAACTTACAACGGTGTGCTGCTGGAATATAACAACCCTGATTTCATCTGGGGACGTGCATTTGAAATTACGCTGAGTCCGCAGGTGAGGATGAATTAAAATTATGTTTTAGAATGACAGAAGAAATGGACTGCAATTCAAGTTGAGAACGAATAAAGCGAGCTACTCCTGAACGGTGGCTCGCTTTCTGATTCTCAATTCCAAGCAGCTATAATGACGAACATCATAACTACAACAAAAGAAATGATGAGAAATGATTTATAACTGTGACGCTTATGTGCGATCCATACCCCATATGAAGACATGAGAGATGAGATAAAGAAAAATAGGTAGAACAACATTCCTTCTGGAGAAAATAGAAAAGCAATGCTTGTGAAATTCCAAAATCCAGAAAGAATAGGGATAGAATATACGGGGACAATGGCTGCAATTGCGAATAACAGCGTTTGTGTCCAAAGAAAGTACTTATTCATCCATTTCAATAGAAGAATGGATAAGAGAAATAATAGCAAGGTTACTGTAAAAAAAGAGGGGGCAGTCCACATGAGAAGTTGTCTCCAACCACTCATTTTTTCATCATAAAGTAGCAATAAACTCAAGGTATAAGCAACTACACCTGCCAAATAACTTGAGATGAACACCCAAATGTAAAATAGATCAGATTTCTTCATTCAATCGCCTCCGTTCTAATAGAACACGATCACTTTATTAATGGTATATTTTTAACATTTAATTGTCTATCTATATGAGAAAAAAATCACATAAAAAGAGTCGTCTTTTTACCGCCCAAGTACCTTCTTTATTCGCGCACAAGTCAACCGAATCACCATCCGCGCTAGGGAGTAAAGGCTGTAAGATTGTATTATCGGATCAATAGCAAAGGGGCGCACCGAAAGCACATACGCTAATGTACAGACCAGCCAATCGGGCTGGTCTTTTTCATGCGGTGAAGTTGTCCTTGCATTGATCCGGTATACCCTGAATTACGGTAAAAAAGGGGGACTCCCGACCTGTCGCATGGTTGCTGCACCATGGGACAGAAATCACTTTTGCAGCTGAAGGGGGGCGAAATGAATGTGTCTATGAGACATGAAATGCACACTGAAACAAGCAATAAAATGAGCAATGAGCAGAGCCAAGAAATTAACAACGCTGTATCAGAGACTAGGCTGAGCACACGGATTAAAAAGACGTTAAAGCAGAAGCTCGCAGCTCTTGTACCTGCTTGGGAAGGACGCGTGCAGGATATTCCTGCTTTGGGTGAAGTGTCATCAGGACCGTGTGCAGTTATCGCTTTTGCCGAAGAAGTACCGAAGTCAGCCTGGGCAGGGTATCGGCGGATCATCAAGATTTCACCGTATGTCCGATCAGAGGACGGGGGTGCAGAGCAGGTGGAGGTCTGGTCAGCGATGTTGATTGCAGGCTTGCATCAGGTGCGGCTGGAAGATGAGGAAGGTGGAGCTTTCACTTGTCTCTATCTGGGTTCCACGGACAGTGACCGTGTTGATAGTGGATCGGGTATGATTACGCGCAGTTTACGTTTTGGTGTATACGTTCCCGAACCACCGCAACGTGCTTCTGAGAATGCTGCTGTGAGTGACCCTTGGCTTGCTGCCTTGCAGCGTTGGACAGTGACCGAGCTAGGAACGGACTGGTCAGTGTATGGCGATAGTTGGCCTGGGGGGTATAAGATGCCGTCGGTGTTGTGGCGTTTAAGCGGGTACAGTACCGCAGTGGCAGGAACATCGGCGCTCGAAGTACGCAAACAGTGGATCGGACATGTTCTCACCGATGATACAAGTCTGACAAACCAAACGACAAGCCATCTGGTCCAGCAACTGGCGCTTCAATCGCGAATTCCAATGACTCAGGTTGGGAGCGAAAGTAATGAAGCTAGCGCGATCGATGAAAGCCATACACGTTATGCCACGGTCGATGAGGCAACAGCCGATATGCAAGCAGATGCGTATCTGAATGGACAGATTCGTCTGACGCTGACACAGCGAATACGCCGTCCTGTTTCCAATGCACCGCTGATGCGTGAAATTCACCATAACAAAGGAATACAGTAAAACAGTAAAACATCTTTAGTTCAACTTATATTTTATGTATTTGAAGTTAACCAACGAGGTGAGAAAAAGATGGCAAGTTCAGTGAAAAAAGATGTCCCGGTTCCCCCGCAATATACGCGGGCTGAACTGATGAATCATTCGGAAGCCCTCTTTGCCGTAAAGGCAGAGATGCTGGCTGGTGCGCTGCATGAAGCGGCGCAGCAGACGTTTTCCATTGAAGAAGTACAGGTAAGAATCAACCAATTTTTGAAAGCGAAGGTGAACCAATAATGGCAGGTGGAACTTGGGAACAATCAAATCGTCCGGTCCTTCCGGGTTTGTATATGAATTTTCAGGCGGCAGCGTCTTCAGCAATTCAGGCAGGCAGTCGTGGAACGGTTGTTGTGCCGGTGAAGGCAAACTGGGGTCCTGTGGGCACGTTTGTGGAAGTGAGCAGTGAAACAGCGATTGAACGTATGTTTGCGGCGAACGCACTGGACAACGGTACGGCTTATACGTCTTTGAAGCTGGCTTTGCTCGGCGGACCGAAGAAACTGCTCGCGTATCGGGTGGGAAGTTCGGTAGCCAAAGCAGCTGCGTTGACGTTAAAGGACAGTGACGGTGCGGATGTGTTGCAGCTTGATGCGAAGTATCCGGGTGACCGCGCCAATGGATTCTATGTGACAATCCAACCGGGTGTGATTGATAATACGAAGTTTGAAGTGCGTCTATTTGAAGGCAATCGGATGTTATATGCGCTCTTGACGTCAGATGTTACGGCAGCAGCTCTTGCAAAAGAGATCAATGGCGATGAGCAAAACCTCTGGATCACCGCGCAGGCGATTGGAGATGGGACAGGCGAGGTTACAAACGTATCGGGTGCGGCTTTCAAAGGCGGCGTAAGTGGCAATGATGCCTTGACTAATGCAGAGTACATTGCTTTGCAGGGTGCGCTGGAAGGCGAGCAGTTTGATGTTCTCGCTCTGGATCATGCGGCGGATGCAGCGTTGCTTGCCAGCTTTGCGGCATGGGTGAAACGGGTGCGTAATGAAGGTAAGCCAGTGATGGCTGTCTTTGGCGGCTCCGCAGCAGATGATACTTCTGCAACGGCAGCTCAAAAAGCAGCTGCACGTTCCCTTACGTTGAACCATGAAGGTGTAATTAATGTGGGTACGGGCGTACGTTTGGGCGATGCGTTCTATAGCTCTGCACAGACATCAGCATATGTAGCTGGTCTCATTGCCGGTCAGCGCCTGAATGAATCCACGACATATGCAGCAACCCCGTTCGATGATGTAACACGTCGCTGGACGCGTGCTGAACAGGAGCAGGCTGTACAGAATGGCGTATTTATTTTCTTCCACGATGGACGCCGGGTGAAAGCACTTCGTGGTGTGAATACGCTTGTCACTCCTGCTGCCGGACAGAATAATGCATGGAAAAAAATCCGTTCGATCCGGGTCATGGATGCGATCAATATGGATTTGCAGCGCTCCGCAGAAGATACGTACATCGGCAAAGTGAACAATACCGAAGAAGGTCGTCAGGCACTGATTGGTGCAATGAAGGCCTATTTGGCGTTGCTCGCACAGAGTAATGTTATCGAAGCCGAAGGGTATGATGTTGTGCTCGACCCTGCGTATTATGGCGCTGCACCTGTGCTGAAACCAGAAGCGGATCAGGTATTCCTGCAATGGAATGTGAAGCTGACCGATGTGATGGAGCAGTTGTTTGGTACGTTTTACGTGCAATAAGAAGAGTGTCTGGTAACAGGCTGGTAGGTAAGTAGCTATAGAGAGTTTTTTAAAATAAGGAGGAAATATACATGTTAGATGCGTCAAGAGTGATTCTCGGTACCCACGGACAGCTGCATATCGATGGAGTGTGGCAGACCAATATTAACAAGCTGGAGGCCAGCGTAGAGATTGAGAAGCGCGAGCTGAATCTGGTCGGCAACGATTGGAAAGTTCACAAAAACGGTGCCAAAAAAGGAACCGGTACGATGACGGGATATAAGGTCACGTCCGATATGATCCAGCGTGGTTTTACTAAATTTCAGATTATCTCCAAGCTGGACGACCCGGAATCGTACGGACATGAAAGTGTACTGCTGAAAGGTTGTATGGTAGATAAGATTCAGCTGGCCAACTGGACGGCGGGCGAGGAAGTACCGGAAGAGACTGGTTTTACGTTTGAAGGCTTTGAGTTGCTGAATCCGATTGTAGCGAACTAAGTTTTGTAGCGGGATGATATTGTCATTAATAAATGCGGATAAGGGCATCGATTTAGGCCGGGAATCTCTCGGTCTTTTTGGTGTCTTGCACTATTCGTCAGATACGAGGGAGCAGTATCACATAAGAAGATAAATGGGAAAACACAAAGGAGATTATAACCGATGAGTATGAACGAAAATTTGTCTGAAGAACAAATTTTGGATCAGTTGTTTGAAGCGGCGGAACGTCTGCCAGAAGAAAATGTGCGTATCCAGCGTCTGGATCTGCTGCTCACCTTGCGTGGATTGACGTCCTCCAAAGTGGATCAGATTCGCGAACGTTGTACGATTCGCAAAACGACAAAAGGCCGCACCGAGGAAAAGGTGGATACCGAAACGTTTAATGCCCTGCTGATCTCCGAGGCCACGGTGAAAATGAGTGTACGCGGACTGGAACTGTCCGGTTGGGGAGACAACCGCATCACAGGACGGATGAAATTGTCTGGTGGGGAGCAAGCGGTGCGCCGTATGTTGCTGGCTGGTGAACTGGATGCGGTTGGTGACAAAGTGCTTGAACTGTCTGGCTTCGGCGTGGAGATTGAAGACCTAAAAAACTGATTCACTCCGGCGGGATGACCACGTTCCTATATCATATGTGGGTCCGACATCATCTTCGTCCCGGAGAGTTCTGGTCTTTGCCACGTGGCGAGCGCTCGTTGTTGCTTGCGTTCTCGGAAGAGGAGATGGCGGCGCTAAGTGCTCAAATGAATCGATAAACACAATAGGCAGGAGGTGAAAAAATGGCAGAGTTGATTATTGGGTTATCCGAGTCCAATACACAAATGAAAACGACGCTTCGATACCTTGATCAGATTCAACGCTCTACGGATCGCTTGAACCGGGTTCGTTATCAAGGATTGATCAAAGTAAACAATGAGCTGAGAATGACTGGTCGCAGACTGGAAAGTATCTACAGCACCGCAGTACGTTTGAGTCGATTGCGAATCACACCGAGGATTGGGTTGGATGATCAGCTAAGTCCGGCTTTGGATCGTGCATTGATCAAACTGAACAGCTTCCGTAATCAGCTAGTGAAGGCTTCGGGAACGGTATCGGTCGAGGTAAAGCAAAAGGTTGAAGTTGCGATAGGGAAAATGACGCCGGCGAGTGCCTCCTCTATGTCCGTTGTTATTGGGAGCAATAATACCAATACAACGATTAATAATGTGGCGAAAGAAGAGGATAAGGCATGGTGGGAAAATGTCGACACATGGTTGAATATGGCTAACAATGCTACCGATTTATTCGGTAAGGGTATAAAAGTGAAAGAATGGTGGGCTAGTCGAAAAGATAAAAAGAACAAAGCTGCTAATCCCAGTGCAAGTACGGAAGCTGCAGAGGGTACAAAACGGAATCGTCGCATTCGCTCCAGCTCCAGTGCAGGGGGAGAAACTTCTCAAAATACAGCTACTCGCAGAGTGGGCGGTGGAAGAGGGCGAAGAGGCGGGGGTTCCAGAGCTTCTATTCCAGCATCTGTGCCAACTCCCAGTGTAGCCGATCTTGTCACAGATACGTCAGACCGAACATTCAGAGAATCCTTGGATATGGAGAGAAATCGAAACCGTAGAATCGGCGGCAGAAGATCCAATCTAGTTTCTGGATTTATGTCCTCTGCGCCAATGGGAATGCCTGATCTCTTTTCGGGAGATGGCATGTTAGGCAAGTTGGGTGGTGGCTTTGCCAAATCGGCCAAGAGATTGCTTGGTCCAATCAGCATGTTGGCGGATGTCGCTAATATCGCCAATTCACCTGCCGAGGAAAGAGGCCGTGCTGTGGGTAACATGATTGGCGGAACGGCGGGTACGGCGATTGGTAGCGCCATTGGCAGTTTTATTTTGCCGGGGATCGGTACGGTTATTGGCGGTGCAGTTGGTGGTTGGGCTGGTGGTGAAGTAGGAGGCTGGATTGGTGATAAGGCCAAGGATATCGGTAACTTTGTATCCAATGCCTCGGAAGGGTTAGGTAACGCGTTATCGGGTGCTGCTGACTTCGTCTCTGAGAAAACAAAGAGTCTCACGGAGGGGATCTCTAATTTCTTCGGTTTTGGTTCGAACAAAGAAGAGCAGACCACTCCGGCTGCAACAGTCGCTTCAACACCTTCCGTACCTCCGGCACCGCAGATGCCGCCACCATACAGGCCAGAGTTTATATCGATCACCGGACCCGAAGCCTATATGAACAATCGATTTGGTTCATCAACGGTTGCGGGACATGCAGGAACAAGTCTGATGCAATCCCAAGCGATGGCGCTGAATCAAACGGAGCAGCAGAGCGGTAAATCATCACCGCTCACAGTGCATATTTCGGAAGAGCAGATGGGCAGTCTGGCGGGCTACCTTAAGGATTTCAAAACGGAAACGACGAATCAGATCGCTGTAAATATTGCGCCAGGTACGGTACAGGTGACTGTTCGTGAGAACGCTATTGATTATGACGCAGTTTCTCAACAGGTGGGGCAACGGATTGCAAGTGAGTTCCGCCGCGCGATGCAAAATCGCAAAACGATTATGGCCTAAGCAGAAAGGAGGCCGCAGATATGGCTGTACTTCAAGATGAGGTTCATACAGCGAAAATGGAATTTACGTTGAAAGACGGCAGTACTTCGTTTCAATTCCCCGTGAATCCGGAAGAAGTCAACATTTCCAGGTCCAAAGGGTACGAAACGATTAACATGCTGGAGCATGGCGAGTTTGATTTTGCACAAGGGGAGAAGGTGAAGGAGATCACCTTCTCTTCTTTTTTTCCAAAAGAATATGACGAGTCCTATTGTACGTTGACGGACATTCCTGATCCACGTGTGGCGATGAATGTGCTGAACACCTTCCTCATCTCCAAAAAGCCGCTGCGTTTCATCATCTCCGAAACCGGAGTGAATGTACCCGTGTTTCTGATTTCGCTCAATTCGAGCTTTCGCGGCGGGGAGACGGGCGATATTTATTTTGACCTGACCTTGCGAACCTGGCGTGATTCCAAAGTCGAGAAGGTGGGTTCGGGCACTGCTGCGAGCAAGTCCGGTTCTCGTACCGATCTGAAAAAAAGTAGCAAGACTTATACCGTCAAAGCCGGGGATTCCCTGTCCAAAATAGCCAAGCTGGAGCTTGGAAACAGTTCCAAATGGAACGAGATTTACAAGCTTAACGCCAAAATCATCGGCAGTGATCCGAACCGGATCAAGCCGGGGCAAAAGCTGGTGATGCCATGACCTACAAGGTCATTGTCGATGATAAACATGACATTACCAAGCTGGTGGAGACCATTACGCTGAAGGATTCGCTCGACCAGATCGCCTATCAGGCGAACATCCGGCTGGCAGTATCGGCATCTTCCGGTCTTCCTGCGATTTCACCGGGCATGGCGGTACGGATCAGCGGGGTTCCTTTTGGCGAAAAATCGATGGTGCATCTTCTCCATCCAGCGGTCATTTGGGAAGCGGAAAGCTCCAATAGCGGTACCAAGCGTTTGTCCCTCACGGTCTACGACCGAATGATTTATCTTGAAAAATCAGAGGATGAATTCCTGTTTCCCAAGGATCAGACGGCAGCACAGCGGCTCAAAGCGTACGCCAAGGAATGGAAAATTCCTCTGGCTGCTCTTCCGGAGATCAAGACCAAACTGGGTAAGGCTGTCTATCGGTCGCAGACGATTTTTGCGATGATGTTTGCCGATTTGAAAGAAACGGCCAAGTCCGGGGGAGATATGTACCATCCGCGTATGACGCCAGGAGGGCTGCAATTGTTCAAGGTAGGCAGTAATACGAAGGTACACTCGCTGGATCGGCTTATCGATCTGACGCAGATGCGGACACTCGAAGGCGCAGTCACGAAAGTAAAGGTGATGGCAGCTTCTGACTCCGGTGGTAGTGGCAAAGAGGTACCTTCCAAAGTGCTGGCGATTGAGCAGGGGGATACAGAGCAGCTAGGCACGTTGCAAAAACTGATCGAGGACGATCAGGTAAAAACAGCCGCCGCCGCGAAGAAGCTGGCAAAAAGCAAGCTGACAGGCATTCAGGAGACGTTTACAGTCTCGGCGCCGGATATCAATACGATTCGCGCCGGGGACGCGGTCACCCTGAAAGGCCTGAAGCTGATCGTCATGTCTGTCAGCCGGGATCTGTCAGCCGGGCCGGGAACGATGGTGCTGGAGCTGGGCACGGCGGAGCTGGTGAAAAGGAGGTTTTACCTTGAATAAAGAAGATCCGTACGGGCAGTTTGCCGATGTGATGCGGGGAGCGATGAGCACGCATTCCCGTCAGGCCGTGAGCGGTCTGGGCGCAGTGCTGGGTACGATCACGACGTCCGGTGTGAAGCTGGATGACTTCAAGCACGAAGTGCAGGACTATCTCGTGGCCGAGCTACCGGGCACGCTAGGGTTACCGGAGCGCGAGCAGGCTGGCGCGATTTCCGGGATATCTGACGTTGCAGACGGCGGTACGACGGGCACGGGACGGTTTCTTTTGCAAAAAGGGGAAGTGGAAGAAGCGGTCTGGTCTTTGGGCAAAGGATTGAAAGCCGGGGATCGCGTGCTGGCGATGCGGGTGAATGGCGGTAACGATATTGTGGTGATGTGTAAGGTGGTGAGTGCGAATGCCTAGTTTGTTTCCGGAAACGGGTATGGTCTGGGGAGATGAAGAGAACCTGTCGGGTGCGGCTTCGGAAGAAGTACGTTTTGGGCGAAGCTGGCGCTATGACTACGATGCTGGTGATTTTGTGCTGACCCCCAGTGGTAAAGTGGCTACGGCAGATGCGCATGAAGCGTGGGTGCAGTGGTGTATCAAAGCGGTAAAAACCCCGCGGTACAGACATGTGATCTATTCTCGGGACTACGGCTCGGAACTGGAGGATCTGGTCGGTCAGGGGGATAGCCGTGGTGTAATGGAAAGTGAGATTGCCCGAATGGTGACGGAAACGCTGCTGGTTGATCCGCGTACGGATGCGGTGGACCAGTTTACGTTTGATTGGGACCGGGAGCAGTGTGTGTTTACGTGCCGGGTGATGAGTGTGCAGGATGAGATGTTTATTCTGGAAAGTGAGGTGATCTGACGGGATGGCTGAGATTCCGCGTTATTTGGAGGACCAGACGGAGGAACAGATTATGCAGCGTATGCTGGATCGTCTGCCCGCGGATCTGGATAAGTCGGAAGGTTCGTTTTTGTGGGATGCGGAAGCTCCGGTAGCTTTTATGCTATCCGAGGCGGCGCTTTGGGCGCAGGAGCTGCTGCGGCGTGGATTTGCCAGTACGGCGGCGAGCCGTGATCCGAATTTTCGTTCGGAGGAACTGGATTTGCGAGCAGGGGAACATGGCATTACACGCCGGGCAGCTGTGGCAGCCCAAGGTACCGTGAAATTCACGGGTGAGCCGGGGAAAGTCGTGCCAGCAGGTACGGTTGTAGCTACGCTCGCAGATGAGGTATCCGGTGAAGCGTCGTTGGAATATGAAACGGTGGGCCGTGTGGAGCTGGATGAGGAGGGTCTGGGGAGTGTAGGTGTGCGTGCACTTGTTGCTGGAAAAGAGAGCAATGTACCCGCAGGTACAGTAACCGTGCTGTCTACACCTGTAAACGGCGTGACGTCTGTGGTGAACACGGACGTCATCAAGGGTGGTTCGGACATCGAGGCGGATACCGCGCTGCTGGAGCGCTTTTATGCCAAAGTCCGCAATCAGGGAACAAGCGGCAACAAAGCACAGTATGTGCAATGGGCGAGTGAAGTGCCGGGCGTCGGGGCCACGCGTGTAATTCCATTGTGGCAGGGGCCGGGCACGGTCGGGCTGTATCTGCTGGATACGGACAAGCGTGCTGCGGGATCTGATCTGGTGGCGGCAGTGCAAAAGTATGTTGACCCCACGCAAGATGGACAAGGTGAGGGCGTTGCTCCGGCTGGACCTGTGGTGACGGTGATGCCGGCAGAGGAAGTGCCGATGAACATTCAGGTGAAGCTGACACTGGCAAGTGATGCCACGCTGGCAGATGTCCGGGCATTAATCGAACGCGGGGTGACCGCGTATTTGAAGCAGCTTGCTTTTGCTGACCCACTTGTTCGTTACACGCGCATTGCCGCGATCCTGCTGGACATCCCGCCGATTATCGACTATTCGGAGCTGACCGTGAACGGTGTAAGTGACCAGAATATCGAGATGACCGCCAGCCAAGTGGCTGTGCTGGGGACGGTGGATGTGCATGAGTAATGCTGGAGTAGAGGTGAGGCATGTTGTAGATGCTGGACTGACGAGTGAGAAGGGCCGGGAGATGTTCTCCTATTTGCCGCGGTACTATGAGACTTCCCGTGTCATGCAGGCCGATATGCAGGCCAAAGGTGCGGAGATGGATCTGCTGTATCAGGCTCTGAATGAGACGTTGGAGCAGTTTTTTGTCCGCACAGCGACCTGGGGGCTGGATTACTGGGAGCAGGAGCTGGGCATTGAGACAGATCGTCTCAAACCTGTGGAGCAGCGGCGTGCTGTGGTGGAGTCGAAGCTGCGCGGAGCTGGAAAGTTTTCGGGTAGGCAGGTTGCTAACGTGGCTGAGGCCTATGCCGGGGGCAAGGTTGATGTCAATTTTCAGCCAGAAGCATGGAGCTTTACGGTGAGCTTTGTAGATACAATGGGCATTCCGCCTAATATCGATGATCTCAAACGAGCCATAGATGAACTAAAACCGGCCCATATGGCTGTGGAATATAAATACCGTTATTTGGTTTGGGACGACCTAGACAACAAACAGATGACATGGGATGAACTCGATGCCGCGTCCTTGACGTGGAATGAACTGGAGGTGTGGGCGTAATGCCACAGGAAACGAATCGATTGAAGTTACCCCTCCCCTTGGGGAATGAGAATGTGACTCGGGAGAGTATTAACGGAATTTTTGAAAAGATTGATGCGGGTGTTGCGACACGTGAATCCATCCTTATACCTGCGGAATCGGATCTTAATAGCTATATTACAGAAGGGGAATATTATTGCCCAACGAATGCCACAGTAGGAACTTTAGCTAATTCTCCAGTAGGAGTAGCCTTTCATTTGACTATAGAAAGACATGCTGGTGTAGTCCAGACTCTAACAACCTTTGAACCGAGTAACCTACAAGTTTTTCAAAGGAACTACTATGTCGGATGGGGGCCGTGGAAAAAAGTACCTACAAGGGATGAAATTCAACAGCTGCAGGAGGATATCCTAAATACAGCCATCCCACCTGCATCATTGACTGAACCGGGGATAGTACAGCTGTCCAACAAGACGGACGGCACGTCCGAGACGGTGGCGGCGACGGAGAAGGCGGTGAGTGCAGCTTTTCAAGCTGGAGTTGAGCGAAAAGCGGAAGTGGTTGCCGCGCTTAACTCCGTCGGCGTATCAGCAACCACAAATGAATCATGGAATAAACTTATTCCAAAATTATCATCAATAATTCTTGCAACAGGAAATGTAACAAGTGATGACGTAATAGCTGGTAAAACGTTTAGCAATGCAAAAGCAAATGGCTTAACGGGTACTATTCCTGATCGCGGAACTGGTGGGACAGTTGTACCAGGGGTTGTGGACCAAATTAAAGCGGAAGGACGCTATACGACGTCAATTATAATTAAAGGTGAGCCTAATCTTATAGCTGGGAATTTGCCTAAAGACAAAACGTTTTTTGGTGTAACAGGGGCTTTAGAACGTATGACTACATCTGAAAAACAAAGCATAGCGAATCAGATAACAGCTAAAGGTGTACGGGCAACGACCAGTGATTCGAATGCTGTACTTGCCCAAAAAATCAGTATGATTGAAACTACAAAATATACTCGAGGTAGCACTTATGCTTCTGAGGGAAGAGTTAGTGTTAGTGGGATCGCATTTAGACCTAAAATAGTCAAAATGTATGGTCGTTATGCTAATGATGATAGCTACTTTACTGCTTGTTTTCTCTTTGATGAACCTATTCATAGTCTCTATGGTTTTATTACGCCAGATACCGCAATCAATGGGGGCATTACCTCAGGAACGGGTCAGATGCTTAGAGAGAACCGGATTAACAATAATGGGTTTAGCATGACTATTTATTTTTGGCAATATAATCAGATTTTTTGGGAAGCTTGGGGATATTAAATAACACGATATCTTATCATTGTCGAACAGATGATATTTTAAGTATAGAGTGGGGACCAGTAACAAAGGAGTGAGTCATTACTACAACCAAAATGACCAACTCCATCCCATAAACAATATCAGGTCACTTTCCGAATACCTCAATCAATCCTGACACAGGCACATTCTCGCCAAATATCAGCGATCAGTTCGTACAGTCTCACATCTAAGAGATTTGCTGGGTGGATGAAAAACATTCCAGAGGACTTGCCAGACAAGCTCTTTGAAGCACTAGAGACGATTGAAGTAAACGGAACACCTTATCGTGCAACGGAGCTGCGATGGAAAGCGTGGGGAAAGACACCCAAACTTTGGGTGTATTACACGATGCGAATCATCAAAGTGTCGGAGTCTTCCAGTCCAATGCAGCACTTGGAACAACAACCAACTTCTTTGATATAAACATAACAGAATGAACCTGTTTAAGTAGAAAGGAATAGGAAACTCACTTGCGATGTACAACAAGAAAGAATCTGATGGGGAAGAACCTTGAAGTAGGAAGCAACATAAGGTTACAAATACAAACACTTTCAACAATATATGAAAGGATATGGTTAAACCTGTTCATAACTAGATGAATCAATCAATTAAGGAGGTGAGAAACCATGGAGCGATGGGATACCCTATGGAAATGGGGAATTGCACTCATGAGCAGCTCGGCCTCCTATTTCTTTGGAGGTTGGTCTGGGGTGCTCGGTGTGTTGCTAGTCTTCGTCATCTTTGACTACCTGACAGGCATCGCGGCAGCAGGGATGACGGGCAAGCTTGAAAGTAATGTTGGCATGTTTGGGATCGCGCGAAAGGTATTTATATTTGCAATGGTATCGGTGGCTCATCTGGTGGACGGTGTTCTGGGAGACGGACATTTGTTCAGGGATGCGGTCGCCTTTTTTTATATCGCCAATGAGTTGTTGTCCATCATTGAAAATGGGGGTAAGCTGGGTGCTCCGATTCCGCCAGCCATTCGGCAGGCGATCGAGGTGCTGAAGGGGAAGGGAGGGGCTGGGGGATACCCCGGCACCTCCCCAGATCCTGCCAAGGATTCTTTTCCTCGTAACGAATCGGATGAAACAGAAACAGAGCCAACGAAAGATAATGTGAAGATGTCTTAAAACTTCAATAGGGGACACGCACACAAGCAGCTTTTAACCCGTCCGCATTAACTATATATAAACAGAAACTAGCCGCATAAAGGGTGTGAGAAATTTGCAAAATAGAACCCCGGGCAACACGCAGGGCATTGATGTCTCCAGGTACCAGGGCAATATCGACTGGGCCAAGGTGAAGGCAAGCGGCATGACCTTTGTGTTTATCAAAGCAACCGAAGGGCGGACATATATCGATCCGAATTTTCAGAAAAATGTAACCGGTGCGCTGGGGGCGGGCATGATGGTCGGAACCTATCATTTCTTCCGTGGAACGTCCGTTGAGATTGCGAAGGCGGAAGCCGCACATTATGCCAATACGCTGAACCAAATCGGGGGCGCCAAAACGCTGCAATTGCCACCGGTTATGGATTACGAGAACAATCCCGAGAATCTGAGCAAAGCCCAGATGAATACGGTGGCCAAAGTCTTTTTAACAGAATTGCAGCGTCTGACAGGTGTGAAACCGATCATATATACAGGCAACTCGTTTGCAGCCAATTTCGATACTTCTTTGGGTTCCTACGATCTATGGATCGCACGATACAGCAATACACGTGTGCCTAATGATCAGCCGGCTTGGAAGCGCTGGACGTTCTGGCAATATACGGACTCGGGCAAGGTGAATGGCATCAGCGGCAATGTGGATATGAATGAATTCGAGGGAACAGCGGCACAGCTTAGAGCGAGATATGCAGCGGCAACGCCAAACCCGAATCCTACGAATCCTACGAACCCGACAGAGCCAACCAATCCGACTAATCCTGGCAACCCATCGAACCCGACCACACCTTCGAACCCTTCCAATCCGAATTCGCCAACTGTACCACCGAAAGGGGGCGAACCGATGACAGCCGAAGAAAAAGCCGCGTTTGATGCGCTCAAAGCACAGGTTGACCGTTTACAGGCACGTCAGTTGATGGAAGTACCTGTCTGGGCGAAAGCTGCTGTAGATGCCGCACTGGCCTATGACCCCAAAAATCCGCTTTTCAGTATCGATAATGGAGCGAGCTACGATTTTTATCGTTTTATCACCGTGATGCACCGTAGAGGTTTGTTTAAAAAGTAAGTCGGATCAGGATTTGAGTTGACTGTGATTTACACCATAACGGAGAGGACAGAAAAAATCTGGGGGTAACCGCTACTATCCAGGTGATTCTGTCAGCGGAGTGCTCCGAGTAAGCAGTTCGTTTAACTAATAGAACTGATCTAAATGTATGGCGTGAAAAGCGAGGAACACGGGCGATTATTGTCGAGTTGTGTTCCTTTTTTGTACATAATGTCATTAATTCTAACGCGTGTTATAAAGTTGAAGACGTATGTCTGTAAATCCCTTGTCTATTTGGTAAATGTGATGTAAAGTAAGTTACACGAAAATGTTTTTCACCACGATTTAATACACAAACCTCCTCATCATGACAAAACCATAACATAGAAAGTTATTGTAGCGTCGATCTATTCTATTCTCTCTTTCTTTTTCTACTCACAATTCTACTATTAGTCTGACACTCATGAAAAAGCTACGTGATCGCAGACGTATCCGTATGTGTTTATCCGACATGCCACTTTAAATGTACATGTTCTTATCGTTTATCTTTTACTCCGCCAAGAGTGATAGCTGGCGCTTATTGACCTTCGTTCAAATAAATCTATCATTCCATGATCTCATGGTATATGCTCCAATTCTGTAAATCTGTGTTGTTCTTTTGTATGTTCTGCAAACGGGCTCACTCTTTTTGCCAAAATCGTTTTACCACTTCTCAACACTCTCACACAGGTATCAGAGGCATTTAAAGCCTTTATAGATGATACAAGAATTTAAAGAATTACAACCAGGGATTATCTGATGACTAGCTATTTGTTGAACGATTCATTTACACAAAAACGGAGAGGACAGAAAAAACTGGAGAAGCGAAGCTAAAAGCTTTCTGCAAGAAAGCTACATCGGAAGAATAAGCTTCGCCTTTATCACCGGATTTTATCTGAGGACAAAGAGAATCAAAAAAATCTGGGGATAACAGCGATTGAAAGTTGTTCTGTCATCGGAGTGCCTGTGTAAATCAATTTTAGTTCAAATTAGATAGCTTCAGCATCGCCACCACATCATCGCACACACTGCCAGAGTTGCCGTTTTTTCACGCAATCATCACACACATTATGAGACAGGGAAGGGTGTTGTACGTATGCGAATGAGAAAAAAATGGATGTCCGGTTTACTGACTTTGGCACTGAGTACCGTACTTGTGTTATCTGGTTGTTCCAGCAGCAAGGAAGGCGGAGAAAATACGCCTGCACCTGCGGAAGGAAATGATCCTCCTACAGAGGCGGCTGCCCAGGATACGATGATCATGGGACGTGGCGGAGACTCGGTTGCGCTTGATCCTTCAATTGTCACGGATGGGGAATCTCTCAAGATTGGGCATCAGGTGTTTGATTCGCTTTTAGATTACAAGGAAGGTGAAACCGAAGTTGTTCCGGCACTGGCTGAGAGCTGGGAGATTTCAGCGGATGGACTGAAGTATGTGTTTAAGCTGAAATCCGGGGTGAAGTTCCATGACGGAACTGACTTTAACGCGGATGCCGTTGTATTTAATTTTAATCGCTGGAGTGATCCGGCAAGTGAATATAAATTCGAAGGCGATTCCTTCGACTACTATGATTCCATGTTTGGGCCAGAGGGGAGTCGGGTGATCAAGGAAGTGAAGGCGCTCGATGAATCGACAGTTGAGTTTACCCTGAACCAACCACAGGCTCCTTTCCTGCAAAATATTGCGATGACCCCGTTTGGCATAGGAAGCCCGGCCGCGATTCAGGAGAAAAAAGAGAATTTCAAAAGCGAGCCTGTAGGTACTGGGCCATTTGTATTCAAAGAGTGGAAGCGGAACGACTCGATTACACTGGAGAAAAACGCAGATTACTGGAGGGAAGGTTTCCCGAAGCTAAACAAGGTGATCGTGCGCTCCATCCCGGATAACACCGCTCGTTTCAATGCATTGCAGAATGGCGAGATTGATATTATGGAAGACCTGAACCCGGATGATCTGAGCATTCTTGAGAGCAATAGCGAGCTGCAGAAGATCGAACGTCCACCGTTCAACGTGGCGTATATCGGATTTAATTTCAAGAAAAAGCCATTTGATAACGTGAAAGTCAGACAAGCCCTCAACCATGCGGTGAACAAACAAGCCATCATCGATGCGTTCTTTGCCGGACAGGCGAAGCCTGCGGTGAACCCGATGCCACCAACGCTGTGGGGTTACAATGATGAGATTGAAGATTACGCCTATGATCTGGAAAAGGCAAAAGCATTACTGGCCGAAGCCGGCTTCCCTGACGGATTGCCTGATCCGGTAACATTTTATGCGATGCCGGTATCCCGTCCGTACATGCCAGATGGGAAGAAGGTAGCCGAAGCGATTCAGGCTGATTTTGAGAAAATTGGTGTCAAAACAACGATTGAATCTCCCGAGTGGGCGACCTATCTGGAAGATTCCAAAGCCGGGGAGAAGGACGATCTCTACATGCTCGGCTGGACAGGGGACAACGGTGATCCGGACAACTTCCTGTATACGCTTCTGGACAAAGACGCCATTCCAGGTAACAACCGTAGCTACTACGTAAACGAGGAACTTCACACATTGCTTACGAAAGCACAGACAGAGACGGATCAGGACAAACGTGCCGAACTGTACAAACAGGCTCAGGTCATCATCAAGGAAGATGCACCTTGGATTCCGCTTGTGCATACCACACCGATCCTGGCCGGGAAAGCGAGCCTGAAAGGATTTGTAACTTCTCCGCTGGGAACCGAATCGTATGTGGGAGCTTATTTTGAATAAACATTGGTGAGAGAACGTTGCTGCAAAAGTATATAACCGCAAATATAACGCGCTGGCGGACATGGCTTGCTTGGCAGAATCTGCATCCGGTATTTACTATCCAAAGCATACGTGTTCGCTGGTGCTTTTTCTCTTATCTGAAGGTCTGAAATGGATGTGCACGATACGTTTAGGGCAGGTGATCTGGAAATGAACAACTATATTGTCAAACGTGTGCTGGTACTGCTGCCCGTTCTGCTGGGCATGACGTTGATCGTTTTTTCCATCATTCATGCAATACCCGGTGATCCGGCCGAGACGATTCTGGGGCAAAAAGCAACCGAACAATCCAAGCAGGCTCTAAGGGATCAACTTGGACTGGATAAACCCTGGTTCCAGCAATATTTCGCCTATTTAGGCGATTTGCTGAAAGGGGATCTGGGCACATCCATTCGCACGAAGGTGCCTATTGCCCAGGAAATCGTACCTTATCTGACAGCCACACTTGAACTCACGATGGCGAGTATGTTGTTTGCCGTCCTTATTGGCGTGAATGCAGGGATTGTCAGCGCATGGAAGCACAACTCCTGGTTTGATTACTGTTGCATGGTGATTGCGCTTGTGGGTGTATCCATGCCGATCTTCTGGCTTGGCTTGATGGAACAATGGTTGTTTGCCAACAAACTGCAATGGCTGCCATCCATTGGACGGATGAATGCGCGTGACCCCGTCGATGCGATTACAGGTTTGTATGTGCTGGACACGATGCTTGCAGGACGCTGGGATCAGCTGTGGACGGTGACGAAACATTTGATTCTTCCCAGTGTGGCGCTGGGAACCATCCCGATGGCTGTAATCGCCCGGATGACACGTTCCAGCATGCTCGAAGTGATGAGTTCCGATTATATTCGTACCGCCAAGGCGAAAGGATTGGGCCCGTTTTTTGTCGTATACGGACATGCACTGAAAAATGCATTTATCCCTGTGCTGACCGTCATTGGTATTCAGACCGGATCGCTGCTGGGCGGTGCGGTGCTGACGGAAACGATTTTCGCCTGGCCGGGTGTCGGGCGTTATATATATGAAGCGATTAGTTCACGGGACTATCCTGTGATTCAGAGTGGAATCCTGATCGTGGCTTTCTTTTTTGTGGTCATCAACCTGATTGTCGATCTGCTCTACGCGGTGTTTGATCCGAGAATCAGTTACAAGTAGGGAAGCTATAGGGATGATAGAGTAGCAAATTGAAACAACCTGTGATACAACGATGAAGCCCTGGTGACTCGTTTATTCTTCTGTGTAAGCAATCTGTTTATCTTTCATTATTTATGTTCAGCAAAGGAGAACCTGTATGACCAAATTGTCGACTAATACCGGGCAAGCCGTTGACACAGTAAACGTGAGCAGGTCAGGTCCCTGGCGTGAGGCGTGGAGGACTTTTAGGGGGAATCGGCTTGCCTTGGCAGGCTTGATCATTATTGTTTTTTTTATCGTATTAGCCTTCCTTGCCCCCTATATCGCTCCCTATGATTACAAAGAGCAGGTGCTGCAGGATCGGCTTCAAGCCCCTTCGACGGAGCACTGGTTCGGAACGGATGACTTGGGTCGGGATGTGTTCTCCCGGGTGATATATGGCGCACGGATATCGCTCTGGGTTGGATTTTTCTCGGTGATTGGTTCCATTATTGCAGGAGCGCTGCTGGGACTGGTTGCCGGGTTCTATGGAAAATGGGCTGATATGCTTATTTCGCGTCTGTTTGATATTTTGCTGGCATTTCCGGGCATTTTGCTGGCGATCGCGATTGTTGCGATTCTGGGTCCTTCTTTGCAAAATGCGTTGCTTGCCATTGCGATCGTGAATATTCCGACGTATGGACGGTTGGTGCGGTCACGAGTACTCAGTTTGAGGCAGGAAGAATTTATTACTTCCGCACGTACACTGGGAGCAGGAAACGGGCGCATTTTGTTTCGGCACATTTTACCGAATAGTCTTACGCCGCTCATTGTACAAGGGACACTCGGGATAGGTACAGCGATCATTGAGGCAGCAGCTCTCGGATTTCTAGGTATGGGTGCGCAACCCCCGGACCCAGAGTGGGGCAAAATGCTGTCGGACTCCCGCCAGTATATCCAAAAAGCGCCGTGGACGCTTATTTTTCCCGGTCTGTCCATCATGCTGACGGTACTCGGTTTCAATCTGATGGGCGATGGTCTGCGTGACACCCTTGATCCAAAGATGGTGAAAAAGTAGAGTTGTTATTGCGGTACCAAATGCTTTGCTTTGCTCTGCTGTTCTGTCAGGTCTCTAATTTCACCAAGCCGTCACGAGCTTTAATTCGAGGCGGTTTTTTGTGTTGCTGGAGCGAGTGCGTTACACTGAGATAGGGCATGTGATTCGGGGTGGTTGACGTCAAGCAGTGCGAGCACTGTGCGCTGGGAAATGAGTGTAGGTGAAAGGTCATCCAGACGGAGCCGGGGCATCATTTTGCTAATTAAAATCAATCATTTTTTTAAAATAAGCCTCTTCGTATTGACATCCAATTTTCCCATATGTTATATAAAAAGAAGGGTTTAGCACTCTGGTTATTCGAGTGCTAACAGAGTGACGAATAAACACCAGTACATATGGAATGGTTCTATCGAATATATGGCTATGCTATGCAACGATTCGTAATGGAACGCCCATCTTGCAGAGCAGCTTGCCTTTATTTTCAACCGAATCATTCGATACCCAAATTCGAAAGGAGCACTTCATTCATGGCGATTAAAAAAGAATTTCAGGCAGAATCCAAACGTTTGCTGGATATGATGATCAACTCCATTTACACCCAAAAGGAAATTTTCCTCAGAGAGCTGATCTCCAACTCCAGTGACGCCATCGACAAAATATATTACAAAGCACTAACCGATGATACGCTTGTCTTCAACAAAGAGGACTATTTCATCAAACTTACAATCGACAAGGGAAACCGTACACTCACCATCACCGATACCGGGATTGGTATGACGCAGGAAGAATTGGAGAACAATCTGGGTGTTATCGCGAAGAGTGGTTCCCTGGCGTTCAAAAAAGAAAACGAAGCCAAAGACGGCCATAACATTATCGGCCAATTCGGGGTTGGTTTCTACTCGGCTTTCATGGTGGCGGACAAGCTTATCGTAACGAGTAAAACGCTGGGCAGTAACGAAGCTTGGAAATGGGAATCTGAAGGTGCGGATGGTTATACCATTATGCCTGCTGAGAAAGATACGGTGGGTACGGAGATCGTGCTGACGATCAAAGAAAACACCGAAGAAGATTCGTATGACGAATTTTTGGAAGAGTACCGCCTGAGATCCATCATTAAGAAATACTCCGACTTCATTCGCTATCCGATTAAGATGGATGTGACGAATCACCGTCCGAAGGAAGGCGCGGAGAACGAGTTTGAAGAATACAAGGAAGAGCAAACGGTCAACAGCATGGTGCCGATCTGGCGTAAAAATAAAAGCGAACTGACTGAAGAAGACTATACCAACTTCTATATGGAGAAACGGTACGGTTTTGACAAACCGCTGAAACATCTGCACATTAGCGCAGACGGCGCTGTAGTGTACAATGCGATCCTGTTTATCCCGGAGAACACGCCGTTTGACTACTATACGAAAGAGTATGAAAAAGGTCTGGAGCTCTACTCCAACGGCGTACTGATCATGGATAAGTGTGGCGATTTGTTGCCAGATTACTTTGGTTTCGTCAAAGGTATGGTAGATTCCGAGGATCTGTCTCTGAACATCTCCCGTGAGATGCTTCAGCATGACCGTCAGCTCAGCCTGATTGCGAAGAACATCAAGAACAAAATCAAAAGCCAGCTGCAAAGCCTGCTCAAAGACGAGCGCGAGAACTATGAGAAGTTCTATCAAGCGTTTGGCCGTCAACTGAAGTATGGCGTATACAGCGATTACGGCGCAAACAAAGACACATTGCAGGATCTGCTACTGTTCACATCTTCCAAAGAGAGCAAGCTGGTAAGCCTGGACGAATACGTCTCCAGAATGCCGGAAGATCAGAAGTATATCTATTATGCTGCAGGTGAGTCCATCAGCCGGATTGAGAAGTTGCCACAGATCGAGGGTGTATTGGAAAAAGGATACGAAGTGCTCTACTTCACTGACGATATCGATGAATTCGCGATCAAGATGATCATGAACTACAAGGAAAAAGAGTTCAAATCCATTTCCAGTGGTGACCTGGGTATCGAAGATAGTGCCGAAAAAGAAGAAACCGAAGCGCAGGACAATGACAACAAGGAATTGTTCGAAGCGATGCAAGCACAACTGGAAGGCAAAGTTAAAGCGGTAAAAGCCTCCAAACGCCTTCGCAGCCACCCGGTTTGTTTGTCCACCGAGGGTGAGCTGACAATCGAGATGGAAAAAGTGCTGAAAGCTATGCCGAACAGCGGCGATGTTCAAGCGGATAAAGTGCTGGAGATCAATGTGAACCATGATGTGTTCAAATCGTTGAAAGATGCCTTTGCACAGGATAAAGAGAAGCTGAGCCTGTACACTAGCCTGCTGTATCACCAAGCGCTGCTGATTGAAGGTTTGCCAATTCAAGATCCAGTGGAGTTCACGAACGATATCTGCAAAGTGATGGTGTAAGTCTTCTGAAGTTAAAACTAAATTTGAAGTCGACCCGACAGGAGTATGTGCCTGCCGGGTTTTCTTTTATATGTAGCGTACCTCTCACTCAATTAACTAATGGAGCACAACTTCATTAACCTCCACTGCATGCAGTTCCCAGCATGCAGTGCCCTGCTTCAAGACAAGGGTGGTCAGTCACCACCTTACCTCAACCTGCTTTGCTCTAACGATCTCCAGAAACGCTATTTGGCTCATTTTAGTCCACTTTTTATTCTAACGATCCGTACGGACCTTATTTCCATCAATTGCTCGACTTTTCTAGTTTTTTTGCAGCTTTTAAGTGAAATAGCGTCTGTGGTGATCGTTAGAATCCGGAGGGCGTAAAAATAGCCCAATTAAGCTCTCTCAGGATCGTTAGCGCCGGGAATGAGGATGGTGTAGAACTGTAGAACTTGTAAAACTGTTAAGTTGTAGAGATTTAGAACTTGCAGAGCTGTAGAGCTTTAGAGGAAGATCTCCTATTTTTAGAGGTAAGTTTTACGCGCATGTTTGAGATATCTGCGTGTCCTTGAGCCTTGTGCCGTTCTGATAGAGTTCCGAATTCTATGCACAGATGCTAGTTTTGCAGGGTATAATATATAGAAAGGAGACTGTGCATCATAAGTTGATGTAAGAAGAGGTGACATGACAGACGGATTTTGCTTTTCGAAACCGCAGATGTTGTGTATAATCACTCAAAATAGAGACAGTCGGCTAGGAGTGATCTACATGCAATGGCATGATCTGAGAGAACATAGACAATATCCCGAACTTACCAAGCTGGAGGGCTCTCGTGCAGCATATGAGCGTGACTATTCCAGATTAATTCATTCACCAACCTTCCGGCGCTTGCAGGGTAAATCGCAAGTGTTTGGCGCAGGCACGGGGGATTATTATCGTACGCGTCTGACTCATTCCCTTGAAGTGGCACAGATTGCGCGAGAAGCAGCGAGAAGCCTGCTGCGGCATTACCCGGAGGTAGACTGGAGTCAGGCAGAGAACCCTGGCCTGATCATTGATTCGGAAGTCGTAGAATGTGCGGCGATTGCACATGATTTTGGTCATCCTCCTTTTGGACATAAAGGTGAAGAAGTGCTCGATGGTATTTTGGATGATCTAATTAACAGCGAGACAAAGAAAATAATGAAGAAAAGCCGCGCGGCGAAAGCTCCTAAGGCTGAATCCGACGTGCGAGCGGAACTCAAACGGAAATATGAGCATTTTGAAGGAAACGCACATAACTTCCGCCTCATTATGCATCTGGAAAAACGTGAAGATATCGACGGGCTGAACCTGTCGGATGCCGTCTTGCTGGGGATTAACAAGTATCCGTATCCGGGGACGGAGAGCAAGAAAGGCATGTACCAACATGAGTGGCAGTACATTCGTGAGATTCGGGAGCGCTGGAACATCCCTGAAGGCAAGAAAACGCTCGAAGCACAACTGATGGATCTCTGTGATGACATAGCGTATTCTGCACATGACCTGGAGGATGGCATCAAGGCTGGCAAAATTGAAGTACACGAGCATTTCCTGCAAGACCAGCATGTCAACCGGCTCATCGTAGACAAAGTTACAACACTGGAGGATCTGTTCTGGAAGGGTTGGACAAGAGAGGCGATCTCGGAAAAAGTGGAAGAAGTCCTCGCCTCGTTCCTGCGCATCTGGAATGAAAAAATGCCTTTCTGCGAGCATGATTACTCGCGTACTCGTCGAGAGGTGAAAGCCTATTGGGTCAGCCTGTTTGTGGGCAGTCTCGGTGTAATTGATGATGGGAATTGGAAAAAGGTAACCTTCGTCCGTGAAGGCGTAGAAGACCTCGACATGCTGCGCACGGTGAGTGTGCTCAAAAGCTTCGCCTGGGTGACGATGATCCGGGATCTGCGCGTGCAGCGCTTGCAGAAACGTAGTGAGTGGATGATTAAACGGCTCTGGGATGCATTCCTCGATCCGGAAACTTCAAAATCCATCATTCCATCCGATTGGCTGCAGCGATATGAGAAGGATCAAGCCAAAGCGCAACCGATCTGGACCTGGGAGCATATGGTGATTGATTATATTGCAGGCATGACGGATGCATTTGCCGAGAAAATTTATAATGAACTTTACGGCCTGAAGGTCGGTTCGATCTACGATCTGGACTAATAGAAGAAAGAAATACGGTACCGAAGGGATCAATACGATATCCAAGAGAAAGGTGAACAATCAAAGAGGGCAAGAGATCAAAGGAGTTGTACAGTGTGGTAACAAATTTAAGTGAAACCTTTACTGAGAGCTTAGGTGGTGGCAGCCAAGAGCGTTCTGGAGAAAAATTCAGTCTGGGCGTACTGGATCTCGTTCCTAGACTGAATGGTGCATCCGCAGAACAATCACTTCAGCAAGCAGTGCTTTTAGCTCAACAAGCTGAAGCATGGGGTTACACGCGATATTGGACGTCTGAGCATCATGATATGGCTGAACTTGCTTCTGCTTCTCCTGAGGTGTTGCTATCACATATTGGTGCAAAGACAGATACCATTCTGCTTGGGTCGGGAGCTGTTCTGCTTCCGCATTATAGTCCACTTAAAGTTGCAGAGTCGTTCCGTCTGCTGGCTTCACTCTATCCGGGCCGGATCGAGCTCGGGTTAGGACGGGCTCCTGGCGGAGGACCTCATGCAACAATGGCGCTCAGTGGCAATTATTTGCAACATGTCTCCACTCTTCCTGCTAAACTGGCTTCGCTAACCGAGTTGCTGGAAGACCGTTATGCGTATGAGGATGTTGCGGTTACAGCTCGTCCAATTCCGGAAACTCCATTATCGCTTTGGATGCTAGGCACGAACGTCAAAAGTGCAGCATATGCCGCTCAGTATGGAATGGGTTATGTATTTGGACAGTTCATGAGTGATTCGGATGGAGTAGAGGCTGTACGTCGCTATCGTGAGGAGTTCGTGCCTAGTGCCGGGCTGAAGGAACCAGAAGTCATGGTGGCGGTCAGTGTAATGTGTGCGGGAGCCGAGAACGATGCTTATAACCCTCAGAGTAATTCTTTCCATATAGAGGACAACGAAGTGCAGCGACATGACGCGGGCACACCAGAACAAATGTGGCAGTATATTCGCCGGGTAGGACGGAGGCTTAATACCAACCAGATACTCGTGGTAACAGCTGGTCCTGATTATGAACGTAGACTGGAGTCCTATCGTTTGCTAGCTGGGCTTCGATGAAAATGTTGAATCGTTTTTGAAAAAGAGATAAATATAGAGTGAGTTAAAGGGTGAATTGAATCTGGATAAACCTAATCAAGTGTTAGGTGATGCTAAAATGGACATGAGCTGCAGATCTGAATCATACAGATGTGGCAGCTTATTTCTCATTCGATAAAGTTCAACAAAATTTCACGATTTACAGCGTCTACTGGCAAAAGAATGCTATAATACTTTATCGCTATCATGCAGATATATTATATAAGAGTGTAATTTGCAAGGGGCCAATAGATGGGTTTAATTGCGAGAAAAGCACTAAATTGTAAATATGGCGAAAGTTGTCATGAGGAGGAAATTATATGTTTAGCAGATTTAAAATCAAGAGTATCGGTCTGCGAATCAGCATCGCATTTTACCTGTTAATCCTCTGTTTAATTATTCTGAGTGTTACCATCATTGGCCGGATGAATTCAATTGAGACCAACACAAATGATATTACAGGTAATTGGATGCCTTCGATCCAGAAGATCAATCAATTAAATTATTCAACAGAACATGTTTTGTCATTGAGTTATCGTTACTTTGACGCTGAGGCAGCGGACAAGCCCAAACTTAACGAAGAGCGAACCAAGTATATTCGTGAAACTGCTCAGACGATTGCCATCTACGATAAACAGGCAAAGTCTGCAGAAGAGAATGAGCACTGGACAGCGTTTAAGGATAAATGGGAAGACTATCTTAAAATGAATGCACAAGCCATTCGGGTTAGTGACGAAGGAGAGGCTCAGCTTGCTAAAGAAGTAGCTGACAAAGGATCTGCTTCCTTTGATTTGATGCAGGTCGATCTGGATTTTCTCGTTAATTACAACCAGCAGCAATCCGATATTTCGGCAGCTCAGACCATTCGTTCTGTTCAAGATGGCAGGTTGTCTGTGCTCATTGGTGTGCTTGCGATGATTATCATTACTGCCATATTTGTTCCTGTCATCCGCACACAGGTGGTTAAACCGTTGCTTCGTGTCATAAGTGCTGTTAAATTGATCGCGGAAGGTCAATTGAACGTACAGGATGTACATACCAAGCATGAAGATGAAGTAGGTGCCCTGGCCAAAGCAGTCAATGAGATGAAAGGTAACCTGACTTCCATGGTGGTGAATGTAAGGCGTGTAGCTGAATCGGTGAATCGTCAGAGTAGTGAGCTGGCCATTGCTTCAGAAGAAGTCAAGATCGGCAGTCAGCAAATTGCAATCACAATGGAGGAATCTGCTAAGGCAGCTGAGAGTCAGGCTCAGACCGCAGTGGAGTCAGCTCGTACAGTGGAAGATTTGAATATTCATATTCAACAACATGCGGAGCAGGGGAATCAGCTTCGTTCAATGTCCAAACAAGTGTTGGAGCAAGGACAGAGCGGCCGCAAAGCGATGGAAGAATCCGTGCAACAGATGCAACAGATTTCCAGCGCAGTGTCTTCCTCAATGAGCAAAATGGAGCAGCTGAATCGCAAAAATGAAGATATTTCTAAACTGGTTCTGGTAATTCATGACATCGCTCGTCAAACCAACTTGCTGGCGCTGAATGCTTCGATTGAGGCGGCACGGGCAGGAGAGAGTGGACGCGGTTTTGCCGTTGTTGCATCCGAGGTTCGGAAGTTGTCTGAAGCTGTACAGGCGTCTGTTGAAGAAATTACGACCATCACGCAAGATATTCAGCAGGATTCTCAGAGAGTAGTTAATGAACTGCGAGTAGGTGTTCAGGAGACAGAACTTGGGCAGGAGCATGTGCTCACGTCAGGGGAGTTGTTTAAAACCATCAACACATCCGTAGAAAGCATGGTGGAGGTAATCGGCACGATGTCGGAAGGACTTTCAGGAATGGAAGAGAGCAGTGGTCAAATGAATGATTTCAGTCAGCAGATTTCTGCAGTGTCTGAACAATCGGCGGCTAGTGTGGAGGAAGTCTCTGCTTCGGCTGAGGAACAAGTCGGTTCTATGGAGACCATCAGCAGTAACATTCAAACATTGAAGGAACTGTCTGACGATCTGCTCACATCCATCGAAAAGTTAAAAGTGTAAGCCGCCCTTTATAATAGAAGAAACAGGGTAAAACAATTGTTTGAAATTGTTATATTATAGCAGGTGGATAGATTTAAGACCAGGTGCTAAAATTACAAGATGAAGGGAATCCCACCATGGGATCCCTTATTTTTTTTTGCTTGTTTTTCTAGGTGTAGAAATGTCCTAATATACTAGCATGATGTCCCAGTGTGGTTGTCTCTCGGCGTAACATTAGATACAATGACTACCTGGAGTTCATCTCGTTCGAAAAGCAAACTGCAAATTAAAGGCATATTTATAGAATACACTGGAAATGAGGGGGATTATGACCGTAGCTACATATGTATACACCTTTGCCTGTCATGAAAATGAACGTGAGTTATGCCAGCTGGAACTGATGACGTTGTTTAAAACGTCTTCAGAAATGCGCATTGCCAGCGACTCCTATATTAGGTCTGAGCGATGTATCCTGCCGGGGAGAAGCACGTTTATTCACGGACGACTGGATGTGCTAGGGGAAGCAGACTCGATTGCAGAACTTTTTCCTGTAGCTCGAAAGGTTCGTTTGCAGCAAGATGAGACATTTAAGGTGGTTTGTCTGAAAGCTGGGGATCATCCGCCTGACTATGATCAGGCACGGAAGTTTGAAAAAGAAATTGGGATGTGCATCCATGGAATAGCACAGATGAAGCAGCCTAAAGTGACTTTCGGACTAATCAAAATAGGACAAAAATGGATCTTCGGTCAGTGGACAGAATCAAACAAGTCATGGCAAGTTCATCAGCAGAAGCCGCAAAACTATTCCACAGGGTTGGGTGTCACTTTGGCTAGAGCACTGGTGAATATCGCTGTTCCAGAGGTGGAAAATCATCGTTTGCTGGATCCTTGCTGCGGAATGGGAACAGTTGTTATCGAAGCTTTATCGATGGGGATTGATACAAGAGGCAATGATCTGAATGCACTTGCCGTGCGCGGGGCACGAGTTAATTTACCGTATTTCGGATATGATGCTAACCGAATCACTTTGGGTGATATGATGAATTTGGAAGAAAAATATGATTCGGCAATATTCGACATGCCCTATAATCTTTGTTCTGTTCTTCCCGATCAAGAACAGCGAGCTATGCTCGTGAAGTTACGCGAGTTATGCAAACGGGCTGTCGTCGTATCTACAGAATGGGTGCAGGAGCATTTGCTGGAATCGGGCTGGACGATAGAACAGCACATAACGGTGCGTAAAGGCACATTTGTACGCCATATTTGGGTTTGTGTGTGATGTTATGGATATTATTTAGGCGATGATTTGGATATGCATGTAATTATACGTTTATGTGCATAATAAACACTCCACGAAGGAAGAATGGTTTCCTTGTGGAGTGTTTTTGCTCTAATGGTTTCCTCTAAAGTTATAGCCGCCATTTCATTATGTTGCATGGGAACGGGTGTTTGTGTTAATATTTATGACTATAATCGACAAGGTTGAGCGGAAGAGTTTTACCAGCAATGTAAGCTTCCAGATTTTTGATGAAAATATGGAGTGCACGATCCGTATATTGTTCTGTGCTTCCTGCAATGTGGGGTGTAATCAATACATTATCCATGCCCCATAGCGGGTGGTTCGCTGGAAGGGGTTCCTCTTCAAATACGTCCAGAGCAGCAAAGGCAATTTTGCCGCTTTGCAGGGCATCCATCAGCGCCTCCGTGTTAACGCTGGGGCCGCGACCTACATTGACAAAACAGGCATCGTTCTTGAAATGGTTAAATGCTTCTTGGTCATAAATATGTCGCGTTTCATCGGTTAACGGCAAAATATTAATCACATAGTCGCCTTGGTTCAGAGCTTCATGCAGTCCAGACATATCGTACATATGGTCGACATTAGGGACGGCTTTTCCAGAGCGTCGTACTCCTACCGTGCGCATGCCTAGAGCCTTCAGGACACGGGCGGTTTCGGTTCCGATCTCGCCGACTCCAACAATAACCGCGGTTTTTCCGTGCAGCTCTGGTAATGCTTTGCCAGGATTTTTCCATTCCGCCTGGTGCTGGTACAACATAGCTTGTCTCAACCAGCGGCTGTGCGCTAACATCATGCCCAGAATGATCTCTGTAATTGGAATGGCATGAACACCATTGGCGCTGGTAACCTGAATACTTTGATGTTGCAGCTCTGCAAATGGAAGGTTATCTACGCCAGCGGACCAGACTTGGACCCATTTCAACGGGCTGTCCTGATGCAAAGCATGTTCAGCTACAAGGGGAGACCAGCCCAGTATAATTTCGGCTTCTTTTAATTCAGCCGGATCCAGATCCTTGGCTTTACCTACTTTGATGGTGTAACCTGGCGCTGCCTGTAGAATCTGTTGCTGCTGTTCTTCGGATAATGATGGAAAACATACGATTTTGCCCATAATGTGTGTGCCTCCTGAGATCGATGAATTAGTCTTGTCAAGTGTATCAGATTAAGTACATGATGTGCATGGATATGGAAAATGCAGGATTGAAGTCTGATATGCAAAATCCATATTGTGTGTCACTCTATATTTACCCAGGTTGAAATGATATGCATAGTTATGGAATAATAAAGCGAACTTTAGAGAGGTGTATGCAATGAATGTCCATAAACTGCAAGAACATGCATCCAGACGGGAACGTCTGTTTATTGCTGTGCGTTTGCCTGAATCTGTCCAGCAGTTTCTTCATATGCAGGCACAGCTAATACGAAACAAGCTTGATTTTCGCAAATGGACAGACCACAGGGATTATCATATTACTTTGCAATTTTTGGGAGATACGTTGATGAGCGAAGTCGGTCATCTTCGGACAGCTCTGCATGCCGTAGCTACTCATTTCCAGGCGTTTGATCTGCAACTTTCTGATTGGGGAACGTTTGGTCTGGAGAAAACACCGAAAGTTCTCTGGAGAGGTGTTAACGGAGATATAGAACGATTACATCACTTACAGCAGCAAATTGTAGATGCAACGAAAAATTTAGGTTTTGAAGCCGAGTTAAGACCTTATCGTGCACATATTACTGTAGCTAGAAAATATCTCGGATCTTTCCCTGGCATGGAACATTATGGGGTTTCCGAAATCGTTACAGAACATGCTTCTCATGGAAATTCATGGACTGTAGATGGTTTTGTACTTTATGTGACAAGGCTTGGACAAACGCCAATGTATGAGACAGTGGATACGTTTTCATTTTCCTGAAAAACTTTTTAATACCATAAACTCACATTGACATTGTGTTTATCCCTATGTAATATTAGCCATCGTTATTCAAATTCTTTTTTTTTGGTTACTTAGATTAGGGAATTGTTTCGACAGGAGGAATCTTCGAATGGAAATTATAAGCAAGAATCGTTGGGTGGCACCGATGTTATCTGTGCTGCTTGTATGTATAGTTGGGGTAAATGTCGTTCAGGCGACGGGGAAGTGGAATGAAGCGAGTGAGAGTAAACAAATGACGGAGCTTGCGGCTTCGGCGCATAATACCCCATCATTGCCACAAGAACAGAGGCGAATGAAGGAAGATGGGACAAGTCTGTCTACCAATCTGTCTGCGCAATCTGCAACGTGGACAAATGCGTTGCCGGCAAAAGACTGGCTTTTGGCTGCTCAGGAAGAGCAGGACCAGAAGGTAGCTGCGGCTAAACAAAAAGCGCAGGCTATAGCTGAAGCGAAAGCAAAAAAGGAAGCTGCTCTGAAATTGGCTAAATTAGAACATGCCAAAGCGGCAGCTGCAATGTCAACTCCCCCCCAAAAACTTTACTTTACGCGGACCAAACTTTTGAATCAGGAAGATGCAAAACTCGCAACCTGGTCTTACAGTGTGTCCGATAAAGAGCTGCATCTGCTGCAAAAAATCGTCATGGCAGAGGCGGAAGGCGAACCGTACAAAGGCAAAGTGGCAGTTGCTAACGTTGTCTTAAACCGGCTGCGGTCAGCCAATTTTCCCGATACCATTTACAAGGTGATCCATCAAAAATCACAGTTTAGCCCTGTGGCGAATGGACGACTTAAACGGGTAACTCCGAATGAAGACAGCATCAAAGCTGTGAATGCCGCCCTGAACGGACAGAAGGAAGTGTCGGATGATACGTATTATTTCTTATCATTGACGCTCGCTGACGATCTGACAGTGGCTCGTACCAAGAAAGAAGTAAAAACGATTGGTCATCATACATTTTACAAGTAAAAAGACCTTAAAATTCTGCAAACAGGCACGGTGGTTAACTATGTGAGCATCACATGAGCCCTGAAAATTCTGAAAAGCAGTTTTATTTCGCTGTTTTTGCGAGCAGCTTTATCTTTAAATTACCCATTTTTTTGGTAGATCATACGCTCAAATTACAACGATATAAAAAAAGGTTCCTCTTCGCAAAATGAAGAGGAACCTTTTAGTTTACTCTTGTATAGTTAAAGTACCTGATTGATTGTGTGTTGAATATTACGTCCTCAGAGCAATTCTAAGGCGCCTTAGAGAGATTATAAAGGTAGTCTGGTACCAGACAAGGATCTGGTTGTAATACCCGCTGAGAAGCGCTCTAGGGACGTAGTTGTAACATCCTTTGTTGCGGGGAACAATAAATCATGTACAGCTTGAGCGCAGCAGGTAGGATCATAGGCCGAAGAAAGCCCGATTTTATACTTCATGTGCTTAGTACGACCTGCTTGATCCGACTGTTGTTCAGACAGCTCGCGGAAGCGATTGGTTATGACATCCGCAGAGTGAATGATCTGCCCGTATCCAGCTTGTACAAAATATTCACAATTCTCCTCTTCCTGTCCTGGATGCGGAGGAATAAACAGCATCGGTAGGCCCTTGGCCATCGCCTCTGTGCATGTCATGCCTCCTGGTTTGGTGATGAGTACGTCCGAAACATCCATGAGCTTACTGACTTCCTTCGTGTATCCCAGAATACGAATATTCGGATGTTGAAAGCAAGGGAGTTCCTTCATTTTGTCTATCATTTTCTGATTGCTTCCAAGACAGAAAACTAACTGTACCCGATCTGCCCAAGAAGCGAGAGCTTTCATATGTTCCTCTTCAAAAGAAAGTCCCCAGCCGCCACCCATGAGTAGAGCTGTCGGCATGTTTTGCAATCCCATCTCTTCCCTGAGCTTGACTTTATCCCCGGCTTCCCAGAAATCCGGATGCACAGGAATACCTGTAACCTGAATCTGTGAGGAAGGAATCCCGCGAATCTCTAGCAAGGCTTTGACTTGCGGAGTGGATACGAGATATTTGTTTACCTCAGGGTTAATCCACGTTCCATGCACGTCATAATCCGTGATCAATGTATAGAGCGGAATATTCAGTCCCTGACGTTTAAGTCTGGAAATAACCGCATTAGGAAACGGATGGGTACAGATTACAATATCCGGCTTCAACTGGGATACGACCTGCGCCGTCTGGGTATAGAAGATACGGTGCAACGCCAGTTTGGTTAAGCCATTTAAAGATTTGTTGTACTGTGTGCGGTACAACAGGCTGACAAGTTTGGGTTGAACCGATAGTGTCTTTCGATATGCAGAAAAGATCAGCGGAGCGACGGTCGGATTCAAAAATTTCCCGAGTTCGATAACACGACTGTGAACATGGGGACTGACTTTTTTGATGCCATGTGCAAGGGCATGAGCCGCTTGTGTGTGACCAGTACCGAATCCTTCTGATAATAAGAGCACTCTTGGTTTTCGCATGAGTTCACCTTTATTCATAAGTTTGAGTTAAAATTAAAATTTGAATGAAAACAGTTTTCGTACGTTTTTAGAAGGATAGTTCTGCTAGGTTTGTTTATTACATGAATATACACCAAAACGGCGAATCATGTTTCATCCAAAAATATTTACACAGTACATCATGTTTTGAGACACAAAACTTCAGTTATGTGCGGATTGTTTGAGTCATCTTACACTATAGACGACCGCGCTGACAGTTTCCACTGCATTTCGGTTAAAAAATATTAATACATTTTTTTATTGTTAGGCTTGCAATCTTATTTTTAAGGTGATATTGTAGTTTTTGACCGAATGACCGTTTTGTATTTTTGGTCATTCCAAGAGAGCGATAGAATCACTCGTCACATTTCAGATGAAGCAAGGAGGAGATAAGATGGCTCCGATCGACAGGAGACAGCAGGTCATTCATGCAGCCGCACAGTCGTTTTCCATGTTTGGATACAAAGCGACCACAATGGATCAAGTGGCCAAGATTGCCAATGTGGGCAAAGGCACGATCTATACTTTTTTCACAAACAAGGAAGAGCTGTTTGATGAGATCCTGGTAGAAGTCATTCAGGAGATGAAAAATATAGCGCAGCGTGAAGTACATCAGAAAAGTGCCTTTTTTGATAATCTGTTTCGCGTGCTGGATGCACTGCTGGAATTTCGCCGTGATCATGAGTTGCTGGTTAAATTGTCACAGGAATTGAAGGATTTCGGAACGTTGCAGGCCAAAGAAGGTCTGGACAAAGTAGAGAAAGTCATTTCTGATTTTCTGACTCGTGAACTGGAGAAGGCAAGAGATAACGGAGAAATACGTGATTGTGATCCACAAGTCGTTGCATTTATGATGATTCGATTGTATATCGCCTTAACCTCGGACTGGAGTAAACATCATGATCCACTTAGCAAAGAGGAGATCAAGAGCTACTTTCGTCTTTTCTTAATGGAGGGGATCGCTGCGATCAGCCCGGTTTAAGGTATGTCACAGGATCTAGAGTCGAAGTATCGAGGATTACCAATTAAATGAGTAGATCTTGTGTCTAACATGATCCATTCAGTGGCAGGTGTGTAAGAAGGGAATAAAACTTGTCTGAGGACAAGTTTGTTTTTTGCTCTGGAATGACCAATTGAGAAAAATGGTCATCACGTATTTCGGTAAAAATTCCAGAGATTTTCATTATATTTTCATATTGGATATTCCTGCTGCATGGCAGAGAGAATAAGGGGAGAAAATGACATGAAATCATTAAACGTGTTTTTCAAGGATTTGGGATCGGCCGTGAGAAACCCGAAGGTACTGATCCCTGTAATTGCCATATTATTTATACCGATCCTGTACAGCGGCATTTATCTGGCAGCTTACTGGGACCCGTACGGTCAAGTGGATAAAATGCCAGTAGCTGTGGTTAATCTGGACAAAGGAGCCGAGCTGGAGGGGAAATCACTTCATGTAGGTAAAGACCTTATTGATGAGCTGAAGAAAAACAAAGATTTCAATTGGGACTTTGTTAATGCTGCTCAGGCAAAGGATGGCATGCAGAACGACAAGTATTACATGCAGATTACGATTCCAGAAAACTTTTCGTCCCAAGCTACAACATTGCTGGATGATAAACCTGCACCAGCAGACTTGATCTATGAGCCGAACGGAAACTACAACTTTGTTGGTGCGCAAATCGGCAAAACGGCCATAAAGGATCTGAAAGCCAAAGTTTCAGCTAAAGTGACAGAATCTTATGCAGAGACGCTGCTAGATAAGTTTTCCGAGGTGTCGGACGGTTTGGCTGAAGCGGGCAACGGTGCTGGAGATTTGAAAAGTGGTGCTGGAAAACTCGATGACGGGGCAGTGAAGCTTAAAGATAACCTTGCTAAGCTTGCGGCCGGAACGTTGAAACTTCAGGATGGACTAGCTCCATTAAGTAATGGAGTTAATGCACTGCATAATGGAGCTTCGAAACTTGAGAATGGAACGACAAGTTTGGTTTCCGGTTTGCAACAACTCCATGATGCAGCTTCAGGTCAGCTACAAAGTGGCGCGGACCAGTTGAAAGACGGCAGTGACAAACTGGCTTCTGGCCTCCAGTCTTCATTGGATGGCACCAATAAGCTGCAAGCCGGTCTGCAATCATCTGAACAAGGCAGCGCCAAGTTGTCTGATGGGCTGCAAACCGCAGTCCAAGGTAGTGGATCATTGGCAACTGGCTTGCAATCCGCTGTGGATGGCAGTAGCAAAGTGGCCGATGGCGCACAGGGCGTAGCGGCTGGACTGAAACAACTGGCTGCAAGCAACCCGGAACTGGCTGCAAGCGCAGATGTTCAGAAGCTGCTTGCCGCGAGTCAAGCTGTTGCTGATGGCAGCACACAGCTGCACGAGAGCGAACAAAAGCTGGCACAAGGTGCGGATCAGCTTCATCAAGGGAATCAACAACTGGCAGCTGGTGCAGCCGAGTTACATGGGGGACAGCAACAACTTCTTGCTGGTGCGACGCAACTTGTAGATGGGCAGAAACAACTGCTTGCAGGTGCAGGGCAGCTTAGTCAAGGCGGAACAAAACTCTCTGACGGCTTGAAGCAATTCAGCAGCAAACTGGGTGAGGCAGCTTCAGGCGGTACACAGCTGGCAGCTGGTGCGAAACAGCTAGGTACAGGTACAACTGCATTGCAGACAGGTGTCGGTAAACTCAGCGGTGGCGTTTCATCTTTGGCGGATGGTTCCAAACAGCTGGGTGACGGGGCCGGTAAACTGGCCAATGGCCTTACAGAACTGAAAGATGGTTCTGGTGAACTGGCAACGAAACTGAAAGATGCTGCTCAGAAAACATCTAAAGTGAAGAAAACAGATGAAGTGGTGAATATGTTTGCAGAACCTGTTAGTTCTTCCGAAAATAAGGCAGAGAACGTAAGCAATTACGGAACAGGCATGACTCCATTTTTCCTGTCCATCGGTCTGTTCGTAGGATCACTGATCTCCACGATTGTTCTGAAAATGCGTGAAACGTCTGTACCCGGCGCCACAGGCTGGAATCGTTTTGTAAGCCGCACGTTGGTATTTGGTTCAGTAAGCATTTTCCAGTCGGTTATTGTAGCGAGCTTTATGCTCTACGGTCTCGGACTGGAAACACACAGCACAGGACTGTTTTATCTGTTTACCATTATAACGGGGCTGACCTTCATGCTGATCGTTCAGGCTCTCGTGACTTGGCTTGATCTACCTGGACGTTATGTGATCATCTTGCTTCTTGTCTTCCAACTGGCGGCGAGTGCAGGTACGTTTCCGGTAGAACTGATTCCTGCATGGTTGCAATCCATTAGTCAGTGGCTACCAATGACACACAGCATTATGGGTCTCAGAGCCGTTGTCTCCAGCGGGAACTTCAATGTGATGTGGCATCAGGCTGAAATCCTTAGCATCTATGCAGCTGTATCTGTGCTGCTTACGCTGACGTACTTCCTCCTGAACGGCCGACGTACAAAGAAAGAAGCTGAAGTAGCAGAAAGTGGTCAGCCTTTGACTGTATAATTAATGAAGCAAGACGACAAGCAACACAACTTTCTGCAAAAAAAGTTAAAGCATATGTATCGAAATTATGCAATATAGTAGTCAAATAGTGCAAATGGCCTGCGGCGCAAAAATACGCTGTAGGCCATTTTCTATTCAATGGTATGAAAATAGAAAGTTATATTGGGATCTGAAGCATGAAAATTGCGAAAATATGGTCAAACCTAGGCTGGATATGGAACGATTTTCTTTTATCAGCAATTAAAATCAGTTGTACTCTGCTATAAAATGTGTATAATTATTCGAAAAAGAGATGTTTTTAAACGTCAACACACTAAAGCTGTACTGCAAAGCAATTCTTATCAGAGGTATTAAAAAGTTTAAATTGCGCTGATGTTAGGTCAGTGTTAAAATAATAGAACTATATCAAAAAACGTCGCTCCATTTTGAGTAGTCGTGCCAGCGGCTACGTATTGTTGTATATATGCTGTTACCGGATCACCGGATTCAGTCCTTCGCAATAATCGCGGTCTTTACCGCAACACCAGGCTTACAACAGATGGTTCAAGCTATCACCTCTCCATCTCAGCAGGCAGGCTTATCGCAAGCGAAATGCCGGCTCCTCCCGTTTCAATGTTGCCTGTTGTTATGTTCTTGATCTTTCCGAAATACTTCATTATAGAAAGGTTGCGTTCCATGAGACACATCGGATTACCTCCAAAACAAGGTCTGTATGACCCACAATTCGAAAAAGATGCATGTGGTATGGGTTTTGTTGCCAACATCAAAGGAGTACCTTCACACGATATCGTTAGTCAAGCGCTGACTATGCTCAGTAACATGGAGCACCGTGGGGGTCAGGGAAGTGAACCGAATTCCGGTGACGGAGCAGGCATCCTGATTCAAATTCCACATCGCTATTTTGCGAAGGAAGCAGAACGACTCGGTTTTGCATTGCCTGAACAGGGATTCTATGGCGTAGGCATGCTGTTCCTGTCTCATGATTCGGCAGTTCGTACTGCACATGAAGAGAGCTTGAAGAAGATTATTGAAGAAGAAGGACAGACCTTACTTGGCTTCCGGGATGTACCTACGTATGATGAGATGCTGGGCCGTTCTGCACTGGCAGCGAAGCCTTATGTACGTCAGGTGTTTATCGGAAGATCGGATGAAGTGAAAGATGAGCTTGCATTTGAGCGCAAATTGTATGTTATTCGCAGACGTGCCGAACTGGCTATCCGTTATTCCGCAGACGAGGCAGAAGGAGAATCCTTCTACCTGCCGAGCTTGTCTTGCCGTAAAGTGGTCTACAAAGGCATGCTTACAACAGAACAGGTAGGCAAGTTTTATCTGGATCTGCAGGAAGAACTGGTAGAATCAGCGATTGCACTCGTACACTCTCGTTTCAGTACGAACACCTTCCCAAGCTGGGAACGTGCTCACCCGTATCGTTTCATGATCCACAACGGTGAGATCAACACGATGCGTGGTAACGTGAACTGGATGCATGCGCGTCAGTCCTTGTTCGAAAGTGAACTGTTTGGTAACGACATTGCCAAAGTTAAACCAGTAATCAACCCGGACGGTTCGGATACAGCGATGTTTGATAACACGCTGGAGTTCCTGTATCTAAGCGGACGCTCTCTGCCACATGTGGCAATGATGATGGTTCCTGAGCCTTGGAGCACAGATGAAGGCATGGACCCTGCGAAAAAAGCTTTCTATGAATACCACAGCACGATGATGGAGCCATGGGATGGTCCTGCTGCAATGGCATTTACAGACGGCTTGCAGATCGGTGCTACGCTTGACCGTAACGGTTTGCGCCCTGCCCGTTATTATGTAACGAAGGATGACCGAATCATTCTTTCTTCCGAAGTAGGTGTTCTGGATATCGCGCCGGAAGACATTCTGTACAAAGATCGTCTGCGTCCAGGACGGATGTTGCTCGTAGATACTCAAGAGGGTCGTATTATCTCCGATGAAGAAGTCAAAGCGATTATCGCAGCGGAGAACCCTTACGAGGAGTGGCTTGAGGAGCACTTGATGGATCTGAACGAGCTGCCGGAAGCACCGGAACTTCCAGATCCTAAACATGACAATGTAACACAGCTTCAGCTGGCTTACGGATATACATTTGAAGAATTGCGCAAAGTGCTGGAGCCGATGGCATCCACAGGCATGGAAGCTACAGGGTCCATGGGTTATGATGCACCACTTGCTGTTCTGTCCGATCGTCCGCAACGCTTGTATAACTACTTTAAACAAATGTTTGCACAGGTAACCAATCCGCCGATTGATGCGATCCGTGAAGAGATTGTTACATCTACAGCGACAACGATTGGTCCGGAGCGTAACTTGCTTAACCCTGAACCGGAGAGCTGTCGCCAGATCCGTCTGGATACACCGGTATTGTCTAATGAAGACTTTGCGAAGATCCGCCACGTTCGTCGTCCGGGCTTCCGCTCCATGACGATTCCGATTTTCTTCACTGCTGCAGAAGGAGCGGAAGGGTTGCGTAAAGCGATGGACTTGCTCTTTGAAGCAGCTGACCGTGTCATTGACAAAGGACATAACATTCTGATCCTGTCTGACCGCGGTGTGGATGCAGAGAACGCTGCAATCCCGGCGTTGCTGGCTGTTGCAGGTCTGCATCACCATCTGATTCGTCAGGGTACAAGAACAAAAGTCAGCATATTGCTCGAATCGGGAGAACCGCGTGATATTCACCACTATGCGCTGCTTCTGGGTTATGGCGTAAGTGCAGTTAACCCTTATCTGGCATTTGAAACGCTGGATGACATGATTCAGCAAGGCTTGTTGCGTGGTATTTCCCATGAGAAAGCTGTTAAAAACTACATTAAAGCCGCAACTAAAGGCGTTATTAAAATATTGTCCAAAATGGGAATCTCGACGATTCAATCGTATCGCGGTGCTCAAATTTTTGAAGCAGTGGGTCTGAAATCAGACTTCGTAGATCGTTACTTCACTTGGACACCTTCCCGGATCGGAGGTATCGGGCTGGAGGAAGTGGCAGCAGAAGCGTTGACACATCACAATCGTGCTTTCACCGATAAAGACGGGAACGACAAAGTGCTGGATTCCGGCGGTGAATACCAATGGCGTAATGATGGCGAAGAGCATTTGTTTAACCCACAAACGATTCACACGTTACAACATGCGGTACGTACTGGGGATTACAAGCTTTACAAAAAGTACTCCAAGCTCGTACAAGGTGAGAATGATCAATTGCTCACGATTCGCTCGATGCTTAAGCTGAAACCGGTTGGAGCATCCATTCCGCTTGAAGAAGTGGAATCGGTAGAAAACATCATGCGTCGATTCAAAACCGGTGCGATGTCCTTTGGTTCCATCAGTAAAGAAGCTCACGAAGATATGGCAATTGCCATGAACCGTGTGGGTGGTAAATCCAACACAGGTGAAGGTGGAGAAGATCCAGCGCGTTTCGTAAAAGACAGCAATGGTGATTCCCGTCGGAGTGCGATCAAACAGGTGGCATCCGGACGTTTCGGTGTGACCTCCAACTATCTGGTCAATGCTGACGAGATTCAGATCAAAATGGCACAAGGGGCTAAACCAGGTGAAGGCGGACAACTGCCAGGACGTAAAGTATATCCTTGGGTAGCCGAAGTCCGTGGTTCTACACCGGGCGTAGGTTTGATTTCGCCGCCACCGCATCACGATATCTATTCGATTGAGGACTTGGCTGAGTTGATCTACGACTTGAAAAATGCCAATCCACGAGCTGAAATTAACGTGAAGCTGGTATCAGAAGTCGGTGTTGGAACGATTGCTGCAGGTGTAGCTAAAGGTCGTGCTGACATTATCCTAGTCAGTGGTTATGATGGTGGTACGGGAGCATCTCCTCAAGGCTCAATCCGTCATGCCGGTATGCCATGGGAGCTGGGACTTGCAGAGACACATCAAACATTGATGCTGAACAATCTGCGTGACCGTGTTGTTCTTGAAACAGATGGTAAAATGCTGAACGGACGCGATCTGGCGGTTGCTGCGTTGCTTGGAGCGGAAGAGTATGGTTTCTCTACTGCACCACTCGTTGCACTAGGCTGTATCATGATGCGTGTTTGCCAAATGGATACCTGTCCAGTTGGCGTAGCCACACAGAATCCGGAGTTGCGTAAAAATTATATGGGTGACCCTGAACATGTCGTGAACTTCATGCGTTTTGTCGCTGAAGATATGCGTGAGATTATGGCTGATCTTGGCTTCCGTACCATTCAGGAAATGGTTGGACGTACAGATTGCCTCGAAACCGTAGAGGCTGTAGATCACTGGAAGAAAAAAGGCGTGGATCTGTCGGTATTGTTGCATGTGCCTGAACTGCCAGAAGGTGCCGCACGTTACCGCACACAGCACCAGAATCACCAACTGGAAGAGACGCTGGATATGCAGCAACTCGTACCATTGGCGCAGCCGGCAATCGAGTCAGGTCAACCTGTTGAGGCAGTTCTGCCGATTACCAATGTGAACCGTGCAGTGGGTACCATCCTGGGTAGTGAGATTACACGCAAATATGGCCTTGCTGGTTTGCCTGAAGATACCGTTAAATTCAAATTTGTCGGCTCAGCTGGACAGAGCTTTGGTGCTTTTGTACCAAAAGGTATGACTCTCACGGTTGAAGGAGACTCCAATGACTACGTGGGTAAAGGGTTGTCAGGAGGAAAGCTGATTGTTATGCCTTCACCGAAAGCAACGTTTGAGGCGGAGAATAACATCATTATCGGGAACACAGCTCTATATGGAGCTACGAGTGGGGAAGCGTATATTCGCGGTATTGCGGGAGAGCGTTTCGCCGTACGTAACTCGGGAGCCAAAGTTGTCGTTGAGGGCGTAGGCGATCATGGCTGTGAATATATGACAGGTGGCCGTGTCGTGGTACTCGGCGATACAGGTCGTAACTTTGCAGCAGGAATGTCAGGAGGAATTGCCTACGTGTATGATCCAAAAGGCACCTTCTTGCAGCGCTGCAATCTGGAAATGGTTCTTTTGGAGCGTGTCGAGGATGCTTCTGAAAGCGAAGATTTGCATGGTATGATTCAACGTCACGTATCACTCACTGGAAGTGAGGCAGGTCAGCGTATTCTGGATACATGGCAGGATTCCTTGAATCAATTCGTGCGTGTCATTCCGAAGGACTTCAAACGTATGACGGAACAGATTGAGCGGGTACAAGCGACAGGTCTGACAGGCGAAGCTGCTTTGCTTGCTGCATTCGAAGCGAATATGCGTGAGCTTGCGCGTACCGGAGGTTAATATTCCGTTCGTTCTCTTTATAAAGAAAAGCATTAAAAATAAAAGGAGCCATATGGCCGCCAGAGTGGCGTCATATGGCTCCTTTTTGCTTTCGACAAAATTAGAACCCGCTCAAAAAACGTTATCGCCATGAGACGACAACATCGAGGAACGTTCTAAAGTATAATTAGGTTTAGTTTTTGGAGTGCAGAGTAAGTATAACGATAAGAGAGGTTAGCGGAATGAAGATGAAGCATCCAAACATGGGCGATTCTAAGCCGACAGGTAAACCAGTCGAAGCAACCCAGATGGACATCATGAAAGTTTTACTGCAATGTGGAATCGACCCGGAGCGTTTGAAGCATTTCGTTTCCTCCGACAGCAAGCGTTCTTGATTCAGTGCACACCAACGAGTGGAGGGAATTCAAGATACACAAAAAGGCCCAGAAACCGGAGCGGAAAGTACTCGGAAACTGGGTTTTCTTTTCGGGTATAGCCTGATTAATCCATACTGCGTTCCATTCGTACAAAAGCGATAAAACGACGAGCTTCTTCCTCCGTTAAAGGTTTACCGTCAATCATCAGATCAAAGCGCTCTAACACTTCCTTATCTGACAATTCAAGGGCATCCACGAATTCACGCACATCTTCATCCATAACCATATCACTTTGCTTCGTACGTCCAATCAAATAATCAATGGACACATCAAAGATGTCGGCGAGCCGAGTTAATACCTCGAAATCCGGTTTGCGCCGGTTTTTCTCATAGTGGGAGAGAGCCGCTCTGGTAATATGAATGGAGGTCGCAAGTTCTTCTTGAGTAAGTCCCCGCTGTTCTCTTAATTCAGCAATGCGATTTCCGTAGCTCATAAGCTATTTCCCCCTGAACACCATCAAATATATTGAAACAATCCTGAGCCAAGTTTTTGATCAGGGCAAGCTTTCCTGCAAATGTACTACGCCTCATTCGTCTCAGATACTACTTATAAATAGGTCTGTCTAAGGACAGCTCATATTGTCGTAAATCAAAAGAACCATGTCCAAATACTGCTTGACATGATACGTTTTGTATCGTAAATTGAACTTATGGAGTTACAAAATGTATCATTATTAGTATTTTAAGTATTTCCACCTGAATCGAGCGTTATACCTGCCAAAAGTAAACGAGAGTCATCCGTGATGGCGAATCCGTTCTAAAGGAATGAAAGCATGAACTCAAAAATTGTTCAGGAATGGGCCGATCTTAAACCAAATGTCCATATGTACATTCAGGAGTTTCATGGGAAAATGGCAGACCGCAAAAGACGTCCCGTCCTGTTACTTGGTATGGATACACAAGCGATCACTTTCCTGAGCGACCTGAACTTACCCGTATTATCGGAAATGCTAATAGGTTTGGATGTAGAAGACAGCCGTGTGTGCGTCAGGCTTCATGCCAAGCTGCAATGGAAGCAGCCCTTTGGAGAGCTGATATTGTATCATTCAAAATTGCATATTCAGAAAGAGCAGACACTATATATAACAGGACAATTAAACAGAATGCTTACTGAAGTTGAATTTGAGGCAGTTTCCCGTTCTACATATGGGAAGGCAACAGATCACGTTCCTCAGTCAAAGCCTTATCGTTACATTGATTTTACCATATAGATTAGGTTAAATCTGAATATTCTCTGAACGAGCATGTACTTAACGCCATTTTACTATATTTCGTAGCGTTATGCATTAGTTCTTTAACACCAAAAGCATTTGCACAATGAATAAAGGAGCGAGGGGGAGCATACTATTTCAGGAAGTTTGGATATGGTTGAAATGCACTGCCACATTTTATTCGGTCTGGATGATGGTCCTGTTCAAATGGAGCAGTCCGTTGCGATGGCTGAGAAGGCAGTAGCTTCAGGAATTACCTCCATTATTGCAACTCCGCATCACCTGAACGGACATTACAACAATGAACCAAAGGTAGTCAATCAGGCTGTTCATATGCTTCGTGCCGAGCTTGCCAAACGAAACATCCGTTTGCAGATTGATCCCGGTCAGGAGATCAGAGTGCACGATGGGCTGATTGAAGACTTGTATGCAGGAAATTGCTGCACACTTGCCGGTAGTCGTTATATGTTGCTGGAGCTGCCCTTTGGTCATATTCCCTCACAGTTCCCCGGAATACTGCACGAACTGCGAATCGCGGGAATTACCCCTATTATCGCTCATCCGGAACGTAACCTTGTTATTTTGAAAAAGCCGTTGCTGTTGTCCGATTATTTGATTGAAGGCGGACTATGCCAACTTACGGCAGAGTCATTCACTGGGCTTTTCGGACGAAAAGTTCAGAAATGGTGTTTTCATTTTTGCAAAGAAAACGGGTTTCATTTCATTTCATCAGATGCACATGATACGAAGCATCGAACATTCAAGCTGGACGTTGTATACCCAATGCTTGAAAGACGTTTTGGATGTGGATATATTCAATATTTTCAAGATAATGCACGATCCATATGGAATAATCAACGTATTTCGGCTGAAATGTCGGCAAAGAAAAGGCGCAGCTTTTTGTTCTGGTGAGCAGCAGTCGATGTACTGAATACATGGTTACATATCATGGTTGACTTGAATGGGAGGAATATAGGATGGATCTCAAAGAGTATATACACATTTTACGTAAACGCATCTGGATCATTGTTGCCTTCGTAGCTGTAGCATGTATTGGTGCAGGTGTCAAAAACTACTTCTTTACTGTCCCGATCTATGAAGCGAATGCCAAATTAATCGTCAACCAGGCCTATAATGCCCAAGGCGTTCCGAGCCTGGATATCGGTACCATTCAGACGAACATCAAAGTAATCAACTCTTATATGGAGATTATTAAATCTTCTGCAATCCTCGATAAAGTAGCAACCACATACCCCGATCTTGGCATGACTGGTAATCAATTAGGGCAGAGCATTCGAGTTTCTACTGCAAATGAGTCCCAAGTTATGAGTCTGACGGCTACGGGGCTATCATCCGAAAAAGCAGCGAAAACCGTAAATGCAGTTGCAAAAGTGTTTAAATCCCAAATCCCCGTAATTATGAAAGTAGACAACGTAACAATCCTGAGTGAAGCGAAACCTACGGATTCCTCTAATCCTGTTAACGTCAACCCCATTATCAATATTTTGATCAGTTTTATTGTAGGACTGCTGCTGGCAGTAGGCTTTGTATTCCTGCTGGAATATTTGGACGATACCTTGAAAACGGAAGATGAATTGGAAAAAGAATTAAATCTTCCTGCTCTTGCTGTCATCTCCAAGATTAGAAAAGATGAGAGCCGTGTATCCAAACATTCATCCATATCTCAAAAACAGGTAGGTGATGGACAGTATGTCACGATTAACCAATGAACGAGTTGGCCTGGTAACGATGGCTAATCCCAGATCTGCTTCCTCGGAAGCTTATCGAAAGCTTAGAACCAATATTCAGTTTTCATCCATAGACAGTCAGATTCAAACGATCATGATTGCCTCGGCATCATCAGGTGAAGGGAAGACCACGACGATAGGCAATTTGGCAGTCACTTATGCGCAAGAAGGGAAAAAGGTTTTACTGATGGATACGGATTTACGTAAACCGGCAGTACATCTGATGTTTAACGTGCCCAACCATGTGGGGCTGACCAGTGTGTTATCGAGTCAATATCAAGTAACGGAAGTGCTCCGAGAAACCGGGGTGGAAGGTTTACATGTCTTGTCTTCCGGGCCTATTCCTCCTAATCCCTCGGAGATGATCGGTTCACGTAAGATGACAGCACTGCTTGAGGATTTGAAGGAAGCATATGATGTTATTTTGTTCGATACACCACCTGTTCTGACCGTGACAGATGCCTTAATTATCAGTTCGTTGTGTGATGGTGTCATTCTTGTGGTGAATGCAGGCAAAGTGAAGAAGGATCTGGTCAAAAAGGCGAAAGCTCATCTTGAACATGTGAACGCACGTATTCTGGGCGCGGTGCTGAACAATGTGCAGGTGCCCAAAAGCCGCAATAACAGTTATGGGGAAAAAGGATAGGCGGTGAACTGGAACAGTCCCAAGTTCAATTTTCAGATCGTCTTCAAAGGTCATGTCTACTATACCTCTATCAAGGTAGGCACTCGGTCACACTGTGGGTAGTGTACCTTAGACGTGTATCGTCAAGGGTGTGACGTGAGGAGGGGTTCAATGCCCTATTTATGAATGATATGTTTCATGTTTTCATGGTTTTGAGTTTAAATAAAAAAACTAAATGGATAGGGTGATATCTATGACAAAGGTGAGAAAAGCGATTATCCCTGCTGCTGGATTGGGAACCCGATTTTTACCTGCTACAAAGGCAATGCCTAAAGAAATGCTCCCTATTGTGGACAAACCGACTATCCAGTACATCGTTGAAGAGGCGGTCGCTTCCGGCATCGAAGACATTATTATCGTGACGGGCAAGGGAAAACGTGCGATTGAAGATCATTTTGACAGTGCGTTTGAACTGGAGCATAACCTGCTTGAGAAAGGGAAGCTCAGTTTGCTGGAAGAAGTTCGAAAGTCCTCCAACGTGGATATTCATTACATAAGACAGAAGGAAGCCCTTGGACTCGGGCATGCGGTCTGGTGTGCCCGGAATTTCATAGGCAATGAACCTTTTGCTGTACTGCTTGGTGATGATATCGTCGTTTCAGAAGTGCCGTGCCTGAAACAGCTCATCCAGCAGTATGAAAAGGTAGAGCAGTCGGTACTTGGTGTGAAAACGGTAAGTCCGAGTGAAACATACCGCTATGGGATTATTGATCCACTGCACACAGAAGGACGCTTATCTTCAGTAAAGAGTATGGTTGAAAAGCCGCCACTAGGTTCGGCGCCGTCCAACCTGGCGATTATGGGACGATATATTTTGACTCCGAAAATTTTTGAGTATTTGGAAGAACAAAATGTAGGCGCAGGTGGCGAAATTCAGCTTACAGATGCACTGCAAAAGTTGAATCATGATCAAGGAATTAGTGCCTATGACTTTGAAGGTTCCCGCTTTGATGTAGGGGAGAAGCTGGGTTACATCCTTACAACTTTAGATTTCGCTCTCAAAAATAAAGAGTTGCGTGCACCGGTGCTGATGGCGATTGAAGAGATTCTAATGAAGGAACAAATGAATCAAATCCTTGTAGCAGGAGGGGATAGTCTGTGAAGCTATCAGGACCGGAATACTTTGGGAGTGGGGAAACCTTGGTTAAAGAGGGGAATGCCGCTGTACTTGAGCAACCATACTCACAACGTGTTGGCGGGTATACGGATGTGATGAAGCCATTGGCCGATTTTGTTATCGCCATTCTGTTGCTGCTGATCACATTTCCGGTCATGCTGCTTTCAGCTATTTTGATCAAACTGGATTCCAAAGGACCCGTGATATTCAAGCAGGAGCGGTATGGGAAAAACGGAGTCAAATTTAACATTTATAAATTCAGAACGATGCGTACAGACGCACCAAAATATGGTCTTTCGCCAACGACCAGCCATGATCCGAGGATTACAAGGCTGGGTAGAATACTGCGCAAGACGAGTCTGGACGAACTGCCACAACTGCTTAACATTATCAAAGGCGATATGAGTTTTATCGGCCCAAGACCTGAGATGAAACGTATTGTGGAGGAATGTTATACCGATCTGGAACGCAGGCGTTTTCTGGTGAAACCGGGAATTACAGGATTGTGGCAGGTGAGCGAGGCTCGGAAGGAGCCTATTCACCATAATCTCCAGTATGACTTCCACTATATCTCGAATGTATCCATGAAAATGGACATTACGATCATTTTTAAAACGATCGGTGTAATGATTAAAAGTAATACCTTTTGACCATTTTGGATCATAATTTGGAGCGTGATGTAATGAAACATATTGTAGTGACAGGTGCAGCCGGCTTTCTAGGCTCTCATCTCGTACGATCTTTAATGCATCAGGGTCATCGGGTGACAGGGGTCGATAATCTTTCAACAGGTGTGATGCGCAATCTGGAAGAGGTTATGGAGAATCCTCTATTCGTATTCCATGAAGCAGATGTTACACGTCCCGAAGCACTGGATATTTTCCTTGATCAGCAGGTGCATGAAATCTATCATCTGGCTTCGCCTGCTTCTCCTAAGTTCTATCAAGCGGATGCGATGGGCACGATCTGGGTGAACACGCGAGGAACCTATCATATGCTGGAGCTGGCCCGGGTCAAAGGAGCCAAGTTTCTGTATTCCAGTACAAGTGAAGCCTATGGCGATCCCGAGATTCATCCGCAGCCGGAGAGTTATCGAGGCAATGTAAATACGTGGGGGCCACGAGCCTGCTATGACGAAGCCAAACGGTTGGGCGAAGTTTTTTGTTATGAATACTACACAAAACAACGGGTTTCCGTGAAAGTTTCGCGTATTTTTAACACGTATTCTTCAGGGCTTCGCAATGATGACGGCAGGGTGATATCTAATTTTGTAACGCAGGCGCTGACGGGTCAGGATATTACGGTGTATGGAGATGGTTCACAGACCCGCTCCTTCTGTTATGTGGATGATAACATTCGGGGATTACAAGCTTTCATGGCAGAAGATCGGGCTGATGGGGAGATTATCAACATCGGCAATCCTACAGAATACACGATCCTTGAGGTCGCTCATTTGGTGAAACAACTTACACAATCGGACAGTAAGATTGTATTCTTGCCTTTGCCTGAAGATGATCCGAAGGTTAGACGTCCGGTGATTGATAAAGCCCGAGAAATATTAAACTGGGAGCCAGAGATTGGTCTGGAAGAAGGATTGAAACGTACGATAGATCATTATCGAGCCACGTTGCAGGTACAGGAAACTTGATAAAACTGAACTGATAACAATGAAGCTGAATAAAAGCGAGTTGAGAACCGTGCAAACTATATTGATTGCTCACAGTTTATATCCACCCCACATTATTGGGGGAGCCGAGATATCGACACAAATTTTGGCCCAGACGCTGGAGTCCAGTTATGACGTTAAAGTCATTACGGTTGGCGGACACAAGGAAGGCGGGGTGCAGACGGATACAGTGAACGGGATTGAAATCTCGCGCCTGCCATTTAATAATCGGTACTGGATCGGTGATACGGCAAGGCAGGCCAGCACTTCTGACAAAGTGTTATGGCGTATCCAGGATATTTTTAATGTGAAGCAGTATCAGCATATTAAACAATATCTGATGATGAAACGTCCTGCCCTGATCCACACTCAGAATATTCCTGGGCTGAGTCTCGCGATCTGGAAAGCGGCATTTGAACTGGATATTCCGGTAGTGCATACCTTGCGCGATTTTTCATTAATTGAGCCTATTGCCATCACGGCATATTCAAGGTTCTACAGACAGATTTCCAAACACTACAGCCGCAGAGTTTCTTCTGTTATTGGCATATCCGAGCATGTGCTTAACAAGCATATCGAACTGGGTTTTTTCGCGCATGCGTCCAAACATGTCATTCATAACATTGTAGAGCGTGATGATCAGGTTCAGCATGTTAATGCGGGGAAAAAGGTTCGTCACCAGCAACCCCTGCACGTTGGATATTTTGGACAACTTACCGAGGTCAAAGGTATTCAGTATCTGATTGAAGCGGTGCAAAAGCTTGATCAGCAGATCGTGGGGAAGCTTTTCATCCATGGGGATGGCCCGCTGCTCCAGTCATTGCAAGAACTTGCAGGGGAGGATCCCCGGATCATATTTGTGGGGAAAATCGATAAAAAAGAGATCAATTCCCAGATGAAAAAGATGGATCTCACGATTGTACCGTCCACCTGGGATGAACCTTTTGGCAGAGTGGTCATTGAATCGTATCAAGCAGGTACGCCTGTCTACGCGTCCAAGGTTGGGGGAATGCCTGAGATTTTGCTGGATGCGGACACCTTCTCCTTTACCGCTCATCGTGCCGATGCGATCCGTGACGCAATTCTTCATTACTACGCATTATCTGAAGCTGGAAAAAATGAATTAATGCTGAAATGCTACGAACACAGCTTATCCTTTAATGAAGATTATCTTCTCACCAGACATGCGATTATTTACGAGAAGTTAATTGGAGGTGAAGGTTAAGATGTACATGACTTCTCTGAACGTCAAATCGTCATCATTAGTTCAAACGAGGTCTGAAGCGCCTTCTTCTGTCATTATGATGTTGATTCACTTCTTACTTCTCTATCTATCCATATATGGTTTGATTTCGATCTACGTCGATAATATTGTGATTCGTTCTTTAAAGGATGCAGGCATGTTGCTACTTGCGGTATATACACTTGCCAGGGTATATCGCCAGCAGATTCATTTTCTGAATCTATTCCTGTTTATACTGGCCTCCCTCATCGTGCTGGGATCGTTAAATGTCCTTCTGGGTTCCAGTGTGGTCACATTAGTCTATGGCATTAAAATTACACTTTTACCGCTGGTGATGTTGTTTACAGGCATGTTTATGGCTGAGCATGGGGGTATGTACGCATTTGCCAGAACCAATCTGGTTATTTTTATTATGCTCATTGCAGGATGGTGCGCCCAATATGCGCTGGGTATAGAAAAGTTAATCACTATGGGATTCGTATACGGAGTGAATATCAAAAACTACCTTGAAGGTGTGCCGCGTTTATCTTCCATTACGTATTCACCGGATGGTTATGCGTATGCGCTGTTAATGACAGGCATCATTGCGGAACATACCAGGATGGCAGTTAAACATCGCAGTTTTCGCCTGATGATCCAGCTGCTGACGATCGGCTTTTTGCTCTTATCTACGATTCGATCGGCTTTATTACTCTGGTTGGTATATCAAGTGGTTCTTTTTTTACTTCAGATTCGAAAGTACAGCAAAAAGAATATTTTGGTTCTGGCGGTTGTTTTTCTGACTCTGCCTGTGGTTGTATTTTTCGGAGGCAGGTTGCTACAGTCTAAAAATCTGCTCTCCAGTTCATCTTTGCTTGATCGATTACAGACATGGGGAAGCAGCCTGACCTCGCCATTTACGATGAATGGCATGATCGGCAACGGAATTGGTTCGGTTGGTGCTGCCAGCCGGCGCACACATATGATGGGTCTAAACTCCAGTAATTTTGCGGTGGATAATCAATACTTTTCCTTGTACGAACAGACAGGCTGGATCGGGCTCGCTTATTTTTTGATGTTATTCATGTGGCTGTTGATCACACTGGTTAGACGAATGAATGTTTCACCCTACTCGGCAGGTTCCAGACTTCCTCAGGTGGCTATAGCCCTCGGCGCAGGAGTGGCTGCGGCAAGTATGACGACCAACGTTCTTGAGTTGTTTCCTGCGAACGTTTTTTTCTGGATGTTCGTAGGCATAGCTCTATATCAGCATCGTAATGCAGGTGATATACCATATGAAGCGGGTGAGCGAAAATGAAGGTTTTGCACATCGGAGAATATGTGGTGGGCGGTGTTGCCACATATTTAAACGAGCTGGTGTCTTACCAGCGTAACCGGTTTGAGGTTTATGTATTGATGAGTGATTATAACTCGGCAAAGGATTTTGATCTGGAGCCAGAGCGTATATTTCGTTACAGTTACAAACGCCACCCGAAACACTTTTTCTCAGCGATGAGACAGATTCACCAAGCTATTCGGCGGATAGAGCCGGATATTATTCATGTACACAGCTCATTTGCGGGTATGCTCGCAAGGGGCTTGTTTTTTTTCACCCCGCGCAAAGCGAGTATCTTTTACTGTTCACATGGCTGGTCTTTTTTGATGGATACCAAACCTTTGCATAAAAAGGCTTATTTCATGATCGAGAAAATACTGGAATTCAAAACAGACTATATCGTGAACATTTCAAAATATGAGATGCAGCAATCGATTCAAATGGGCATGTCTCCAGCCAAATCCCGATTCGTATACAGTGGCCTGCGTGATCGCAGGCCCCGCAAGGACGAAGAACAGCCACAAACACAAACGATTGGGCAAAAGCATGAGAAGGAAGAGGACGCTAGCATGATTAGGCTCTTGTTTGTGGGCAGATACGATCGGCAGAAAGGACTGGATCTGTTGCTGGACGCATTCAGACAATATCCAGAGCTACAGCAGCGCATTCAGTTATACATCATCGGAGACAGCGTATTGGAAAAGAATGAGTGGACCTTTACCGACAATATGATCCGGTTAGGTTGGGTCAATAATGCAGAAATTGATCACTATTACGAACAATGTGATGCAATCATTATGCCTTCCAGGTGGGAAGGGCTACCGTTGGTCGCGCTGGAGGCTATGAAAAACCATAAACCCGTCATCGCAAGCAATCGCTCCTCGTTGCCAGAGCTAGTGACACATGGCGTGAACGGCTACATCTTTGAACTCGAACAACTCGAAGGGTTGAGAGAGACTTTAATGCAACTCGACAAAGAGACGCTAGTAACTATGGGCGAAGCGGGACATCAGGTGTATAAAGAGAAGTTCAGCTCGGCTCGAATGAATGAGGAGTTCGTGAGTCTCTATTACGAAGCGAGAAATGTAGAGGTTAGCTTCCAAACCGCTCAGCCGGCTTCCCGTTTAGAAATTTCAAAGAGAAATGGAGATTAGCATGAATACAATCTATATCAATGCCCGTTTCCTGACACAGACCGTTACCGGGGTTCAGCGATATGCCATTGAACTCGTGAAGGAAATCGATAATTTGATTGACGCTGGAGAAGTGGACGGTACGAAGGTGGAGTTTTGTCTACTCTCACCCGCGAATGTGGTTACTCATCTTGAACTGAAACATATCCGTCACCGGATTGTTGGCAGACTGAAGGGACATGTGTGGGAACAGCTGGAGTTGCCATTTTACGCGAAAAAAGGATTGCTGATTAACCTGTGTAACACAGGCCCGGCATTCAAACGCAATCAGGTCGTGACGATCCATGACGCTTCTGTATTCAGTTATCCGAAGGCATTTTCGTTTGCCTTTCGGTCATGGTATCAGTTCTTAACGGTTCGATTAGGCAAGATTTCGAAAAAGGTCATTACCGTGTCTAACTTTTCCAAAGGTGAGCTGATTCAGCATTGCAAAATTGCCGCACAGAAAGTATCCGTTACACATCTGGGCATCGATCATATTCATCATAGGCAGGCGGCTCAAGGCACACTTGAGAAATATGGGATTAAGTCCCCTTACGTACTTGCTGTCAGTACGATGAACCCGTACAAAAACTTTAAGCTGATCTTGGACATTTTACCTGAGGTGAAAGCGCAGAATTTGAGTGTTGTCATCGTCGGGTCCAAGAACAGTAAAGTATTCAGCAATCACGCCGTGAACGATTCGGAAGGTGTGAATTGGGTAGGATATGTGACGGATGAGGAGTTAAAAGCGCTCTACGAACATGCCACCGGTTTTATTTTCCCCTCTTTGTACGAAGGGTTTGGCTTACCGCCACTGGAGGCGATGGCGCTTGGTTGCCCGGTTATCGTGTCTTCCCGCGGTTCGATCCCGGAAGTATGCGGAGAGGCAGGACTGTACTTTGACCCTCATCATCCGCAGGAAGCAGCTTCACGTCTGGTAGAGATGATGTCTGATCCGGAGCTTGGGCAGCGAATGTCCATTCAGGGCAAAGAGCACTCGGCCTTCTTCTCCTGGAACAAATGTGCCAAGGATACAGTCAACATTATTATGAGCACGGTGTAAGCATGCGAAATGCAATCTTGTGAGGGAGATAAAGCTATGAACAAACTGTTTGTCGCGATTGATTTCCCGCCTGAAAAGGGAGGGATTCATGATTATGCCTACGGGCTCATATCACAGATTCCGGCAGAAGAGACAACGGTGCTGACCAATAAAATAACTAATGCCGCAGAGTCCGAGCAATTCGACCGGAAGCATGATTTCGAAATTATTCGGAAACGGATTTTTTCAGATTCTAATAAATGGATGATGATTCTCTCGCAGCTCGTTCTGGTAACGCAACTGATTCTGCTGAAATGGCGCAAAAAAACAGATGAGATTCATTTTGTGAATATATTCCCTGTTGGCTTAGCCGGTCCATTCATGAAATTCCTTTTCAGAGTAAAATACTTTCCCTATGTTCACGGCCTGGATGTGATGGGGATGGTTAATAGCCGATTATTCCCACTGCTGTTGTTCATTCTGAAGCGTGCGGACAAGGTGATTGCCAATAGTCAATATACGAAGTCAAAGCTGGTAGAACTGGGGATTTCGGAATCTCAGATTATCATTATTCCACCGGGACTTAACGTGAACAAGCTAAACGCGGATACAGGGAGCCAGGGGGATTTACGGGATAAGTATGGTCTGCATGGCAAAAAAGTGATGATCACCGTCTCGCGACTTGTGGAACGTAAAGGTCATGATGTCACCCTGAAAGCCATGAGTCAGGTTATTACGCATATTCCTGATCTAAAGTATGTCATCTGCGGAGATGGGCCGTATAAGGGAGAACTCGAACGACTGGTAACTCAGTACGGACTCGAATCTGTTGTTGTATTTACAGGACGTACTACAGACCATGAGCTTCAGCAATTATATGAATGTGCGGATCTCTTCATTATGCCTAGTCGAGATATCAAGGAGAAGGGTGACGTGGAAGGGTTCGGAATTGTATTCCTGGAAGCCAACTATTATCGATTACCTGTCATTGCAGGTAACAGTGGCGGTATTCCCGACGCCGTGAAGGATAATATCACCGGTTATCTCGTAGACCCGGTTAATGATCAGGAGATTGCTACGCGTATCCAACAATTAATGACCGACGATGGGCTAGCGAGAGCGATGGGGGATAACGGATACGACTGGGTGGTCAACTATTGTCTGTGGTCGCATCGCGGACAATTGTTGAAGCAATTGGCCTAATGGACGGGTTCCACAATCTTCATGTCCTAATAGGGAGGATTAAGGATGAGAATATGTATCGTTACTCATAGGGTTGTCAAAGGAGAGGGTCAGGGTAGAGTTAATTATGAGATTGCAATTGAAACTCTAAGACAAGGTCATGAAGTTGTAATGATCTCCAATGAGGTGGAACCGGAACTTCTTGAATATGAGGGAGCTACATGGATTAAAGTTTTTCCTTCGCTCAAGTTACCCCAGCTGTTACGATACCAAATATTTGCCTGGAGCAGTGCCACTCATATCCGCAAATTAAGAAAAACAAAGCAAGTTGATCTTGTGATGGTCAATGGTTTTATCACCTGGGCTAGAGGGGACATCAATGCGGTTCACTTTGTGCACAGTACATGGATAAAATCCCCCGTACATAGCTTCCGTGTACACGGCTCCTGGAAACGATGGTATTTTGGTCTGTACACGCTGGTGAATGCGTATCTGGAACGATTCGCCTTTCGCAAAAGTGGTAGAATCATTGCGGTTTCCGAGAAAGTAAAGCATGAATTGATTCAATTAGGCACGCATCCCGATAAGGTGCAGGTCATTCATAATGGAGTGGATGTCCATGAATTTTACCCCAGTGATGCTGGGGAGAAGAGCAGAATGGATATCAACACTGGCCGAGTCGTAGGTTTATTTGCAGGTGATATTAGTAGCCCGAGAAAAAATCTGGATACGGTATTGAAATCGATGGTGTCTGTACCTGAGTTAGAACTCGTTGTAGCGGGATCCACAGATCGAAGTATTTATCCTCAAATGGCTAAAGAATTAAATATAGAAGATCGGGTCCATTTTCTGGGCTATCGGAAAGATATGGGGGATCTCATGCGCAATGTGGATCTTTTTATTTTCCCCTCGCGTTATGAGGCTTGCAGTTTGGTCGTGTTGGAGGCCCTTGCCTCAGGTATTCCTGTTGTTATCACGGAGGAGTCGGGGGTAACTGAAATGATCAAGAACGATCATGAAAGTATCCCTCCCGGTGTTATTTTGCAAGATGCCAATGATGTAGATGGGCTGGCAGTCATTCTTAACACGTTAATACAGGATAAATCCTATCTGAATGAGATGGGTAAGGTATCCAGAGAAGTGGCTCTTCGAAATGATTGGAAGAAAATGTCTCTCACCTATTTGGAGAGCTACGAAGACTACTTGAAACACAGTGGAAGCCATGCTGGAAGAATGAAACGAAAACAAAGCATTGAGGTGGAATTATGAGAGCATCGGTAGTCATTTGTACACATAACAGAGCGAAGGATACCGTTGAAGCTGTCCAAAGTGTGCTGGCACAAGAGGATCAAGATATTGAATTTGAAGTATTGGTTATCGATAATAACTCCAAAGATAACACCAGGGAATTATTTCAGAATACCGATTGGCCTAATCACGTCCGCTACATCTTTGAGAGTAAGCTGGGCCTATCTTATGCTAGGAATCGTGGCATACGAGAAGCGCAAGGAGAATTTATCATGTTTTTGGACGATGATGCTCTGGCCTCTTCTTCCTGGATTCGTGAGGTCATCCATGTGTTCGAACGGGATGAGCGTATTGGCTGTGTAGGCGGGAAAATTGATCCGATCTGGGAAGGTGGCAAGCCGGATTGGATTCCGGATGAGATTATTGGACTGTATACGTTGATGGACTTTTCGGATCAGGTTACCGAGATGAAGCCTCCCTATTTCCCCTTTGGGGCAAATGTGTCTTTTCGAAAAAGCGTGTTTGATTCCATTGAGCCGTTTCGTGAAGACTTAGGGCGTGTAGGGAATAATTTGCTTTCAAGCGAAGAGAGCGAACTTATCAGCAGAATTCGAGAGAAATACGACATATTTTATACGCCATATGGGTCAGTGCAGCACAAAATCTCCAAAAGCAGATTAAATAAACGCTGGCTTTTGCGACGCATGTATTGGCAGGGAATCAGTGATGCGACACGTTATAACAAGAGCGGCTGGGGTGTGTTCAAACATATTGTTCGAATTGCACAAGCAGGTTTGATTATGTTGTTATGTATGAATAATGTACAGAAGGTCATGAGCCAATTAGTCAAAATATCTTATCGGAACGGCACGATTGTGGGATCTTTCCGAAATGGCAGAGGGCTGAACACCTGATGAACATGGCGATTGCCCGTAAACCAAGGCAGCGAAGCATCATTCAGACCATTGTCATGACCAGCATGGTGAATATTCTCATTATGGCTGTGACCACGCTAACCTCGATTATTACAGCCCGTATGTTCGGAGCGACGGGGAAGGGAGAACTCGCTGCTGTTTTATTCTGGCCTGCATTCATTTCGGGTCTGGCCGCATTTGGTCTGCCCACTTCGTTAATTTACAATGTCAAAAAAAACAGTCAGCAACTCCCTGTCTATATCAGCATGAGTTTTGCCGTTCAGATTCCGATCAGTATCATCGCCGGGTTGATCAGTTGGTTTGGTATCCCTGTCTGGCTATCCGGATATTCCGAATCCGTTATTACGATTGCACGGTGGTATACCGTATCCATGGTTCCAGTGATGTTGCTCATGGGTGTACTTGCAGCAGCAGCACAAGGTACAGACAAGTTCCATATTTACAATCTGTCGCGCTTGCTGGCTCCCTTATTGAATCTTGCAGGGTTGGTACTGTTGTGGATAGCTCAGGTATTAACTGTGGAAAGAGCCATTATCATCAGTTTTGCCAGCACTATACTGGTATTGACCTGTTATATGATTGCGATGCGCCAGCAAATATTCAGTTCCGTCAGCAAGCTGGTGGCTCAGATTCGAACAGGGATTCATTTATTCAGCTATGGACTTCGTGTATATGGGGTAGAGTTGCTCGGCACGTTGTATAGCCAGTTTGACAAAATTATTATTTTGGCTCTGCTGACACCCAAAGACTTCGGGTTATATTCGGTTGTGTTTGCCCTATCGCGTATGTTTAATGTTGTGCAGACGGCAATCACCAATGTTATTTTTCCAAAGGTAGCCGGCATGGAGCAGCAACAGGTGTTGTCTCTTGTTGGCAGAGCTTTTCGCATTAGTATGGTACTTATGACGATCATCATCATACCGAGTATGCTGATTGGTCGTTTTTTTATTGGCTTGTTGTTTGGCCCAGAATTTCTGGAGGCCAGCGGTGTGTTTTATCTGTTATCTCTGGAGTGTATTGTTGGCGGGGGTTCATGGATTCTTGCTTCGGCATTTAATGCGCTCGGTAGACCAGGCGTTATCGTGCTTCGGCAGGTTATCGCACTTGCTGTGACGATTACGTTGTTTTTTGTGCTTACGCCGATGTTCGGGTTATACGGTTTAGGGCTGGCTTTGTTGCTGGGTTCCTTTGTACGTATGTTGATGTCGTTAATATCCGTATCGATTATTTTCAAAATGCCGATGCACAAAATGATGTATAACAAGGAAGATATGGCCTTCCTCAAGCAAAAATGGAAAGAGAAAAATCTATTTAAAGGAGCCAGAAGAGATGTCAAACGTGCAAAAGATTCATCCCATGGATGAGTTGAAAAAACGACTTGAATCGATCCTTGAAGTTGTGCCTCCTCATTCGAAGATCTATTACATTGATTATCCGGTCTATAGTAACGGTGGCGATATACTAATTATGAAGGGAGCGGAAGCCTTTTTTAAAAGCAATAACATTAGGGTTTCTGCAAGATACAGTGTACATGACTTTCATGAGAACATTCGCATCCCCGATGATCATATCATCGTTCTTAGCGGGGGAGGTAATTTCGGAGATTTGTATGATGCTCACCAGAACGTGAGAGAATCAATTGTTAAAAATTATCCTAGTCACAGAGTCGTTATTTTGCCGCAAACTATTTTTTATAAAGAAGAATGCAATATTCAGAAAACCGCTGATCTTTTTAACCAGCACAAGGATCTCCACTTGTATGTACGGGATGAGTCATCTCTTCAACTGGCTACGACGTACTTCCAACATTGTCACGTAAAACTTCTTCCAGATATGGCACATCAGCTTTGGCCTATCGAAGTTAAGCGAACACCAACCAGGAAGGACCTTCATTTTTTTAGAACCGATATTGAGAAAAATGCAGAGCAAACAGACTCGAAATCAGATGGAGATTACCTGGATTGGCCCACCTTGTATAACAAATACGAGAGAAAGCTAATCTACTATATCAGTAAAGGGTTAAAGAAACCTGCTTCGCGAGCTATCTCCCAATTATTATGGATGAAATATAGTGACTACCTTGTGAATAAGGCTGTACGCTGCTTCTCGGATTATCGCATGATTCACACATCCAGATTACATGGTCACATCCTGTCTTGTCTGATGGCGAAACCCAATCTGTTAATTGATAACTCTTATGGAAAGAACTCGGGATATTACCGGATATGGACACATGAAGTGAACACAGCCAATATGGACTCCTCTTCCAAGGCGAGTGCTGCACCCGTGCCCAAATATATGGAATCAACGGCAACCGTGTAACGAACAAAAAGGTGTCCCGTATCATCTTAAAATATATAGAGTGGAGTGGTTGCATTGAGAATCGTACTTCTCTCCGGTGGATCGGGCAAGCGATTATGGCCGTTGTCCAACGACACGAGATCTAAACAATTCCTGAAAGTGCTTGAAGGTGAGGATGGGCAGACGGAATCGATGGTACAGCGCGTATGGAGACAACTGAAGCATACGGGGCTGAGCGAACAAGCAACGATTGCAACGAGCAAACCTCAGGTGGAGATTTTGCGAAGTCAGTTGGGGTATGAAGTGGATCTGGTCGTTGAGCCTGAACGAAGAGATACCTTTCCCGCAATCGCCTTGGCGGCCGTATATTTGTACTCCGTGCAGGGAGCCAATTTAAATGAAACGGTCGCGATGCTTCCGGTTGATCCCTATGTGGAGGAGTCTTTTTTTTATAAGGTAACAGAGCTTGAGGATATATTGGATGCTTCGGGTGCGGAGCTTGCGTTGATCGGAGTGAAGCCAACGTATCCTTCTGAAAAGTATGGGTACATCATTCCAGAGCAATCCGGAACCAAAGCAGAACAACGTTATGCCAAAGTATCCCGTTTTCAAGAGAAACCCCGTGAAGCTGAAGCGGCAGAGATGATCGAACAATCTGCCCTTTGGAATTGCGGGGTTTTTGCATTCAAACTCAATTATTTGATCAATCTGCTCATCTCGCTTGAACTGCCTATCCAATATGAAGAAATGCTCAAACAATACGGGAGACTGCAGAAAATCAGCTTTGATTATCAGGTGGTGGAGAAGGCTCGGCATATTGTGGTTACACCTTACGAGGGGTACTGGAAAGACCTCGGCACATGGAATACGCTCACAGACGAGATGAGTACAAATATTGTGGGCAAAGGTGTCATGACGAGCAGCACGGTGAACACACATCTAATTAATGAATTAAACATTCCGGTATGTGTACTGGGAGTATCCAACTTAATCGTGGCAACAAGTCCTGATGGCATTCTGGTCAGTGAAAAAGAGGCGAGTCCTCAGATCAAAGAAGTGTTGAAAGACAGCGCTGAGCGTCCCATGTATGAAGAACGGCGCTGGGGCTGTTACAGAGTGCTTGACTACACACGTAATAAAAAAGGCGAAGAAGTATTAACCAAACGCATCATCATCGAGCCCCATAAAAACTTTTCGTACCAGTACCACCTTAAACGAAATGAAGTATGGACCGTTGTCTCAGGACAAGGTGAATTCATTATGGACGGCGAGCTCAGACCGCTTCATCAAGGAGATGTCATTGTGATTCCAGCAGGGGGGAAGCACAGTGTCAAAGCGTTGACTGAACTCGAAATTATTGAGGTACAGATGGGCAGTGAACTGGTGGAAGAGGACATCGTTCGCGTTGAGATGGAATGGGAAGATATAATCCAAAATTGCGTGAATTGGGGGAAAACAAGATGAATATTGCAGTAATTGGAACAGGTTATGTAGGTCTGGTATCAGGGGTTTGTTTTTCGGAGATTGGCAACCAGGTGATCTGTGTAGACAACAATGAGGAAAAAGTACAAATGCTGAATGAGGGTATCGTTCCGATCTACGAACCTGGTCTTAAAGAGTTGATGATTTCTAATATGCAAGCAGGTAAACTGTCATTTACTTCAAACATCGGTGAGGCAATACACCAGTCAGATATTGTCTTTATTGCCGTAGGCACACCTTCTCTGCCAAATGGCGAGGCCAATCTAAGTTATGTAGAGCAAGTGGCTATGGAGATCGGCACCCATCTTGAAAGCTACAAAATTATCGTGACCAAAAGCACAGTTCCTGTAGGAACCAATGACCGTATCCGCGATCTGATTCGCAGTATATCCTCCCAGCCATTCGACGTGGCCTCTGTTCCCGAGTTTTTGCGAGAAGGCTCCGCAATCAAGGATACGCTTAACCCCGACCGGATTGTCATCGGTACCAGCAGTGATCGGGCCATCCAGACGTTAAAGAAACTTCATCGGCCCTTAACAAGCAATCTGATTATTACAGATGTCCGCTCAGCGGAGATGATTAAATACGCATCCAACGCATTTCTTGCAACCAAAATATCATTTATCAATGAAATTTCGAATATTTGTGAGAAAGTCGGGGCCGATGTTACACGCGTTGCAGAAGGTATGGGGTACGATAAACGCATCGGGTCTGCTTTTTTGAAGGCAGGTATCGGTTATGGCGGTTCTTGTTTTCCTAAAGATACACAGGCACTGATTCAGATTGCAGGTATGGTGGATTATGATTTCAGACTATTGAAATCCGTGGTGCAAGTCAATCAGGACCAACGCATGCAAGTCATCTACAAGCTGCAGGAAGCGCTGGGGTCACTCTCAGGAAAAACGATTGCCATCTGGGGACTCGCATTTAAACCGGATACGGATGATGTGCGAGACGCACCGGCTATTGATATTGTTCAACATCTTATTGATGCTGGAGCAACGGTCAAAGCTTACGACCCGATTGCAACGGATAACTTCCGTAAAGAGATCGACATTGCTTCGATTTCGTGGGAGGATAGCCCGCTTCTTGCTGCTCAAGACTCGGATGCATTATGTGTGCTGACAGAATGGAAGGAATTTGCCGAAGTTGATCTGACAACCTTAGCCAAAACAATGAAGGAGCCTGTGATGATTGATGGTCGTAATGTGTATAGTGCTGAGCAGATTCAGGCATCTACTTTCCACTATTATTCTGTCGGACGTCCAGGTCTCATGAAGCTGGAAGGGAAAGCAACGGCAATTATCTAATCTGCCAGTGAATATCACAATATGAGTAAGGAAGATCCCCATGAAAAAGTGGATGAAATGGATAGCGTGGATGGTTTCACTTTTTATCATCGTTGTTTTTGGTTATGCGATATATCTCTATCAATCGGTTAAATCAACCGCTGATCAGATTTATGAGCCTCGTAATCCCGTAAAGCCTGTTTCGGTAACCGATGCGAAGGGCGGACTCCAGGTTGAACTCAATCGCAAAGAGCCCTTTAATGCCTTGATCCTGGGGGTGGATGAGCGCCAGAATGATCGAGGACGTTCAGATACGATGATTGTACTAAGTGTGAATCCGGGGAAAAAGAAAGTGCTGATGTTTAATATTCCGCGAGATACACGAACAGAAATTGTAGGACGCAACACCGAAGACAAAATCAATCACGCTTATGCTTTTGGGGGCGTGGATATGTCTCTTGCAACAGTTGAACAATTTTTGGGAATTCCCATTCACTATTATATGAAAGTAGATATGGAGGGGTTCTCCAAAATCATTGATCTTGTTGGTGGTGTGGATGTAAACAACCCGTTTGCCTTTGACTATGAGGGTAAACGTTATGAGCAGGGCAATATTCATCTGGATGGTGTTGCTGCTCTCGGATTTTCCAGAATGCGTTATGATGATCCGAAGGGCGACTTGGGAAGGAATGATCGTCAGCGAGAGGTCCTGAAGCAGATGCTCAAGAATACGATGCAATTCTCCAGTGTGCTTCACCTTCAGAATATGTTAGATGAGCTGGGTACACATGTCAGAACAGATCTGACATTTGATGAGATGAAAGAACTACTTCTGGATTATCGTAGCGACCTGGAAGAAATCGATACAGTTGAGATCAAGGGAAAAGGCGAGAAGATCAACGGTATTTATTATTTTATAGTAGGTCAAGAGGAAAAGGAGCGCATTCACGGAATACTGAAACAGCACCTGGAGCAGTAAAGACAATGTCCGTGAAACAGCAAGGAGAGTGGTGAAGACATTGCTGAAAGCGGAGGAAAGAGAAACAAGAAAACAAAAACATCAACGGAAACATCGTTCGTATAAAACAATATTTTGGCTAATATTGGCTGGGGTCTGGGTTGTTATCATCTGGCTGATGTCTTCCCAATCCTATCAACAGCAAAATATTCAGCCATGGCTTCAGCGTTTGACCAAACAGGTGCACATCGGGGTTACACTGCCCGATGTGCACCTGTTTTATAATGGCCACGAGTATTCTTTAAGAGAAAGACCATATGCTTTTGTAGAATTTCTCTTCCGCAAGACTGCACATCTAGTAATCTACGCTGTACTCGCAGTATTAATATACGGCAGCCTGCGTTACAAAAGGGTGCGTGTCATGACATGCATTGCGGTGGCACTGATGATCGTTGTGATTATTGCTTCCATTGATGAGTACATTCAACAATTCAGCTCCAATCGTACGAGTTCAATTTGGGATGTCGTTGTAGACTTGATTGGCGGAAGTTGTGGTATTGCGATTTATATAGGTATTCGAGCTTTGCTGGGTAGAAGACGTCATTGATTTCCCAGGAAATGCAGTTGAAAGCTCAGAGCATGGCTTCTACTTGCTTGCAAACCATCATACATATGGGGTAGGCAGGACAAGGGGGCGGAATGATGTTAAGAAGAAGAAACCGTAATGCACTGCTCAAAAAAAGTGGACTTATTGTATTTGTAGTGCTTTTGCTATGGCTGATTTTTAGGAGTGTTCCTGCATTGTTCCGTGCAGATGCGCCTGCAGAGGCTGCTGCTGTAGCAGAAGAGTTTTACAAATATGAGCAAACGGGTGACTTCGGAAGCTCATGGGAGCTTTTTCATCCTTTAATGAAAGAGCGATTTCCGAAGAGTGCCTACGTGCAGAATAGAGCACACATCTTTATGCAACATTTCGGCGTGCATACGTTTGAACTGGAGATGGAAGCGCCGGAACGGGAATTTGATGTGGAGATCATTCAGGGCGTGAAGCCCTTTTCCGAAGCTTACAAAATAAAAGTTATCCAAACGTATTCCGGGACCTTTGGAAAGTTCAGTCTGGTGCAGACTTGTTACCTTGTGCAAGATGGTAAGCAGTGGACTCTGCTCTGGTATTATCCAGATGAGAGGAAAACATAACACTGAAACTTCATCATGATGCGTGATATGGTACTATATCAGGATGAGGAGTAAATATTACATAAGTTGTAATGTAAATGGAGGTTGATCACACCGTTTTGTATCATTAGTCCTTGATTAAGCGCTATAAATGCGAGACCTTTGTCGCATTTATAGCGCTTTTTTGAAATTTCAACCTAATTTTGTGCTGAAAAAGCTTGACAATAGTCCCGGTGTCAAGTAAATTACGAATTAGGATACAAAATGTATCAATTTTCAGCGTCTAACGACAAATAACAGGGACTAGAGACTCCCTGTGAGGGGAAGGTATTCCATTGAATGAAGCGGGCCGCTTTTACTGTGTCAGTTGTGGGATGATTGTGTCGGTCGCTAGAGACGCCGTCCAGAAGCCAGAGGGCAATGGAGGCAATCACGTGTTTCGTACTGGATTTTACCGGAGTGAAATGCCGCTTGGATGCTGTGAGGCGTGTGTAGCTGAGTCAAAACGAGAAGGTAAATCCCAGTTTGCAGGACAATATACTAAAGATTATGATACACTATGCTCATATGAGAAACGGGCATAACATATGTCCGTCCATGAAGGAGAGGATTGAATGCAGCAGGAGCCGGTCGTCCGACTTCAAGGCGTCAGTAAAATCATTTCCTCCCGATCATTGGTCAGTGACCTGACCCTGGATATTTCTCCGGGGCAGGTTTTTGGTTTTTTAGGACCGAATGGCGCGGGGAAAACAACAACGATTCGAATGATGGTAGGTTTGATGTCCATCAGTAAAGGAGATATTTTCATCTCTGGACACAGTGTGAAGAATGAGTTTGAACAGGCGATATCCCAGGTAGGGGCAATTGTTGAAAATCCGGAGATGTACAAATTTCTGACCGGGTATCAGAATTTGGTACACTTTGCCCGCATGTCACCTGGTGTTACCAAAGAACGTATTGCAGAGACCATTGAGCGTGTAGGCTTGACAGCCCGCATTCACGATAAGGTGAAAACCTATTCTTTGGGGATGCGTCAGCGCCTTGGTGTCGCACAGGCTATATTACATAGACCTAAGCTGTTAGTTCTGGATGAGCCAACGAACGGTCTCGATCCTCAAGGCATAAGGGAGTTGAGAGATTATCTGCGGCTCCTCACCCATGAAGAGGGGATTACTGTTTTTGTATCAAGCCATCTGTTATCCGAGATGGAATTGATGTGTGACACTGTGGCTATTATTCAGAACGGTAAACTGATTGATGTTCGAAATCTGCGGGATGAGCAAGGCTCAGATGCTTTAATTGAAGTTGCGTTTGAAGTCAATGCTGTTGAACGTGCTGTTGAACTCTTGGGAGAAGAGGCAACTGTTCAGGGTAATGTTGTCGTGTTGTCTCTCTCACGGGAACAGATTCCGGAGGTCAATGCCAAGCTGGTCCGTGAAGGTGTGCAGGTTTACGGCATTCGTAGTGTGACTCGTACATTGGAAGATCAATTCTTGCAAGTGACTGGAGGTGGCGGTATTGGGTAGTTTCGGCAATCTGCTGCTGAATGAAAATATGAAAGTGTTCCGTCGTGCACGTACTTGGGTTATGTTAGCTATTCTTGTTCTGATATCGCTGCTAATGCCCGTGTTAATGAAGCAGGGTATGGGGACAAGCGATACCTTGTTTTGGCAGCCTGCGGCTACAACAGTGCAGATCGCATTTTTTCTGAATACCATCTTCTGTGTAGTCATTGCTGCAGAAACGGTGGCGGGTGAATTTACATGGGGAACCATCAAACTGTTACTTATCCGACCATGGTCACGCAGTAAAATCTTGGCTTCCAAATATCTCACTGTAGTGGGCTTCAGTATAATGAGTACACTGCTGGTCATTGGAATGGCGTTGCTCAGCTCATATGTTCTGTTCTCCCATGATGCTCCGGCAGGTAGTGGGGTATCGGCAGCGAATGCGCTAACAATGTGGGGATATCTGTATATCGACCTGTTTATTACACTTGCGATTGCCTTTATGGTCTCTTCGGTGTTTCGTTCAGGTGCACTTGCGATTGGTTTGTCCTTGTTTATTATGTTTACACAAAATATATTCTCGCTGATCTTTAATCCGGATCGTTATGTATGGGCTAAATATGTTCTGTTCAATAATATGAACTTGAGCAAATATATGAACTCTTCATCGGATATGGGGTTGATGAATGGATCAAGTGGGGGCATGACTCTAGGGTTCTCCTTGGCAGTTCTCGCTGCATATTATGTCATCTTTATGGTGATATCCTGGGTTGTATTTAACAAAAGAGATGTGGCAGGTTAATTCCTGCCTCTTTTTTTTGTTTGCATGTGGCATAGCTGTCTATTCAGGGTACATACTGGTATTGTAATGTTAGAATCATATTATCGTCGCAGTCACTTTGGCAGGGCAGCGCATGGAGGGATCACGTTTCTTGATTAACAACAAATTTTACCGCATATGCACAGCAATTATTTTACTGTTGCTGATCGTGTATTTGGGGGATAAAGTCAACTTTATTTTCCGCCCTCTCACTTCGCTGATTCATATCATTATTATCCCGCTCCTGATCGCAGGATTTTTCTACTATCTGTTGCGTCCGCTCGTGGACTTCATGGAACGGCACAAAATCAAAAGGGCACTGTCTGTCCTGATTATTTATGTCGTTGTTGGACTGTTCATCGCTGTATTTAGTGTACTCGTGTGGCCTTCCCTGCGAGAGCAGTTATGGAATTTTATCGAAAATACACCTAAGCTTGTTTCTTCCCTTGTGGAGCAGATTAAAGCGCTGGAAAACAATCGTTTTCTTGCCCGTTACCTGCCTGAGGATTCAGACTTGTTTACCAGATTGTCCGAGTATCTAAGTCAGGGGATTACGCAGGTTACGGATTATGTCTCTAGTCTGTTTTCCGTCGTATCCAACTTGGTTATTATTTTGGCAACATTTCCGATTATGCTCTATTACATGCTCAAGGAAGGCCGTAAATTCGGAACCAACTTGACGCTTTTATTGCCTAGACATTATCGAAAAGACGGAGAAGAAACGGTGCATGAAATTGATGAGGCCTTGAGCAATTATATTGTGGGCCGTGTTATCGTTAATGTGGCGCTGGGCATTCTCATGTTTATCGGTTTTCTTTTTATCGGGTTGCCTTATGCGCTGTTATTAACGGTGGTGTCTATTATTCTGAACTTTATTCCTTATGTGGGAGCTTTGCTGGCGGCCATTCCTGTGGTGATCGTTGCTTTTATCGACTCGCCTTCCATGGCGCTCTGGTCTCTGATCATTATCGTCATTGCACAGCAAATTCAGGATAATCTCATCTCCCCTTATGTGTATGGCAAACAGCTCGATATTCATCCGTTGACCACGGTCATCCTGCTGCTCGTCGGAGCCGACCTTGGCAACATTCTAGGAATGATTATTATCATTCCGCTGTACATGATTCTCAAGATTATTTTTCGTAAAATCCAGAACCGCATTGTCGAAGATCGAGCAGATGCCCAATGAGTTCGGCGCAGCATGAAGAAAAGGTCTGTCCACCGTCATAAATCACGGTGGACAGACCTTTGTTTTGATCAAATGTTTGTCTCTTTTTCATCGTCATCTGTATAGTCCGACATGTTCAGTGGTTCTTTTGGAACAATGGCAACTTTGTAGAAGCGATTTTTGTCTTTTTCAAGCAGGACAAATGTCAGGTTCTCGAATTCATACTCATCCTGTTCGTTCATCTCTGGACGGTGGCTGTAGAGCCATCCACCAATGGTATCCCATTCATCCGCATCCAGCGAAGCCATAAACATATCGTTGACTTTGGACAACGAAACTTTGCCATCCATAATGACATAGTGTTCATTCACAATCTGGATTTCTTCTTCTTCATCTGCATCGAACTCATCACGAATCTCGCCAACGATCTGTTCGAGTACATCCTCAATTGTTACAATGCCGGAGGTGCCTCCATACTCATCGACCAATACGGCAATATGCACGCCGTCCTTCTGCATTTTTTTCAGCAGATCCTTAACCGGAGTTGTCTCATGAACGGCAGACACGGGTTGAATCAGGGAAGACAGGTCTACAGGTTCTTCATTGCCGTATAGCTCCAGGAAAAATTGTTTCGTATTAATGATACCAATAATATCGTCTTTGCTCTCATTAACAACTGGAAAGCGAGTGTATTGTTCTTCCCGAATGATCTCGAGATTTTCCTCGTTCGTTCTATTTAGATAAAGGCAGACCATGTCGGTCCGGGGAACCATAATCTCTTTGGCCAGCATCTCATCAAAAGCAAAAATTCGGCTCACATAACCAAATTCAGCCTGATTGATTTTCCCGCTTTCGAAGCTTTCATTGATAATAATCTGCAACTCTTCTTCGGAGTGTGCATCTTCATGTTCGGAAGCAGGCTTGATGCCAAACAATTTAACCAACTGGTTCGCAGAGCCGTTTAATAGCCAGATAAAAGGATACATTACTCGGTTAAACCAGATGATAGGGCCGGACGTCAGCAATGCAACAGTCTCAGCTTTGCGGATCGCTATCGTTTTTGGTGCAAGTTCACCCACAACTACGTGTAGATACGTGATCGCTACAAAGGCAATGACAAATGACAAGAATGAAGCGAGTGATTCCGGGATACTCATACTATTGAACAACGGGTGGAGAATGTTCTCTACCGTAGGTTCACCGAGCCAGCCCAGTCCGAGAGACGTAATCGTGATCCCGAGCTGACAAGCAGACAGGTATCCGTCCAGATTGGCGACGGCCTGTTTCACGGCAAGCGCCCTTTTGTTCCCTTCCGCAATCATTTGATCGATCCGGCTCATACGTACTCGTACCAGAGCGAACTCCACTGCCACAAAAAATGCCGATAGCCCTATCAAAAGTGCAATTAAAACCAAATTTATCGCATACCTCTCACTGTCCATTCACTACTCTTCTCCTTTTAAGTCATAAGTTTTTAACGAGTATTATATCTAATTTTACGTAAGAAGACCACCTTCTCCTGAAGAATAGAGGAAGAGTCTGGAAGACATATTATTAGGAAACCATGTTGGAAGCAGGTTTTATCATTGTTTAAGCCCATATACCTTTGATGACATAGTCATTTGTAACAAGCTGCAATCAGAACAGTTATATACCAAAATATGTTATTTATCTGCTTATGTAAAGTTTTATCTACGTGTTCGTTACGAATGGGGTCGACATTGGGTATCTATGATTAGCTGGAAACAATATCGTCAAAGCTGGTTAGAATGAAAGAAGTGTAAGGATATGAAGCCAGATAAAAAGATAATGAAGAATGTGAAAATCAAATTAGATAGTAGGAAGTTGAGGAGGAGGCCGCATGTTCTGGCTGGTCATTATTTTACTTGTTTTTATTTTCCAAGCGGCTACGATTCTTGTGCTGGAGTTCCGCAACCCGGCCAAAGCGGTGGCGTGGTTGTTTATATTATTTTGCGTGCCTCTGATTGGATTCGTCGTGTACTATTTCGTGGCCCAAGACTACAGTAAACGCAAAAAACTACGAAAGGGTGGGTCGCGAATTTTTCGGGAAATGCGTGAAACAATTTGGAAGCAGGCCCACATCGTAGATGAGATTGCTCAAATGCCAGGTGACAGGTATAACCATCAGCACCGCTTGTTTAATCTGTTATCCCATCTGTCCGAGAGCCCCATTACAGGGTGTAACCGGAGCAAAGTGCTTACAAATGGGGAAGAGGCTTTTGCCGCTATGCTTAGAGAGATGGAAAAGGCGAAGCATCATCTGCATGTCGAGTTTTATATTTTCAGAGATGATGTAATTGGTACTCGCTTTCAGCAGGTGATGATCCGTAAAGCACAGGAGGGAGTCAAAGTCAGATTCATCTGCGATGGGCTTGGCAGTCATAACCTTAGCTGGAGTTTTATTCGTAAGCTTCAGGATGCGGGCGTGGAGTTCCATTTTTTTCTGCCGCCGCTCATTGCTACGATTGATCGCAGAGTCAATTACCGAAATCATCGTAAAATTGTAGTTGTGGATGGTAAGGTTGGTTTTGTTGGTGGAATTAACGTCGGAGATGATTACCTTGGTCAATATCCGGAGGTGGGTTTTTGGCGGGATACTCACGTGCAGATTGAAGGTGATGCGGTTTATTTTCTCCAGAGCACGTTTCTGAATGACTGGAAACTCGCTTCGGGAAAACGAATTATGGAACCGCAGCTTGCGGAATTATTCCCTTCGCATATTTGCAGTGGGGGGGAACGCATTCAGATTTTGGGAAGCGGCCCTGATCAGGATTGGGATGCCATACAAGAAATGTGTTTTGGCGCGATTTCCGTCGCTTGTGAACGGATTTATATTACCACACCGTATTTCATACCAGATCCAGCTCTTTACGAGGCTCTCAAGACCGCTGCCGTCAGCGGCGTGGACGTGCGAATACTTATTCCCTATCAATCCGATTCGCGGCTGGTGCATCTGGCCTCCCTTTCTTATGTTGAGGAGTTGCTGCGCGCAGGTGTGAAGTTTTATCAATACCGCAAAGGTTTTGTGCATGCCAAGGTGATGATCGTAGATGAGTTGCTGGCTACGGTGGGCACAGCCAACATGGACATGCGTAGTTTCTTCTGTAATTTTGAATTAACGGCTGTATTGTTCGAGAGCTCTGCAATTCATCGTTTGCTTCATGATTTTGAACGTGACCTGGAGGAGTGCAGTCAGATTGATACCTTCGCATTCCAGCATCGCTCACGTCTGCAAAAAGGGGCAGAAATACTTTCTCGGATGCTTTCTCCGCTTCTTTAGCCGATTTAGGGCAGATTTCTGAGGATAAATTCACTTTTTTTGAATTTATCTTCTTTTTGCTAAGTATTTTGCTCCAATTTGATCTTTTATGATATAATAGTTATATAAATCATGTCGTGATGAAGGAGGGGAGTCTGGGGAAACAGGCTCCCTTTTGCTCTCTTTTGGAAGTGTGATCCGGCAAGCAGTACATCTTGAATCTATTTTATATCGCCTTTAGATGCCCGTTTTTATGGTGGGTCAGAGTACATGCAGAATACAGTTTGCTCAATCTCTGCATGGAGCTTCCCCGTGGAGTAATTTAATGGATATATAAAATGGATTCACATTCTGATTTTACGGGGGGGATACCATGTCCAATGTAACGGTGAAAGAACTAACGGCCAAGCAAGCCGACCGCGGCGTCAAAAGCTCGGTGTTTACGCTGAAGTTGTTGCAACGTATTGTAATGATCCTGATCGGTGCTGTGCTCATGGCTGTATCGCTTGAAGTATTCCTCGTGCCAAACGGCGTCATCGACGGCGGTATCACGGGGATCTCGATTATGGTGTCAGAGCTTACACATCTGCCGCTGGGGATATTCCTGACTTTGCTCAATATGCCTTTTCTAATCCTTGGTTACAAGCAGATTGGTAAGACCTTTGCATTGTCCACATTGCTAGGGATCGTCGTGATGTCTATTGGAACATCGATGCTGCACAAAGTTCCAGCACTTACACCAGGTGAACCACTTCTGGGTGCAGTATTCGGCGGATTGATCCTGGGTGTGGGGGTAGGTCTGGTCATTCGTTCTGGTGGTTCACTGGACGGTACAGAGATCGTTGCTATTTTGTTTAGTGAGAAATCACCGCTGTCTGTGGGACAGATCGTATTGATTATTAATGTATTTATTTTCGCGGGTGCTGGATTTGTATTCGGCTGGCCGAACGCTCTGTACTCCATGATTGCATATTACATTGCCATGAAGATGATTGATATCGTAAATGAAGGTCTGGATCAGTCCAAGTCGGTCTGGATCATCAGCGAGAAGTATCGTGATATCGGTTCAGCGTTGACGGATCGTCTCGGACGCGGTGTAACGTATCTGGACGGCGAAGGCGGCTTCAGTGGAGATGAGAAAAAGATTATTTTTGTCGTAATTACCCGTTTGGAAGAAGCCAAGCTGAAGTCTATTGTAGAGGATTGGGACCCGCAAGCCTTTATAGCCATCGGCAACATTCATGATGTGAAGGGCGGACGTTTCAAGAAAAAAGGCATCCATTAGCGGTCCTTTCTTCTCAATATGACACAAACAACATCAAACAATAGACAGTACCGGCACCATATGTGTCGTAAGCAAATAGCCGATATCCTGAATAACAGGGTATCGGCTATTTTTTCTTGAGATGTTTCAGGATTAGTTCCAGAGGCTGCGGAGGTACGGCCGCAATAAGATCACCAATGATATTCAGGCGTTCCGTAATATTCATGAGGTGATAATCCTGAATGGAGACATCTCGGCGCACCTCATCCCAAGTGAGCGGTGTGGAGACAGTTCCCTTTGGCTTGGCGCGAGGTGTATAGGGGGCAGCCAGTGTTTTGCCGCCATAATGTTGCAGATAATCAAAGTAAATCCGCTCGCCCCGATCTTTTTTGAGCCGTTCCAGTGTAAACAATTTGGGATGTTTTTGCGTGACATATTTACCTACGAAGTGTCCAACGTCCCGTAGTTCATCAAATGTTACACCCGGAGTAATCGGTACAATAATTTGAACACCTGTAGCGCCAGAAGTTTTGGGAACGGATTGCAATCCAAGTGAAGACAAGGTTTCGCCAACAATTAAGGCGGCCTGCATGATTCTGGGCTCGTGCTCCATCGAAGGGTCGAGATCAATCATCCATTCACACGGAAGCGTACTGTTAATGGCATGCAGCGAAGGGTGAAATTCAAGCGCTGCAAGATTCCCCAGCCAGAGCAACTCAGGTAGTCCATTCATGACGATGTAACGTATGCCTTCATGATCTTGAGTATGCACGAAATCAGGCAATGGCTCTGGCGCATTTTTTTGATAAAAGAAAGTGCCCCCGGCGCCATGAGGATACCGAATGGTTGTCAGTAATCGGTTACGAGTGTAGGTCAACAGATACGGGGCCAGCGCCGCCAGTTTTTCCAGGTAGATGGCTTTGGTTACACCAGCTTCAGGCCATAACAGCTTGTCTGGGTTCGTGACGGTAAGTTCTACACCTTCGATTATGATGGAGCCTTTGATTTTGTGTGGCATGGAGGCCTCCTTTTTAATCTTCATGCTGAAGCTGGTTTGCCAGACAGTCTTCCGGAGTCACGTCTGCGAAAGTCTGAATGCTAGGATGCCGTAACGTTCGGTGATGTGTCAGTTCCATATACTGCACCTTAAGTCCAATCGCAGGTTTTACCCAAGTTGTCTCTGCGCTGCGCTCAGGAACGTTATGGAACGGTCTTTCCTTGATAATGAGTGGCTGCACCTGTGAAGTGAGTTCTCGCCAGCGGTTCATGTTTAGCTTCCCTGTTCCAACATGACCGATATAAATAAAATGAGGCCCGTCATATACGCCGATCGCAACGGCATTCACAATTCCATCACGATATGTGACGCCCCCGATCATGGCATACAAATCATGCATGATTTTGACTTTCTGCCAGCGGGAGTCTTTTCCTCCGATCCCGTAGGTGCTGGAGAGGTCTTTGCAGACGATGCCTTCCATGTGATGCTGCCTCATGACATGAAGCAGGGCTGTTGCATCCGGTGCGTTGGTAACCTCCTGTACTTGAGGGCTGGTATGGAGCACTTGGTGGAGTAGCTGCTGGCGATCTGACAGTGTCTGATTGGTTACCCAATTTCCATCATAAAAAAGAATGTCAAATACCATATAAGTAATCGGGATCTGATGTGTGGCCAGAGCAATGTTATCCGGCTTGCTCATCCGATCCCGGCGAAGCAAATGATAAAAGGAGGGCCGGCCTGTTTCTGGATCGAGCGCAATGATCTCGCCGTCCAGAATATAAGAGGCACCAGCGCATAGATTGCGAGGTTGCACAAGTTCGGGATATTGGGTCGTCCGGTCGTGTAACCTGCGATTGATCAGCCTCAATTCCTGCCCGTTCTCATAAGCGAGCATACGTACACCATCCCACTTGATCTGTGCAACCCATTGCGAGCCTGCAGGTAGCGTGTCCCTGGATATGGGTTCAAAGGGAATGACGGGTTTGAACATGTACTGCTCCTTTCCCTCAACCAGCCACAGTGTATTCGGGTTAAACCAAGTGGGTGGAGAAGGTTAATTTTTTTGCAACCGTTGTTTAAAATGATGAACCAGAATCAGCAGCAGTGGAAGGAAAATACCGCAAGTTAAATCCCAGTCAATCCAGTACGGAATGATCACTTTAAGATAAAAAGTTTCAGTTGGTGCGATCAGTATGGAGCAGGCAAAGATAAGAAGTGAGGCTGGAAAGATTAAATTCCGATAGCTGGACAACCGAAATAGATGAGCTAGGCCAAGCACAAAGCTGTAGAAAAAGAGCACACTTTTGAAAAAGACAGCAATAATCCATACGGAAGCCATAATAGCCTCGATGCGTTCGAAAAAGTTCCCGATGTTAATCAAACGGGACAGATTAAACGACGTGAACCAGTAATGCTGTGTCATGAATGGCCCTAAAATAAGCAGACACATACTTATGATTAGCGTTAACATTAATCCGCCGATCATACCCATGAGCAAAAAATCTCTTTTTAGATGAGGGCGTTGCTCGGTGTAAGGCAATAACATCATGAAAATACATAATTCACAATACGGATATGTAAGTACAGCGATAAAACCTTTAAAAGGACCAAGCAATCCCTGACCAAGAATGGGTTTTATATTATCGAACTCTGCCTTGGGGAGTAGACATAGGGTGAGAATAATCAAGAACAGGACAACGATAGGCAACAGGATTTCGGCAGTCCGTCCCATGTTAGGCAGTCCCGACCGCAATCCCCAGGTCAGAGCGCAGATAAATGTCAGGTGCAACACCCATAATGGCGAATTTCTCAGAATGTTCGTCGTCATAAAGTCTCCCATTTCACGAATAAATGTCGATGCACCAATCAGAAAATAAAAAATATAGAATGCGCTGACAACAGCTCCCAACCAAGGCCCCAGTACCCGTAGCGCATGTTCAATTAAATTCAGACGCGGATCCAAGCGATATACAGCGAGCGTGATAAGAAGTATGCCTATTCCGCCTCCTACGCCAACTAAGGAAGAGATCCAGGCATCTTGCTGAGCAAAAGATGTGATCATCGATGGGAAAAAGAGGATCTGCTCACCGATTGTACAAAGGAACATCAGCGAAGCAAGCTGCCTGACGGTCAAACGTCCCTTTTCAATCATTCCAATAAATCTCCTTCGTCTGACAATGTTTAATTCTGGGTTAGGATGTACCAATACTTCCAGTTTTATCAGTGAACATATTAAAAAAGCCTGACCCCTGTTCTCCTGAGGAAGCTTTGGAGGAACCTGGGCAGGCTTTTTGCAGTAACACGTTTGTCAAAAGAAGGAGCAGCGAATAAAGTCGGCTGAATAAGTGGATGGCAGCAGCTTGCGTCTAAAAAAACACTAATTAGACTTTATGCTGCTGAAACCAAGCGGATTCGGATATTTTGTGGGTCCACCGCATACCATGCTTCGGCATCCCGGGTTACTTCAAAGCCCGCTTGGCGTAAACGTTCAACGGCTTGTTCCACCTCTTCGGGCTCGGCATACACAATCGCAAAATAGTCAATGCCAGTAGCATTGGAAGGATTAACTGGAGCGTTGACACCAGCCCAGATGTTCAGCCCGAGATGGTGATGGTAACCGCCGGCAGAAACAAACAATGCTGACATGTTGGCAAAGTTGCCCACGATATCAAATCCGAGCACGCCTGTATAGAAGCTGCGGGCTTCTTCCAGACTGCGGACGTGAAAGTGAACATGACCAATAACGGTACCAGCAGGCAGGCCGGTCCAAGTTTCATTAGCTGAGAGATCAAATAAGCTTTGCACATCTACCGGATCACTCGCCATGATGTAATTATTATCAACATCCCGTTTCCAAGTTTCACGAGGACGGTCAGCGTAAATTTCAATCCCGTTAAGATCGGGGTCAGAGATATAGAACGCTTCGCTCACCAGATGATCCCCTTGGCCAATATCGATCCCGGATGCGACAAGATTACGAATAGCAAGTCCTAGCGATTTACGATCAGGTAGCAGGATTGCAAAATGGTACAAGCCCGCATGGGATCGCTCGGGCAAAGTGATGCTGTCTTTTACTTCTTCAAGGCGAAGAAGGACGGTTTTTCCGTCAGCGGTCATTGTAGCGATATGCTCCTGGCGTGTCAGCAGTTTGAGGCCGACAACGTCCGTATAAAACTGAATGGATCGATCTAGATTACTGATTTTGAGACTCACTTCACCCAAGTGGGTAGTGGCTGGAATTTGATATGTGGTACTCATAGTTATTTCCTCCTTATGATGGATGCTTGATGTTGGACGTTCTGCGTTCAACAAATTACGAGGGGATATATTTTGCAAATATCAATTTTGTTCTGCGTACTTGGTATCGGGAATCGAATGAAGAAGTAGTGTATAACTTCAAAATGTTGAAAATTAGTTATAAATCACTTTATAAAAATAAATAAGTTACTTTTCATAAGTTAATATAAAATATTTAATTTCTTTAGTCAATAACTTTATCCGAAATATGTAGATTGTCCATAGTCATAAATGTCTAAGTGATCTGGAGGTGCGCGAAGTAGATGAGACGAGGATATTGATATATATAAATAAAATGGATTCTGCCGACTACTAACGAACCGGGAGAAAGTCGTTTTTGGCTAATGTGACCCAATAACGGTTCGTTAGACATGAGCAGAGAACCTAGCTAGGCGAGCAAATAAAAACAGGGAGTCGACAGAACATGCATCTTTTGGACTTGGTCCTACTTCACCAGCATGCATAGATTACGCTTTTGGTTTGGTTGGGGCTTTTTTACGTTTCGTGGCAGCAGGTGTATCGGTTTCACCTCCGGCAGCCGCCTGCACGGTTGTTTTTCGCGGAATGCGCTTTTTGGGCTTGGCCGTGATTGATCCAGGGTCTGCAGGAACAGGCTTCACTGCTTCGATACTTGCTTGAAGGGCAGCCATAAGATCCATTACATTGGCTTCGGGTTTGGCCGGAGCGATCTTGATTTCCTCACCTGCGACTTTGTGTTGAATGAGATCAAGCAATTTGGCTCGGTAATCATCCGTGTATTTGCCAGGTTCAAACGGAGTGGATAGTTGGTCGATCAACAGTTTAGCCATCGTAAGTTCCTTTTCGTTCACATTTTGTATTTCGGGAAGATTGGGAACCTGAGACACCGGACGGATTTCATCCGGGTAAAAGATAGTTTCCATTGACAAACAATCCTCTAGTACCCGGATGGCAGCCAGACTACTTTTGGATCGAATCGAGATTTTGGCAATACCGATTTTGCCTGTATCCCGCATAGCATTCATGAGTAATTGGTAGGCATTTCCACCAGCCTGATCGGGAGAGAGGTAATATGTCTTTTGAAAATAGATTGGGTCAATTTCAGTTAAATCCACAAAATCCAGAATGGTAATGGTTTTGTTGCTGGATTCGTTAAGTGCTTCGAGCTCTTCTTTTTCGAACAGAACAAATTTACCTTTTTCGTACTCATAGCCTTTGGTTATCTCTTCCCATTTCACTTCAACTTCACAGGAAGGGCACTGGCGTACATAAGCAAGTGGACTACCGCAGACGTTGTGAATGTAACGCATGGAGATATCCTTGTCCTCGGTAGCCGAGAACATTTTGACAGGTACATGTACGAGACCGAAACTTATTGCACCTTTCCAGACCGTATGCATAAGGGCGGCTCCTTTCGAGTTCTTTTTGTTAATAGTATGGGCAGGTGTTGTAAGGGATAGTCGTAAAACCCTTGATCATATGATGTTTTGGGATATCTAGATTGCTCTCCAGCATTTTGAATGGTTCTGCAAGAGTCGGGGATGATAACGGAAACATGATGGGGAGGTGCCAGATGATGAACAGACGAGATGAGGAAGAGGCGCACAAGCACACGTTCACGCCCTATCCTCTGGAGGATGCTGAGAGTGGAGAAGAGTTTTATACGCCAGCAGCCGATGTAAATTGGGAAGCGGTGACTTCGGAAAAGCTACCGCTGGATCGTGAATCATTTATGCTGGATATCGATCGTATGGTGAACGAGGGATTAGGTGGCGGTCAGGTGACGGAGGATAATGGTTATATTGGTGACAGTACGACAGATACGATCGTTCAGGAAAAGCATAACGAAGATCCGGAAGGAGACTACGAATAATATGATGGATGCAAAGCGGGCTAAAGCGATTTATGATGCCAAAGATACCATTGCTGTGACACTTGAAGGAGAACCTGTCTGGATAGAAAATGTAGATGAGGCCAACGGTATGGCGACTGTACAGGTGGGTAGCAGACCGGGCAATACCCAAACGGTGCGTGTGGATCGTCTGGAGGAGGAGTAGCAATAAAAATGTGACAAGTACTGTATAAATACAGGATGATTCAGGGATATTTTAGGCGAAGTGTCGTAGAAGTATACCGGATGAGATAATGGGGTAAGACCAGCGATGATCTATTGGAAATCGTTAAGTGCGACCGGTACCGGATGGTGCCGGTTGTTTTCGTTATGATCCTTTCAGAGAATTACATAGAAGATGGTTATTAGTCCTAGATTTTATAGAATGTTCCTTCGATGTTGCGGGCAAGGAAAGGGACCGATATAATAGGTTCAAAAGTGAACTCAGACGGGGAACCGTCAAAGGTGGGGCGTATATTGAATCAGACGCATAAGCAGTGGGTATATGAGTCCCATAGCATTGCAGATACCGAAAGGCTTGCGTCCGCACTTGCGGCGCAGGCGCATGCCGGAATGGTCATTGCACTGGATGGCGATTTGGGCGCGGGTAAAACCGCTTTTTCACAGAAATTTGCTTGGCATTTGGGTGTGAAGGGTGTCGTGAGTAGTCCGACTTTCACGCTGATCAAGGAATACGAGGGGCGATTGCCGCTATATCACATGGATGTATATCGCATTTCGCTGGAAGAAGCGGACGAGCTGGGTCTTGAAGAGTATTTTTACGGTACGGGGGTTAGTTTGGTTGAGTGGTCCAGCATCATTCCCGAGTTGCTGCCGCAAGAGCATCTTCATGTGCAGATTGAGACGACAGGACTTGAAGATCGAACGATAACGCTGGATGGGTACGGTGAGGTGTATGCTTCACTATGCGAACAGTTCAGACAGAATGGAGTTTAAAATAATGGAAGATTTGCAAAAAAAGCCGCGTCAGCGGTTTTTGGTGTTGGATACATCCACCGCAGTGATGGCCGCAGCGGTGATGGAAGAACGTTCGCTGCTGGAAGAGCGCAATGAACGTGCTGAGCGCAATCACTCGGTGCACGTTGTGCCTGTGATGGAGCAGCTGCTTTCTGCCAGTAGCACAGAGCCTGGCCAGCTGGACGGGATCGCCGTCGGTATTGGGCCAGGCTCGTACACGGGCATCCGCATTGCGGTGACCGCGGCGAAAACGCTGGCCTGGGCTTGGGACATCCCCGTTGCCGGGGTGTCCAGCCTGCAGGCCCTCGCCTGGGGCGGCTGGTACAGCGGCCTCGCCGCCAAGGCGCAAGCTGCGGCAGATGATGCCGCAGCCGGGGCTGGCGGAACGCCATCCGCGGACCAGGGCGGCACGGGTGCCGCCGCTGTCCACTGGATCGTTCCGCTTGTGGATGCGCGGCGCGGTCAAGCCTATACCGCGCTGTTCGCCTCTGCCGGCAGCGCTGCGCCCCGCCGGCTGGCGCCGGATGCCATCCGTGAGATGCACGGATGGCTGGAAGAGCTCGCCGCCCGCTTGGCGGAGGCGGCGCCGGAAGAGCGGCCCGCTGCCGTCTGGATTGTCGGCGAGACGGGCCAGCATGCGGCGGCAGCGGCAGAGCTCCGCTGCCCCGCAGAAACGGCGCTCCATCTCGTCCCGTATGAGCTGGAAGGCCGCTGGATTGGGCGCCTCGGCGCCGAAGCGCTGCTTGCAGGTCAGCGCGATGACGTACATGCCCTGGTGCCGAACTACACCCAGCTGTCCGAAGCGGAAGCCAACCTGCTGCGCAAAGGCTGAAGGGAGAGGGAAGTGGATGGACAACGTAGCGAATGAAGGACAGGAAACAGGGTTTCAGTTCAGGCTCATGACGGTGGCAGATATTCCTGACGTGATGGAGGTTGAGCATGAGGCATTTACCCTCCCTTGGACAGAAGAGGCTTTTCACAACGAATTGAAGCATAATCATTTTGCTAAATATATGGTCATGGAGCTGGACGGCACTGCCATTGGGTATGCGGGCATGTGGACCATTATGGATGAGGCACACATTACCAATATCGCGGTGAGAAAAGCATACCAGGGCCGCAAGCTGGGCGAAAAATTGCTGGACGAGCTAATGAAGACGGCAGCCTATCTCGGCATGGAGCGAATGACACTGGAGGTTCGGGTGTCGAATATCGTAGCTCAGAATTTGTATCAGAAAAAAGGGTTTGAATCGGCAGGTCTGCGCAAAGGGTACTACTCCGATAACGGAGAGGATGCAATGATCATGTGGGCGGTGCTTCCGCCTGCAGGCCGGAGCGGCGAAGAGGAAGGAAGCGTAGTGGATTCATGAACGATCTTATAGATAATCAAGGCGGAACGCCATCCTATATTTTGGCGGTAGAGACAAGCTGTGACGAAACATCGGTAGCCGTTGTAAAGGATGGGCGTGAGGTGCTCTCCAATCTGATCTCTAGTCAGATCGAGACACATAAAGCGTTTGGCGGAGTCGTACCCGAGGTGGCTTCACGCAAGCATGTTGAAGTTATCACGTTGATGCTTGAACAGGCTATTGAGCAGTCCGGCATTCGTCCGCGTGATTTGAGCGCAATTGCAGTCACGCAGGGGCCTGGACTTGTCGGCGCGCTGCTGGTGGGTATCGTCGCAGCCAAAACGCTGGCGATGGCGCTTGGCAAACCGCTCATCGGCACCCATCATATTGCTGGTCATATTTATGCGAATCGTCTTGTGCGTGAACTGCAATATCCGGCGATGGCTCTTGTCGTATCCGGGGGACATACAGAGCTTGTGCATCTGGAGTCAGAGGGCAAATTCAAGCTGATTGGCCGCACACGGGACGATGCTGTCGGTGAAGCATATGATAAAGTAGCTCGTGCGCTCGGATGCCCTTATCCAGGAGGGCCGCATGTAGACCGTATGGCGTCGGAAGCTAAGGATGTGGTTCCTTTGCCGCGGGTGTGGCTTGAAGCGGGATCATATGACTTCAGTCTCAGTGGATTGAAATCGGCTGTACTTAACGCACTGAATCAGGCCAAGATGCGCGGCGAAACATTGGAGCCGTCTGCAGTAGCGCGCGGTTTTCAGGAAGCTGTCGTTGAAGTGTTGGTGGAAAAAGCGGTACGTGCTGTTCGTGAATATGGTTCACGCCAGTTACTTCTGTGCGGCGGGGTTGCCGCCAATCGTGGTTTGCGGACGGCTCTGCAAGAACGCTGTGAGAAGGAAGGGCTGGAACTTGTCATTCCGCCTATGGAATACTGCACGGATAATGCAGCCATGATCGGCGCGGCGGCACATCTGAAATGGATTCGCGGCGAGGGCACTGATTTTGACGCAAAAGCAGACCCTGGACTTTCTCTGGAAGCTTGGTCGGTACAATCCGAAGGGTAAAGTTCTCTGGGAGCGAAACGTAACGTATATAAGATAAACTATTCTTTTGCACTTTAACGGAGAGGACAGAAAAAACCTGGAAAAACGAAGCACTCGCCTTTATCACTGGATTTTTCCCTTTGGAGAAGGGAATTCAAAAAAATCTGGGGATAACAGCGATTGGAAGGTTCTTCTGTTATCGGAGTGAAATGTGTAAAATCTTTAGTTCAACTTATATAGCCTGTTCTGCAAAGAGATTGTTCATTTTTGAAATGAATGGTTGACAGCGGATTGTGAAGAATGTATATTAGTTACAAAATTAAACAGGAATTATCTCCTGAACCGAAAAACGCGATGAACAGGAACAGTAAGGTCACTCCCGGTCATTAGAGAGCTGCGGGATGGTGCAACGCAGCCGAAGGAAACCTGAAACTCACCTGGAAGCGGAACGATGGAACACGGCTATTTCAAGAAGACAGCCGAAGGCTGAAACTAGTCGGAAGTATATCGTTACGGGTTGCCTCCGTGAAAGGGTTATTGTGATCGATTTACTTAGGATTAGAATGAAACGGAGACAACTTCCGTTACACTAGTGTTAAGTTTCAGGAATCGATGGACAATACTGAGGGGACTTTCAGACCGTTGTTTGAACGGGATGGGAGTCAACAAGAGTGGTACCGCGATGGTGAACAGCCTGTCGTCTCTTGCATTATGCAGGAGAAGGCAGGCTTTTTTGATTTCAATTTTGGAGCAATATTAACATATAAACAAATGTAATGAACGGGAGCAGTAGAACGACGATGGCGCTCAGAGAGCTGCGGGGTGGTGCGACGCAGTGGCTGGAAACGTTTGAATCTCGCCCGGGAACAGAGCTTTGGAAACATGGGATAGGCTTAACCGCTGCCTTCAAGGAGGAAGCCCATGTGTACATGGCAACGGCTAACCCCCGTTACAGGGAGTTTCTCTTGAATTCAATGACTGAATTAACGCAGAATGTTGCGTAGTTCAATGCATTTCACGAGAACACGAGGTGGATGGTGTCAGCGCAGGCTGGGCTATCAAGCGAGAGTGGTACCGCGGAGGGGAGAATAACCCGCCGTCTCTTTGATGAGATGGCGGGTTATTTGTATTGCTGCCGGCAGCAGGGTGGGCAAAAGCTACAACCATATGGGATGCACATGGCATCAGTCCGAATCAGAAGCATTTCAGAGTGTAAGTCGACGTACACTTTGAACCAACCATTGAACATCACTTTTCTACCAAACAAACATAGCAGAGCAGAATGGGATGGAGATCAAAAGCCTATCTCCATAATAAACCAGCATAGGCAGGTTTATTATGGACCCGGCAAAACGATATCCCGAAAATGTAATGGAGGTTGATGAAAATGACAACAAACCCGAATAAACGCATGATTGAAATTTTTGATACAACACTGCGAGATGGAGAGCAAGCACCCGGAGCCAGCCTGCATCCTGAACAAAAAATAGAACTGGCTCACCAGCTGGCAGCTCTTGGCATTGACGTCATTGAGCCTGGATTCCCAATCTCCAGTCCAGGGGAGTTTGCGGCGGTTCAGGCGATCTCAAGACAATTGCAGCAGGTCGAAATCTGCGGGTTTGCACGCGCGGTCAAAGGAGACATCGATTCTGCGGTGAAGGCTACCGCAGATGCTGCCCGGCGCCGAATCCACCTGTTTATATCCTCGTCGGATATTCATATTGAGCATCAGCTGCGCCGGCCTCGCAGTGAGGTGGTAGCTACGGCCCGGGAGATGGTTTCCTACGCACGTCAGTTTACGGATACCGTGGAATTCACGGCGATGGATGCTGCGCGTACCAAGATGGATGATCTGATTGAAATGGTCGAAGTGGCCATTGAGGCAGGGGCAAGCATTATCAACCTGCCAGATACGGTTGGTTATGCATTGCCGCATGAGTATGGAGAGATGTTCCGACGAGTGCGTGAGGGAGCAAGAGGTGGAGATAAAGTGCGTTATAGTGCGCACTGTCATAACGATCTGGGGCTTGCGGTGGCGAACAGTTTGGCTGCCATTGCCAATGGTGCTTCACAGATCGAAGTGACCATCAATGGAATAGGAGAACGGACAGGAAATTGCGCGTTAGAGGAACTGATTATGGCGCTGGAAACACGCGGAGATGTGATTGGAGCAACGACCAATATCAAGCTGAACCAGCTATATGAGACATCTCGCCAGATCAGCCGGGCCATGCACTTTCCGATTGCTTATAACAAACCGGTTGTTGGACGCAACGCCTTCCAGCATGAGTCGGGCATTCACCAAGATGGTTTGCTGAAGAACCGCAACACGTATGAGATTATGGACCCGGAAGCACTGGGCATTCCGCGCAGTATGATTATTTTGGGTAAACATTCCGGCCGTCACGCTCTGAAGGATCGGGTACGCAAATACGGATTTGAACCGGATGAACAGCAAATGGAGCAGTTGTACGAAGTGTTCAAAGTCACTGCGGACCAGCAAAAAGTGGTGAGTGATGACCAGTTGCTGCAAATGGTAAGCCAAACGATGAATATTCCGGCACAGGACTATGAATTGCTTGAACTGCAGGTTACTGCAGGCAGCATGACAGACCGTATGGCTGCGGTCCGTATTCGCACAAGTGCAGGGGAACATTCTTATTCTGCTGTAGGAAAAGGCCCTGTAGATGCAACAATTCAGGCCATTGGGCAGTGTATTTCTGACGATATTACATTTGTAGACATGGAGATGCATGCCTTGAGTGGGGGAGAGGGAGCCAGTGCAGAAGCCGTGATCACGGTAGAACGTGCCGGCCGAGAGTTCAGAGGAACGGCAACGCACCATGATATCGTTATGGCCGCAGGATTGGCGTATGTGGCGGCATGTAACGCAGCCGGACTAAAAGCGGAATCTCTGGAAAGTGAAGAGGTATCTGTACATTAAGATGCCTTAGAAATAAGGGGATGATATAGCAAAAAAAGAGCTAAAGAGGGGTTCTTTCCCCATGGTTTGGGCGGAATGGAATAAACGAAAAATCAAATAGCGATAATCGGATTTGTCAAGATGTGACTACAGTTATCCACATATCCAGTGTAATTTGTGGGTAACTGAGGTCAAGTCTTGCAACGAGTGTTTTCGAAACAAGTTGTTTGCAGGGGATAGAATGCATCTGAGTTACCAACAATATTGTGGATAATGTGGATAAAACGGTGGATAAATATGGTTTTTTCATACAAAGCTTATTCTACCAACGTTTGATTACGTGAAATGAGTCGTGAATTAGTGCTCGCTCTTGTGGATAAAACTGAGGTGAGTCTTCACAAAAATATTTTACGTAATTCAAGTATATTTGACAAATGTGAAAACAAGATTTATTGATCTCGAGCGAGTTGTTGGGGTGCGTATTATAAAGGCATTTCAAGTCAGTCTGTTCTCTGTATACAGTTGTTGTCCTGTTAACCCAAAGAGGCTCCGCGTTACGTTCGTATCGCGGGGCCTCATTTATAATTTATTCGATGTGTTCCACAAGCACAACAATAAGGGTAACTAGGCCATCTCTTTCCTTATTCACTAAGATCCTCTATCCCATCGCCAGCGTTTCCCATTCCTCATAAGCCTCAGCCAGCTGTGTCTTGTGCTCTTCAGTTGACTGTTGCAATTCCTGCAGTTTCATATAATCCTGATAAACTTCGGGCAAAGCCATCTGTTCTTCCAGCGATGTGATCTCGGACTCCAGTTCAGCAATTTGCTGCTCCAATGCTTCCTGTCTGCGCTGTCTGTTTCGTTCTTCGCGCTTCGCCTGTTTATCTGCCTCAAAAGAAGCTGCACCGGATTTCTCGGAAACTGCTGGATTTACACTTGAAGTTGCTGTAGAAGCAGATTTTGAAGATGTTTGCCGGGCTTCCGCTGCTTCGCGTGCAATGTCTTCCAGTTCCTGTTTTTTTTCCACATAATCATCATAATTACCGAGGTAGTGCTCGGTACCTCCAGGATGAAGCTCAACGATCCGTTCCGCCATTTTGTTCAGGAAGTACCGGTCGTGGGAGATGAAGAGCAGTGTACCTTCGTAATCCATTAAAGCAGCTTCCAGTACTTCTTTGGCGAAGAGGTCGAGATGGTTCGTCGGCTCATCGAGAATAAGCACATTGGCTTCCTTCAGCATGAGTTTGGACAGAGACACACGAGCCTTCTCTCCACCGCTGAGCGAGGAAATTTTTTTGAGCACATCATCACCGCTGAACAAAAAGTTACCCAGTACGGTTCGAATGCGCGCTTCTTCCATGCCCGGATAAGCACTCCACAGCTCTTCGAGCACGGTGTTGGACGGATTCAGTCCAGTCTGCTCCTGGTCATAATAACCGATCTGTACTTTGGTACCCCACTGAATATCGCCTTGCGCAGGACGAAGACTTCCGGTGAGGCACTTCAGCAACGTCGATTTTCCAATTCCGTTCGGCCCGATCAGTGCAACGGTTTCGCCGCGTCTTAGATCAAAGGACACATTGCGGAACAGAGGCGAACCTTCTTCATACGCAACGGATAATTGTTCTACACGCAACACTTCTTTGCCGGACATAACGGCAGTTTCGAAGGAAAAGTGGGCTTTCTTGAGATCACCGAGCGGTTTGTCGAGACGATCCATCTTCTCCAGTGCTTTGCGGCGACTCTGGGCACGCTTCGTTGTCGAAGCGCGTACGATATTTTTTTGAACAAAGTCCTCCATCTTGGAGATTTCGTCCTGTTGTTTCTCGTATTGTTTCATCTGAATCTCGTACTCGGCTGCTTTCAGCTCCATATAGCGGCTGTAATTGCCCGTATATTTCTTGGAGCGATGACGTTCAATCTCAACAATGTTAGTTACGAGTCTGTCTAGGAAGTACCGGTCATGGGATACGACTAATAGTGCGCCTGAGTATCCCCTCAGATAATCCTCAAGCCATGTAAGTGTAGCGATGTCCAGATAGTTCGTCGGCTCGTCCAGCATGAGCAGATCAGGAGCCTGTAACAGAATGCGAGCTAATGCGAGTCTGGTCTTCTGTCCGCCACTGAGGGTACCAATCGGGGTATCAGGTGCAAATTCTCCAAAACCCATACCGTGCAGAACGCTGCGAATACGCGTTTCCATCTCGTAACCACCATGATCTTTGAACCAGTCTGAACGTCTTGCATAGCGCTCCAACAGATCAGCATAGCGTTTCTCATCTTCCATTAATGCAGGATCGGCAATATCATGCTCCATCTGTCTCAGCTCTGCTTCGGTCTGGGTAAGATGCGCGAAGACATGCATCATTTCTTCCCAGATGCTGCGATTGGACTGCAGGCCGCTGTTCTGAGCGAGGTAACCAAGCGTAGTTTCTTTGGATTTGAAGATTTGTCCGCCGTCATAGGACATCTCCCCGGCGATTATTTTGAGCAAAGTCGATTTACCTGCACCGTTAACACCAACCAGGCCGATGCGCTCACGCTCTAATATTTGTAAGTTCACGCCGTCCAGGATTGGATCGACACCAAAACGTTTAATAATTCCGGATACTTGCAGCAACATAGAATTAAGTTCCTCCATAAGTCGAGTTCTGATATAGACACTTACATCCCAGTTTACATGAAATACAGAGCAAATGCACCGATTGGGAACGGCTCCGGCTTGTAGTCTTTTTGGTCAATCAATGATAAACTGAAAGAAGACATGTTATACCATGAGGATTTTGCAGAAAATGAATCATTTTAACTGATCATCCAGATAACATCTTGTCTTAACATATAAATAATGGCATGAATTATTTTCTTACCTTCCAGATCAACAGGAGGTTCGTCAGTATTATGCAGGATCGTACGGAACAGAAGAAGCAACTTCGCTCCCGGCTCAGAAAATTGCGCGATCGATTGGACGAGCAGATGCGGGAGGAGGCCAGCACACGAATGAATGACGGACTGAAGCGTGAGCTGGATCGCCTGCGGTTGAGCAAGAACAGGCACATGCGTAAGCCGCTGAATATTTTCAGCTATCTGTCCTATGGGAGTGAGGCATCCACCGCTTTTCTTTTTGAAGAGGGATGGAAGCAGGGGGATATGTTGCTAGCGCCCAAAGTACTCGCTGACCCGCCTCGGATGGAATTGCGGCGAGTAACGAGCCGGGAGGATATTGAACCAGGCGTTTGGGGCATACCTGAACCTAAGGCATCTTGTGAAGTGTTGCACCCTGAGAACTGGCCCGATCTGGATCTGGTGCTCGTACCGGGACTGGGTTACGACCTTCAAGGAGGACGCATCGGATACGGTGGCGGTTATTATGACCGATTTGCAGAGCAGCTTGAGATGCAGTGTGCTGAACGAAGCAAAAGACCTCTCATGGCTGCTTTGGTATTACCTGGCCAGTTGGAGCCGGAAATTCCGATGGATCCACTTGATCTGCGGCTGAATCTGTTGATAACACCCGAAGGTATATTACATATCGAATAAAGGGTTGTGATGTGATTGAACTCGGAAGTAAACCATGGTCGATCTTCCAGTGGGAAGCTGACTCATTTTAACGAACAAGGACGAGCCCGGATGGTGGATATTTCGGGTAAGGACGTGACGGTGCGCACCGCTGTCGCTGTAACGAAAGTCACGATGAACCCCGATACACTGGAAGCCATCCGTCAGGGTCGTATTGGTAAAGGAGATGTGCTGGCGGTTGCTCAGATTGCGGGTATTCAGGGGGCGAAGAAGACGTCTGACTGGATTCCGATGTGTCATCCGCTTGCACTGAATGGTGTTGATATTCGTTTCCATGATAATGGAGTGGACGAACTCCATATCGAAGCAACCGTCAAGACAGAAGGCAAAACAGGTGTCGAGATGGAGGCACTCACGGCGGCCTCGGCTGCGGCACTTACGGTTTATGACATGTGTAAGGCGATGCAAAAAGATATGGTCATCGGCCCAACGATGCTGCAGTCCAAGAGCGGTGGTAAAAACGGTGATTTCAATCGATAACGGATATTTATTTTCATAGAGGAGAAGGGTGATCTTTATGGTGTGGAGAACAGCAATCCTGACAGCCAGTGACAAAGGGGCCCGTGGAGAACGTGAGGATACAAGCGCGCAAGTGATACGGGAACTTGTAGAAGAGGAACTTGGTGGTCAGATCGTGGAGTATCGAATCGTTCCGGATGAGCCCGATGAGATTATTGCGGCATTAATCGAGATGACCGATTATTTTCACGCCGATCTCGTACTAACAACGGGTGGAACGGAGCTGGCCATTCGGGATATTACTCCTGAAGCGACCAGAAGGGTCATTGAACGTGAAGTTCCTGGTATGGCTGAGGCGATGAGATACAGTGTGATGAGCAAAAATCGCTCTGCGATGTTGTTCCGCGGGGTATGCGGGATTCGTGGCCGCACATTGATTGTGAATCTGCCGGGTACGCCGAAGGGTGTGCACGAACATCTGGCAGCCATTATGGATCAGCTTCCGGAAGCACTCCTGATGGTTACTGGTCAATTCAAGCAGTAAGGAAAATAAAGCACAGTTATAACATTTTACGGGTTATGTAAGTGGTTACATCTGTGGTATGATGGGCATAAATCCAAATATAGTTCAGACATCTGTGAACATGACTTCGGGTAAGCGTATGTTGAACGCTTGAAACAGGGAGGAAGATCAATGTTAAGTTCGATTGGACCAACAGGATTTATTTTGCTGGCCGTGATTGCATTGCTTTTGTTTGGGCCTAACAAGCTGCCGGAATTGGGACGGGCTGTCGGACGTACGTTCCGTGAGTTCAAGGAAGGCGCGCGTGATATTATTTCGGACGATGATGCTTCCAGTCGCAAAGAGCAGGAAAAAGCGAAACCCGTGGCAACAGATACAACGGCTGCTGATAAACCTGTAGATAAACGCCTGCCGGAATAAGATTTATGGCTATGAGAGAGACCCCTTCCTGCCGGAAGGGTTTTGTATTTTAAAGCTGAATTCCAGGGGGAGGCAGGCATGACGCGGCAAAATGAAGAAATGACGCTTACCGAACATCTGAGTGAGCTGCGCAAGCGGCTGATCTATGTATTGAGCATTTTTATTCTGGGACTGATCGCTGGATTCTTCGTGGCAGACCCGGTTTATCGTTATTTGACCAAGGCGGAGACGGCCAAAGGCTTTGTACTGCATGCGTTCTCCTTCTGGGACGGTATTGGCATCTATATGAAGATTGCTGGACTCTTTTCGATTATCATTACGTTGCCCTTTACGGTGTATCAGATCTGGAAGTTCGTTAGTCCTGGTCTGCGGCCGCAAGAACGTAAGGCATCTCTGAAGTATGTACCTTATGTATTTCTGCTGTTTCTGGTGGGCGTCGCCTTTTCGTATTATGTTGTTTTTCCAATGGCGCTTGCGTTCACAACCACGATTACGGAGAAAATGGGGCTTGTCGAGACATACGGTATGCAGCAGTACTTCAGTTTCCTGTTTGGCATTGTGTTGCCAGTGTCACTGCTGTTTGAGTTGCCACTGCTCATCATGTTCCTGACGGGGCTGCGCATTCTCAATCCGATTCGTCTGCGTAAAATGCGCAAAATTTCTTATTTTGTACTGATTTTTATTGCAGTGGTCATTACGCCGCCAGATTTAATATCCGATCTGCTCGTCATGATTCCGCTATTGTTGTTGTATGAGATCAGTGTGTTTCTATCCGCAATTGTGTATCGCAAGCAGCTTGCAGCGGATCAAGAGATTGAAGCCCGTTATGTGCGGAAAGAGGACAACCAACATTCAGGATAGAAAAGTCCAGGGTTGGTGAGTTCAGGTGGAGAGCTAGTTCACTCGTTATAAGTATAGGACCCGGTGAAGACGTTTTGGTCTGCTCCGGGTCTTTGGGTTCCGTTCGAAAGGAAGAACGGAGTGGACACGCAGGCATATTATGCCGGTCAATGGATACAATGGAGAAGGGATGAGGGGCGAAGTTTGCATCTAAGGCAACGAATCTCGTAAAATAGAAGCGTGAATGTAACATTCATCCAGCTGTGTCAGGCGTGATTTGGCTTCTGGATATAAGTGGTCAAGCTGTATGGATGTAAATTCAACGTAAATTCTCGCAAGAATTCATCAAAAAGACTTGAAATCATGCTTCAAGTTGAGTATCATAAAGTTGGTTGTTAGCACTGAACACTGTCGAGTGCTAATACATATGGCTGCAACCTACAAATGCAAGGCTATATAATTTCAAAAGGAGGCTATTTTTCATGATCAGACCTTTAGGTGAACGCGTATTGGTAGAACCACTGGAGCAAGAGCAAACGACTTCTTTCGGGATCGTACTTCCGGACTCTGCTAAAGAGAAACCGCAAGAGGGTAAAGTAATTGCTGTTGGCGCTGGAGTGCTGAAAGACGGCGTACGTGTAGCTCTGGAAGTGAAAGAAGGAGACCGCGTTATTTTCTCCAAATATGCCGGTACAGAAATCAAATTCGAAGGTAAAGAATATTTGATTATGAAAGAGAGCGACATTCACGCGATTCTCGACTAATTTCAAATTTTAATCGGTTAACCGAACCATATAGCAGTATCATTTTACACAATATACTAGGGAGGTTTTCTTAAATGGCTAAAGACATTAAATTCAGTGAAGACGCTCGTCGCTCCATGCTTCGTGGTGTGGATGCATTGGCTAACGCAGTGAAAGTAACGCTCGGACCAAAAGGCCGTAACGTGGTTCTGGAGAAAAAATTCGGAAGCCCGCTCATCACGAATGACGGTGTAACAATTGCAAAAGAAATCGAACTGGAAGATGCATTTGAGAACATGGGTGCACAACTGGTTAAAGAAGTTGCAACAAAAACTAACGATGTTGCCGGTGACGGTACAACAACTGCAACAGTACTTGCTCAAGCCCTGATTACAGAAGGTTTGAAAAACGTAACTGCAGGCGCTAGCCCGATCGGTATCCGTAAAGGGATCGACAAAGCGGTTAAAGCTGCGGTAGCTGAACTGCAAGCCATCTCCAAACCAATCGAAACAAAACAATCCATCGCACAAGTTGCAGCAATCTCTGCAGCTGACGAAGAAGTAGGCGAACTGATCGCTGAAGCAATGGAAAAAGTAGGTAAAGACGGTGTTATCACTGTTGAAGAATCCAAAGGATTCGCTACGGAGCTTGAAGTGGTAGAAGGTATGCAATTCGACCGCGGATATATCTCTCCATACATGATCACAGATACGGACAAAATGGAAGCTGTTTTGGATAACCCGTACATCTTGATCACAGACAAGAAAATCTCCAGCACGCAAGACATCTTGCCATTGCTTGAGAAAATCGTACAACAAGGTAAACCACTCGTATTGATCGCTGAAGATATCGAAGGCGAAGCACTGGCGATGTTGGTTGTGAACAAACTGCGTGGTACATTCAATGCTGTAGCGGTTAAAGCTCCAGGATTCGGTGACCGTCGTAAAGCGATGCTGCAAGATATCGCTGCCCTTACTGGCGGCCAATTGATCACGGAAGAACTGGGTCTGGACCTGAAATCCGCTGTTGTGGAACAACTGGGTACAGCTCGCCAAATCCGTGTAACTAAAGAAAACACAATCATCGTTGACGGTGCTGGTAACAAATCCGATATCGATGCACGTGTTAGCCAAATCCGTACTCAACTGGAAGAAACAACTTCCGAGTTCGACAAAGAAAAACTGCAAGAGCGTCTGGCTAAATTGTCCGGCGGTGTAGCCGTAATCAAAGTCGGTGCGGCAACTGAAACAGAATTGAAAGAACGCAAACTGCGTATCGAAGATGCCCTGAACGCAACTCGCGCTGCGGTTGAAGAAGGTATCGTATCCGGTGGTGGTACTGCGCTTCTGAACGTATATCATGCTGTTGCTGGTGTAGCATTGTCCGGTGACGAGCAAACAGGTGTGAACATCGTCCTGAAAGCTCTGGAAGCACCAATCCGTACAATCGCAGCTAATGCTGGCGAAGAAGGTTCCGTAATCGTGGAACGTCTGAAAAAAGAACAAACGGGCGTAGGTTTCAATGCTGCGACTGGCGAATGGGTTAACATGATCGAAGCAGGTATCGTTGACCCTGCTAAAGTAACGCGTTATGCTTTGCAAAACGCTGCTTCTGTAGCCGCAATGTTCCTGACAACTGAAGCGGTTATCGCTGATAAGCCAGAACCTGCAGGCGCTGCTGGAATGCCTGATATGGGTGGTATGGGTGGAATGGGCGGCATGATGTAATAAGGTTGTAAAACCTTCGTTATGCCGATAGAGGAAAGGCTCCCGAAAAGGGAGCTTTTTTTCTTTTTGGCGCAACCGTGTTTCTTTTAGAGCGTATGTATGAGAATACATAGAGTAAGACAGAGTTTGTAATTTCAACTGAGTGGAGGGACAGCGATGAGAAAAAGTACAAAAAGGGTATTGTGGATTCTGGGTTTCATATTGGCCGGGATCTTTGTGAATTTCTATATGAATCTATTTAGCTTTGCTTATGCGTTGATTGCTGTGCTACTCATGTTCTTTACAGGTTGGGGGTTCTTGGCTAAGCTGAAAAATGACGTTCACCAGCACGAAGAATACCACAAAAGAGTGCACGAGTCAGCGGAAGAGGATATAGATCATTACACGAGATAACTGCAGAGTGTTTCAATGTTTCTATCATCGCTTTCAATATTGGTTAAATACCAATTAGGAGGGGATAGAATGAAAGTGAAACGAATGAAGTTACCACTGTTGTTAGGTATTCTATTGATGTTCGCTATGTTGGCCGCCTGTGGTTCGGATGATATCAAACATGAGAAGAGCGCGCACTGGGACGTATCTTTGCAGCGTTCAACAGGTTCATACGGGATTGTTTACATAGGAGATGAGAGTACTGTCAAAGATTTTGTCTACAATGTTAAAGGAACAAACATTGAGCGGCAGGGACGTGCGCTTGAAGAACAACAAACACCGGTTACCGAGTCCGGTACATTGAATCCAGTGGATAACAAAGATCCGGTTACCTTTAACATTAGCTGGAATGACAAAAGTAATAGTGTAACGTTTGAATAGTTAACGATCTCCAACACAACAATCCCTGCCAGTATTATGCCAGCAGGGATTGTTGGTTTTTGTTACGATGGTGGAACCTAAGAAATTATAATAAATGGAGGGGAAGCTCTATACAGGTTTCACCGTAAACGTGAAGTGATACGGACGGTTGGCTTGAAGTGTGTACTCTGGATGCGTGCGGGCACTCCAGCTGTCGTCGCCGCCAACACCCATCTGCACGTAATTGATACGAGCGATAGTATGTGAGCTTACCGGCAATTTGTAGACGTGGTCGTTCGCTTCCAGTTCTTCAGGCGACCATGGCAATGCATTGATTTCAAACGGCGCATTGGCTTCAAAATGAAGACCGCTGCTGCCATTTGCAGAATTTCCGCCTACAGCCGAAGTAATCTCCGCAAAACGTACATCCGTTTTGTTACCACACTCCTGCGGTTTCAGGTAAGGCACGAACTGATCACGAACGGCTCCGGTGTAATAGCCGAGGCGCGCGCTGGTCAGACGGTCGATATAGTTATCGTGCGGACCTCTGCCGTACCAGGAGATCGTATCCAGACTATCTTTTAATTCAAACAACATGCCGAACTCAGGCAATTCAGGCAGACCTGCACCTGATACGAGGGTTTGACTGATTTCAAGCTCGCCATTCGGTTGGATATGATACGTGATGGACAGCGTACTTCCCGGGCTGGCATCCCACGTATAATCTGTTGTCACATGGCAGCCTTGCTCATTCGTATGATGTTCGAAACGAATCAGCTTGTTCGTCGCGTGAGCATCCCGCCAGAAAGCGGCACGTTCATTCAGTTTGTTACCCAGATCGTTATCGGTCATCGCACGCCAGAAGTTCGCGCGAGCAGGTGCTAGTAATTGCTCCTGAGAGTTAATCTGATAGGAAGTAAGTGCGCCAGTAACCGAACTAAAGCTTATGGAAACTTCACCCGCATTCACTTTCAATCCGCCATCTTGTAGTTCCTCCACTTGAAGAGCATCACTTGCTCCAGCAGCAGGTTGCTGAATTGAACGCAGACGCGGAGATACGACAAACTGCTCCCAACCAATCTCATGTCCTGCATCTGCCCATTTGACTGCCTTCTTGGTTTCCAGAGAGACAGTAAGAACAGCTTCTGTGTACAAGTCGGAAGATGATGTATAAGGGATATGAACCTCAATGGATTCGCCCGGCTGCGCAGCAATGTCCAAATGCCCCTTTTCCACAGATACTCCGTTATGGGACAACGTCCAGGCGAGTGCATATTCGTTCAGATCCGTGAACAGGAAATGATTCGTGATGCGAATCAGCCCAGTTTGCAGATTGAGCGCCTGCATGCGAACGTTCTGATAACATTTTTTCACTTCTTCGAGCTTAGGCGTAACCGTTTTATCTGCCAAAATCAGTCCGTTGCCGCAGAAGTTACCGTCATGAGGTGACTCGCCGAAATCTCCGCCGTAGGCAAGATATTCTACACCGTCTGCTGTCTTGGTTCGGATCGATTGATCCACCCAGTCCCAGATAAATGCCCCTTGTAAAATCTCATATTTATCAAACATCTCCCAGTACAGGTGCAGTCCGCCGCAGGAGTTGCCCATCGCATGGCTGTATTCACAGATGATATAAGGTTTTCTATCCCCTTTCATACGTGCGTACTGCTCGATATCATTCGGACTGATATACATCGTGGACTCAATATCGCTCGCCGAATCGGAAGGGCGGTAGTGATACGTGCCTTCATAATGAACGAGCCTTGTTGGGTCGGCTTGTTTCAGATAGTCGTACATGGCGATAAAGTTATCGCCGCCAAACGATTCATTACCAAGTGACCAGATGATGATGGACGCATGGTTTTTATCCCTCTGGAACATGGAGTTACAGCGATCAATGACATTATCGCGCCATTCGGGCTTGCTCGCTGGGATGTTGTCGTCGTTCATTTCTTTTTGCCCATAGTACCACGTACCATGTGTCTCCAGATTCGTCTCGTCAATCACATACAGTCCATATTCATCACACAGCTCGTACCAGATCGTCTGGTTCGGATAGTGGGATGTACGAACGGCATTAACGTTATAGGCTTTCATCAGCTCGATATCACGAATCATATCCTCACGTCCGATGGCCCGTCCTGAATCGGGAGAGAATTCATGGCGATTGACACCCTTGAACACGATGCGTTTGCCGTTAATTTTCATCAAGCCGTCCTTGATTTCAAACCTGCGGAAGCCCACACGGGTACGAACAGCCTCTACCGTTTCGCCTGACGTATTCTGGATGGACAGCACAAGTGTGTACAGGTTAGGCGTTTCGGCACTCCATAAGAGCGGGTTCGCAACCGGAGCAGAGAGATGTAACGTCACTTCTTCTTCATTAGTAAAAGTAACCTCTGCCGCCAGCGGTTGATTCAGAACAAGCTTTTGCTCCGCATCATAAAGCTGTGCTTGAACCGTCAAACCGTCTACATGCTGTCCCGGGTTATGATTGAAGAGCTTCACATCCACTTGCAGTTCTGCATTCTGAAAAGCCTCATCCAGCTCCGAACGAACGAAGAAATCAGCGATCTGAACCGGTGATGGCGAGTGTAGATACACTCCGCGGAAAATACCGCTAAGCCGCCAGAAATCCTGATTCTCCAGCCAACTTGCATCACACCAGCGGTAAACCTCGACTGCCAGCTTGTTCTCGCCTTCCGTCAGGTATGCCGTGATATCAAATTCTGCAGGCGTGAAGGTATCCTCACTGTAACCAACAAGTTCTCCATTTACCCATACATAGAAGGCCGATTCAACACCTTCAAAGTGCAGCAGGACCGGACGATCTTTCCAGTCCGCAGGAACTGTAAATGTACGAATATATGAACCGACCGGGTTATAGGTAGCTGGTGCAAAAGGTGGTTTTAACTCAGGCTCGCGCTCCACCCAAGGATAAGTCATGTTCGTATAGTGAGGGTAATCATAGCCCTGCAACTGCCAGTTGGACGGGACAGCGATGTCATCCCATTTGCTGGCATCGTAGCTGGTTTCGTAAAAAGAAGTAATGCGCTGTTCTGGCGTTTCAGCAAAGCTGAACTTCCATGAACCATTTAGCGTCTGGTACCAAGGGGACGAAGTGAATTCATTGGACAAGGCTTCTTCTATTGTTGGAAACGCTACCATATTGGCATGGGCTGGCAGACGATTCACCTGAAACGTCTCGGGATTGTTGTTCCATTCCGGATATCCGTTAACCGGAGGGGTGTGCACGAGTTTCTTTCTCATAACAGCAGCTCCTTTGATCATGTTATAATATATTCACAGTATAGAATTGATTAGATACTTAGAAAATAAAGAATATTGCCCATATATATCACAATATGAAACTAAAGGGGGAGAGCATGGTGTCCCGGATGAATACACGAATCTTTTTTGGTAAAACAGACGAAGCCGCACGTCTGCCCGTCTATATGACGACCGTTGGGTATTGGGAACATCAATTTGAAACGGAACGCCCGGAAGGCTTTCCCGATTACCAGATTCATCAGGTCATTCAGGGACAAGGCAGGCTGATTATAGAGGGTGAAGAAGAATATATCGTTGGCCCAGGGGAGGTGTTTATCACCTACCCCGATATTCCGCATGAGTATAGGCCTATTACGGATCACTGGGAGCTGGCGTGGGTATCCTTTCAGGGGCGGGAGGCCAGTCAGCTACTGGCCTATGCGGGAATAACCAGTTCAGGAGTATATAAGCTCAGAAAACCCGAATTGCTACAAGGCTTGGAGCAGATGCTTGTGAATGGAGAAGGTACAGGGGATACAATGGATGCTGTCGATGATCGGGATAGCTCCAAACATCTGTATGCCCTGCTTCTCGACTTGAAGCCTTTGCTTATTGTGTTTGACAACGATAATGATGAAATGGAACGTCTGAAACCCGTGCTGCGTTACATTAAAGAGCACTTGGATCAGCCTCTGTCGCTGAAAGAGTTGGCAGACGTTGCTGTCGTATCCCCTCAATATCTGTGCCGGTTGTTTCAGAAAGCTTTACATGTGAGACCTGTATTTTACGTCAACCAGGAACGAATCAATCGCAGTAAACAGCTGATGTTCAGCGAGAGGGCGCTGCGAATCTATGAAGTAGCTGACAGGGTAGGGTATGAAAATGCCAGTTATTTCTGTACGATATTCAAACGACATACGGGCATGAGTCCCGAACGATTTCGGAAACTGCATGGTTTAGGCTGAGTAAGAGCATATATGTCTATGTATTTATTATCTGTTTTTCGCTCGTTTTTTGATCTGTTCTTCATCTGAATTTCAGTATCTCTTAAGGTTGGGGGCTTAATATTATTCTTGTAAACCCCTTCTCGTGTTAAATAGATGTGTGACTGGCCCTGCTCGGATTGTCCTCCGAGCAGGGCACTTTTTTTACCTGAGCGATGATGCTCATGATATGATGAGAGAGAAGAATGAACATAATGATACATAACGGAACCGATCGATAGGGGTCGGATGAAGCTCTATTTTGATATGAAAGGGAAAGGCAGGGAAGTGAATGGACGCTCGTCTGCACCCGTTGTATCGCCCGATACAAATGAATGGAATTGATCCCCGTACATACTATATTGAGCACGATCCTTCGCCTGTGCTTACACCTTATGTAGCCTGTTACTGGGAGTCGGGAACCCGCAAATATAGAGATAACGGTGAACGTGGAACGGTGGCAATCGGATCGAAAGTCAATGACTTAATGTTGAAGTCTATGGCTTCTGCCCGTGTGTTGCCAGACGGCTGTACCGACATCCTGATCGATTATAATCCGGAGCAAGCAAGGTATACGTATAGCTATTGCGGTAATTACATGCAGCCTTTTGCTTTTCCATTGTCGTTTACAGAGCCTCCGGTGGGGGAATATACCTTTGGTGTTCGTTTTTTTCCAGGTGGAGCGCCTTTTCTACACGGGCAATCACTTGATTTGTTCACAGACAGACGTATACCGCTGGAAGACTGCTGGCCAACCCGATGGGACGAGTTGCAGCTGAAGATGGAGGAAACGGTGAATTTTGCCCAGCGTGTGCAGGTGATGGAACATTATCTTCGCCAAACGACCTTGCGCAACAGCTGGGCTCATCATCATGCTGATCAGGATCTGCTTCGCAATGTACTCTATCGGATCTTCAAGGAAAAAGGTCGGCTGAGTGTACAAGACCTTGCCCTGAATGAAGCCGTCAGTGAACGTCAGTTACATCGCAAAATGACCGAACAAGTGGGCATCAGTCCCAAGCGTTTTAGTGAAATTATTCGTTTCCATGAGGTGTTGCATGGCATTCGTAAAGGTCGAGCTACGGATGGAGCTGAACTGGCACAGATGCATGGTTTCTACGATCAGGCGCATCTGATCCGTCAATTCCGCAAGTTTTATGGAGATACACCCTTGATTGCTATTCAGGAGCATCAACAGATGTTGTCCGAAAAGTACAATCATGGGACAGAACGTTCCGTTATACTTGAATCATAGACTACTGACAAAGGAGTAATGGATAATGAATGGAACATTGCAAATTCGAGAACATCTATTAACTGAGCTTGAGACGGGCGTGCGGACAGGTGCTTCGTTAATTCGACTGATTCGTGATGAGGATTGGGCGTATCGTCCGCAGGACAATATGCGTTCACTCGTGGAGCTGGTGCATCATTTTATTCAGATTACCGCTTCCGATCTTGTCATTATGCAAGAGAAAGGTGAAGCTGAGGTAGGTCAGGTCGAGAACAGTCTATCCGGCAACCAGGATCTTGAGCAACTGGAAAAGACACTATGGAGTAATTTTGAGGCGTACAAAGCATATATCACAAGTCTTAGCGAAGAGGATTTTCTAAATCGTTCAACCAAAGCCTTCTATGCAGAGCATGGTCATCTGCAGGTGCAATGGCAGATCGAAACGCTGACTCATGTGTTCCACCATCGCTCCCAGCTCTACAACTATCTCAAGCAACAGGGACACGAATTGAACTTCTTTATGTTGTATGCTTAAAATATTCTAGGACAAGCAGCCCCGCCGATTTCCGGTGGGGTTGTTTTATTTTTTACGAATATACAGCTGTCTATTAAACTTGCATGTCAGCTATAAATGTACGTTCTACCACGGTCAATTCACCGTGACTTTGCTAGATTTGAAACATAGAATACCGTATCACAGCAAAAAGGAGGTGATTTTGATGGCCATCCTTTTACCAATACAGTTCTACAATCTGCCGGCGGGTGTGGGTAAATCCTACTATGAAAACCTGTCTGGCGGTACCAATGCAAGTGTTACGGTGAACAACAATGGACCGTTCCCAGTATCTCTCGTTATTACTCGTGTAAATGCTCCAGTTGTCACTTACGTTGTTCCGGTGAACAGCAGTTTGAGCATTACCGCAAGTCAGGTGCTGGTCTTCGCTTTGCTGGCGAACCAGGGAGGTGCTGCTTCCGGTACGATTGAAGTTGCTTTGTCGTAATCCGGTGTGGTAGAAACTTATGGGCCTCTGTCCGACATGTTCGGCAGGGGTCTTTTTTTCTGGTGTGATTTGGATTTATAGTGATAATATACTAAGGTGTGATGAGTTACTATATTAAGCAGTGTAATCTGCAGGGAAAAGAAAGGGAGATAAGATGATTAAAAAATTATTCTGTTACATCCTAGGAGCAAGTATAGGTTTAACCGTGCTGTTATCAGCGCCCATGTTAGTTCAAGCAGAAAGGCAAACATTAAATTACAGTGATGGAGCAGTATATTACGGAGAGATCAAAAACGGAAAACCTCACGGGGAAGGAAGAATGACATGGGGGAAATCCAAAACTTACAATGGAAGTTGGGTTGAAGGCAAACGTTCAGGACAGGGAGTTTATAAGACGATAACGCAGGAAACAGACCGAATCTCAGAAACACAGTATGAAGGAACCTGGAAAAGCGATCGAAAAGAAGGCAAGGGAGTGCTGCGTGTCAACGAGATTAGTCTGACTGGAGCTATGCTGGAGTCGCGAGTGCAAACAGGGACATTTTCTAAAGATCAGTGGATTGACGGGTATGATGTGCGCAAGGGAGAGTATGACCCTCCATATTACTTTGCTTATAAAGATGCAAAAATACAACTTCAAATTTTGGGTGAGGCAGGAGAAATTTTGAAAGGGCTCAAAGAAGGTGATTTCTTCTCTTTTAAGTATCAAAAAGGAAAAGTACATAAAAATGTTGGTGTCGGGGATGAGTATGATCCCAAAGCGTTTCGTTCCTTTATCATAAGTATAGAAAAAGAGATTAAACCCTATATCCAGCAATTCGAGAAACTTGCGAAAAAACTATAATTGTTTATCCCGAACGCGGTACGATTAATTAAATAGTATAGACCGCACGCTTGAGATCGTGCCTCGGATTCGGGAGGTTGATAGAATGAACCGTAAGCGAACAAAATTAATGGAAACAGAACGACTTGTATTTACGACATGGGACGAACGGGATCAGGCACTCGCATTTGCGCTCTGGGGTGATCATGCGGTGACCAAATGGATCAGCGGCAGCGATGTGCTGAGTGAAGAGGAGGTGGAGGCGAGGCTAACTCAGGAAATCGAGCGTGAGAAGCAGGAGGGGGTTCAGTACTGGGCTCTTTTTCAAAAGGATTCTGACGTGTTTGTCGGTTGCTGTGGTCTGTACCCTTATGCACCGGAAGAGAATACCTATGAGCTGGGTTTCCTGCTGACACGCGATCACTGGGGACAAGGATATGCACAGGAAGCAGCACAGGCTGTTGTTCGCTATGCTTTTGACAAGTTAGAAGTTTCGGCTCTGGTTGCAGAGCATCATCCTGATAATGAAGCGGCATATCATATCTTAATTAAGTTGGGATTTGAGCATATGGAGGATCGGCGGGATGAAGCAGCAGATACGGTCCAGCCATTCTATCGGTTGCAAAAAAATAATGAAGCCTGCTGAATACATCCCTCATGTGGCGTTATCCAAATGAATATGCTGGAAACTAGTTAGAGGCAGCACCATATATCATGTCATTGAACGAGTTTCGCATTATGCGGGATGATCCACTGTTTTTTTATGCTATATTTATTTCGCTTTCAGCTTCTTTTAAGGTAAAAGGGATAAGATAACTCTTGTAAACCCCTTCTCGTGTTAAATAGATGTGTGACTGACCCTGCCGGGCGACGGCGGGGTATTTTTTTTGTTTTATTTCTATCTTGTTATCATGTTTTGATTCCGCAACAAAGATAAACAAACGTAAATAAAGTATTACAAAAGATAAAACAAGTCTAAATCATTGACTTTCAAACATAAACAAAGGTATAATAAATGTGAAAAAAGGAACTTACTTTGATCGTGAAAGCCCGATTTTAACTTGAACATGGGAGAGGATAAACATGAACGTGACCCTTCAGACCGAAAGACAGCAATCTGCTGGATTTGATATTCCATTTGTACGCGAGATGGCAGAGATTACGCAGCATATGTGGAAGAATGGCTGGGATGAGCGCAATGGCGGCAATGTCAGCTATTTGCTGAAAGAGGAAGAGGTTGCATCGTACATTGATATTCATCGGGTAATTCGCACCATTACACCTGCCTTTTCCGTGCAAGAGCTGGCAGGTCAGTATTTTATCGTTACGGCATCGGGAAAATATTTCAAAAATGTGCTGGCAGACCCGGAGGGTAATCTCGGTGTGCTTCGTGTATCGGCAGATGGACAGGAGCTGGAGGTACTGTGGGGACTGAATGGCGGAGCGAACCCGACAAGTGAACTGCCGACCCATTTTATGAGCCATATTGAACGTTTGAAAAGAGACCCGAATCACCGGGTTGTCATGCACAACCATGCGACACATGTTCTTGCGATGACCTTCATTCATGAGCTGGATGAGGCCAAGTTCACGAAGACACTTTGGCAGATGTGTACCGAATGTGTGGTGGTATTTCCAGATGGCGTTGGGATCATACCTTGGATGATGCCCGGTTCGAATGAAATCGGCCGCGCAACGGCGGAGAAAATGCAGGAGTATCATGCTGTTATCTGGCCTCAGCACGGCATCTTTGGAACAGGCACAACCATTGATGAAGCCTTTGGTTTGATTGAAACCATCGAGAAGGCTGCACAGGTATACATGCTTGTTGCAGGTCACGATATCAGGCAGCGGATTACGGATGAGCAGCTGCGTGCACTTGCAGAACAATTTGGAGTAACTCCTCGTCCTGGCATCATTGAAAGATCATTGTAAACAATCTCTATATGTTAATTATGTTATATGAAGCTGATCATATGAAATACTTATCATGGCCTTTGGTTCTCTGAACTGAAGGTCTTTTTCTTTTTTCAGGCAAACAATCGCCGTTTTAGCTCAAAAACGTTCAAAAATCCGAATAAGAATGGCTTTGTTATCGAATATTGAATCGTAGAATGCATTATCACGCGCTGGCGATTTTCGGGTGAAATGACGTATTGTCAATGGCTCTGCGATTTTGCATAATAACAATGCTTCACAGTTGAAGAACATACATTGTCTTACAGATGAGAAGAAAAAAAGCTTACAGATGAGAGATGGAAGGAAGTTATGATCATGCTTGGCAAAATGAAGAGAATCTTAATCGGCAAGCCAATGAAGTCGGCTGAATTGGATGCAGAAAAATTGGGGAAATGGAAGGCACTCGCCATCCTGTCCTCCGATGCTTTATCATCCGTGGCCTACGGTACGGAACAGATTTTGCTGGTGCTGGTTGCGGCCGGATTCGCCGCCTTGTGGTACTCGGTTCCGATTTCCATCGCCGTGCTGGGATTGCTCGTCATTTTAATTTTTTCGTATCGTCAGACCATATTTGCTTATCCTACAGGGGGCGGCGCATATATCGTAGCCAAGGATAACCTGGGCACCACACCGAGCCTGATTGCCGGAGGTTCATTGCTTGTCGATTATATCCTGACCGTAGCAGTAAGCTCGTCCGCAGGTACGGACGCGATTACATCTGCTTTTCCTGTTCTGCATGACTATAGCATCATTATTGCGCTTATTATGATTGTGTTTCTGACCGTTATGAACTTGCGGGGGGTTACAGAGTCAGCATCCGTGCTGGCGATCCCTATTTATCTGTTTATCTTTTCGATTGCCATTCTCATTATTTCGGGCGGCATCAAGTTTCTGGCTGGCGGCATGCATGCTGCGGCTCCGGAGTTTGGAACAAGTTTGTCGCATGTCAGCATCTTCCTGTTGCTTAAAGCGTTTAGCTCTGGATGCTCCGCATTGACCGGGGTTGAGGCAGTTAGTAATGCCATCCCGAACTTCAAGCAACCTGCGGAGAAAAATGCTGCCGGGACGTTGCTCTTGATGGGCTGCATCCTTGGCGCCATGTTTATCGGCATTACGCTGTTAGCCTTTGGGTACGGCATCAAACCTGATCCGAAAGCAACGGTCATTTCCCAGATTGCCGAAGCTACGTTTGGCAGAGGATGGATGTATTTTATTATCCAGGGTGTTACTGCTCTGATCTTGTTTCTTGCGGCAAATACGGCATACTCGGCTTTCCCGCTGCTGTCCTTCATGATGGCGAAGGATAAATATATGCCGCATATGTTTATGGTGCGAGGGGACCGCCTGGGCTTCTCCAACGGGATTATTTTTCTAAGCGTCATGTCGGCACTTCTGGTGGTTGGATTTAAAGGGGATACCGGAAACTTGATCCCACTCTATGCAGTCGGGGTATTCATTCCGTTCACATTGTCCCAACTCGGCATGATGATACGCTGGATCAAAATCAAACCTTCAGGGTGGCAAACAAAACTGCTGGTGAATACAATCGGTATGCTGACCACGCTGTCGATTACCCTGATTTTTATTTTCACCAAGTTCACGCAGACATGGGTCATCTTTATCTTCTTGCCCCTGGTCGTTTATGTGTTTATGCGCATTCGCAGCCATTACTGCAACATCGCAGACGAACTGCGTATCGATATTCAGGTGGATAAACCGGCTAAGAAAGGCAATACCATTGTTATTCCCGTAGCAGGTATTACCCGGGTGGTGATGAATACGATCAGTTACGCCCAGACGATGTCGGATAATGTGGTGGCACTGTATATCGGCTTTGATGATGAGGCCATTCGCAAGATGGAGCAGAAATGGGAAGAATGGAACCCTGGTGTGCGTCTGGTTGTGATCAAATCAAGGTACCGCAGTATTATGGGGCCACTGAAGAAATTCATTGATACCGTCGAATGGAAAACAGCCGAAACCGATCATATCACCATACTGATTCCGCAATTTATTACGAAGCACTGGTGGCAAAATGTACTTCATAATCAGACCAGCTTCATGATTCGTGCTTATCTGATTAATTATAAAGATGTGATTGTGACGACAGTTCCTTTTCATCTGAACCGTTAATGGGAAAATAATGTAAAATCCGGTTCATCAATGTAACGTTAATGTTTTAATATAGTATTTACACATATTACCGCAGGGAGATCTCCAGATTGGAGGTTCCTTGCGGTTTTTTACGTATGTGTGAAAGCTGAAAACACATTCTGCTCAATGTTTAATTGTGTAAAACGGCTGAATGAGGATTAACTTTAAATTAATACATTTCCCATTTTGCAATGACACTGGAAAATTAGACTAGATATCGTGGTGCTGAGCTCAATTGAGTTCAATTGAGCTCAGTTGAATTAAGTCACCTCAGAGCTTGTATACAGAGAGTGTGACCCGAGAGGGGTAATCTAGGCAGTGCAATCCGAGAAGTACAATCAAGGAGGAAAAACTTCAGATGAGTGATCTTGACAACCAGATCAGCTTGCCTGCCATCAAACGGCGTATAACCTCAAGTACACGCAATCGTCGGACTGCTTCACTACGGTTGCAACGGCTGAGGGAGAACCTGCTGGCCTATGGTTTTCTGGCACCATCGCTGTTGTTGTTCGCCGTGTTTCTGTTTTATCCGATGTTCAAGTCGGTGTATCTGAGTCTGCATTCTACTGATCCTACCGGACAGATTGCAGCTTATGTAGGGCTGGACAATTTCAAAGCGGTGTTCCAGTCAGGTCTATTTATGCAAGGCATGAAAGTGACGTTATTGTTTGTTCTGTTTACTGTACCGACGGGTATGCTGGTTGCTCTGATTTTGGCCGCTCTGACCCATAACCGCTTTAAGGGCATGCGGGTGTTTCAATTTGTGTTCTCGCTGCCTGTCGTATTATCGGTGGGTTCGTCTGCGGTCATCTGGAAGTTTCTCTTCCATCCAACGCTGGGCATGCTGAATTACCTGGTTGGCAAAGTAGGCATTGACCCGATCCCATGGTTAACCAGCCCGGATTGGGCCTTGATTTCGATCTCCATTATGACGATCTGGATGAATCTTGGTTTTAACTACATCATTCTATCCAGCGGCTTACAGGGAATTCCGGATGAGATCTACGAAAGTGCCAAGATGGATGGAGCAGGACCATTACTGACGTTTCGCAAAATTTCAATGCCTCTGTTATCACCAACCTTGTTTTTTGTGACGGTGGTATCCATCATTGGTGCATTCCAATCCTTCGGACAGATCAACATTCTGACTCGGGGCGGCCCGATGGACAGCACGAATGTGTTTGTGTATTCCATCTATCAGGAAGCTTTCGTGAACTTCCGCTTCGGCACAGGCAGTGCACAGGCATTAATTCTGTTTGCGGTCATTATGCTGCTGACCCTGTTTCAGTTCAAATGGGTAGAAAGGAAAGTGCATTACCAATGAGTGCAAAATGGACCCCAACGCTGCTCTACATACTACTGACCGTCTGTGCCGCACTAGTGTTATATCCGGTGATGTACACCTTCTTTATGGCCGTGATGACCCCTGAGGATGCAAGTGCATATCCACCTCACATTATCCCGACGGCGATTGATTTGTCCAACTTCGACGAGGTGTTTGATATTGTGCCGATCGGACGATTCATCGGGAATACCTTTCTGGTGGCCGGTTTGACCACGGTTGGTCAATTGATTACAGCCAGTATGGCTGCGTATGCTTTTGCCAAAATGCAGTTCAAAGGTAAAAACGTCATCTTCAGTATGTTTGTGGCCACCATGATGATTCCGTGGGAAGTGACGATGATTCCCAACTATCTGACGATTCGCAGTTGGGGCTGGCTGGATAGTTATCAGGGGTTAACGGTACCGTTTCTCGCAACTGCATTTGGTACCTTCCTACTCAGACAGTTCTTCATGCAGTTACCGAAGGAATTGTTCGAAGCAGCGAAAATAGACGGCTGTGGACATATTCGTTATTTCATCTCACATGTATTGCCTTTGTCCCGTCCGGCACTTGGCACACTGGCGATCTATTCGTTCCTTAGCATGTACAACTCTTATCTCTGGCCGCTGCTTGTGACGAACACACCCGAGATGAGAACGGCTCAAATCGGAATCTCCATGTTGGAGTTCCAGGAATCGACGGCGTGGAATCTGGTGTTTGCCGGAACAGCGATGGTAATTCTGCCATCTTTGCTTCTGTTGATCTTTGGTTTAAAACAGCTAGTGCGAGGTATGGCAGCCGGAGCGCTTAAGGGATAAAGGACGGTTTAACGATTGAAACAATAGTTGCTACATTAAACCTGTATCACTGTGCAGGTTAAGCATGAACTGCCAGGAGCGAATAAAATGAGGCTCGCCTTTTATAAAAGGTTTTGTGAGATAACACACACGTTAGTAGTGGAGGGGACGAAATCGATTCTGTAGAAGCGAAGCGTTTGCCTTTATCCCCGGATTTCTCCCTAAGTATAGGAATATTCAAGAAATCTGGGGATAACAGCAATCGAAAGAACGATTCGTAACCGGAACGGCTACAACGTGCAGTCTCAACAAATGTTTTTTTAACGCGAGCCATCTAAAAGGAGAGCGACATGAAAAGAAGAGGAACCTTTGCACTAATGCTAGCAGCGCTGATGTTGGTCATTTCGGCTTGTGGTACGAAAACAGAAACAAGCAGCCCGGCGAGTGGGGCACAGGCTGATGCGGCTACGGCTGAAACGACCCAATTGACTTGGTGGCATTCAATGTCTGGTGCAGGAGAAAAGGCGATCAACCAACTCGCGTCTGATTTTAATGCAAGCCATCCCGAAATTCAGGTCAAAGCAATCTACCAGGGGAAATATGATGAAAGTCTGAATAAGCTCAAAGCATCCATGGGTTCAGACAGTGGGCCAGATTTGATTCAGGTCTACGAGATTGGCAGCAAGTTCATGATCGACTCGGGCATGATTACTCCAGTACAGCAGTTCATTGACAAGGACAAGTTTGATCTGTCCCAACTTGAGCCGAACATCATTCGTTATTACACGATTGATGGCAAATTAAACGCGATGCCGTTTAATACGTCGAACCCGATTTTGTATTACAACAAGGACATGTTCAAGGCTGCCGGACTAGACCCGGAGAATCCGCCAAAGACGTATGAAGAGTTTGAGCAAGCGGCCAAGGCTCTATCCAAAGACGGTAAACCAGGAGCATCGATGGCGATTTATGGCTGGTTCATGGAACAATTTTTTGCAAACCAGAATGCAGATTATGTAAACAATGGAAACGGAAGAAGTGGCGCGGCCACTGAATCTTTACTGAACTCTGAGGCAGGTGTGAAGACGTTAACGTGGTGGAAAAAGATGATTGACGAGAAAACCCTCGCCAACTTGGGACGTAACACAGACGATACCACCGCAGCATTTACGGCACAGCAGCTTGGGATGACACTGGATTCCACGGCAGGACTACGCAAAATTGTTGAGGGTTCAGGCGGCAAGTTTGAACTGGGGACAGGTTTCCTACCTCGTCCGGCGGATGCCAAAGAAGGTGGCGTCGTGGTTGGTGGCGCAAGCTTGTACATTATGAATAACAAGTCGGAAGCCCAGCAGCAGGCCACGTGGGAATTCATCAAATACTTGGCTACACCTGAAGTACAAGCCAATTGGAGTGTTGCGACCGGATACTTCCCAATTACGACAGCAGCCTACGATCAGCAAGTATTAAAGGATAATATGACGAAATATCCGCAGTTCCAGACAGCAGTCGACCAATTACACGCTTCAGCCGATTCGACAGCAACATCCGGCGCAGTTATGGGTGTTTTTCCAGAAGCGAGACAAATTGTCGAAGGAGCGATTGAAACGGTGCTGAATGGACAAGGATCGTCACAAGAGGCACTCGATGCAGCTGCAAAACAGATTTCGGAAAAAATCAATCAGTACAACAGCACGGTGAAGAAGTAACCACAGTACGGAGAAAATATCCTACCAGATGTGATGACGCTGTTAACTGGTGAGAGTACTAAGAGCAGGGGCTTGATAGGATGGATCTTCTATTTATAGCGAATAGATTGCGGTAGCCGTGTGGATTGTACGAGTATGGAGTTAATATATCATTGTGATGATTCAGCTTGCAGAGATCGTTCTGCAAGCTGTTTTGTTGTCGAAAGAATAAAGATAAATGATTGACATGCTATAGATTCATATCATATAATCAACACGTTCATTAAATTGATAATGATTATCATTAACGATTAGGAGAGACTATACAGATGAAAAAGCAATGGATTCTACCGTTCATCGTGCTGATGTTATTTACGATGATTGCCAGCGCATGTGGTAACGGGGCATCAAACGGTGCATCAGACAACGGAAAACAAGAGGCATCTGCAACAGAAGGGACAAGCAGTGAAGCAGCGAATACTTCGGATACCATAACGTATCAATCCGAAACAGGGCCAGTTGAGATTCCTGCCAAACCGCAACGTATTGTTGCTCTCACGAACGGTCCCAATATCCTTTCTATGGATGTAACGCCAGTGGGCGTGGATAAATGGACGGCAGAAAATCCGCTGTTCAAGGATAAATTAAAAGATGTAGTGATTGTAAGTGAAGAGGATCCGGAGAGTGTCTCTGCTCTGAACCCAGACTTGATCATTGCAGGTTCACATATGAAAAATCTCGAACAACTTTCCAAAATTGCTCCAACCATCGTATACACATGGGGTAAACTCGATTATCTGCAACAGCAGCTGGAGATTGGCAAAGTGCTGAACAAAGAGTCTGAAGCACAAGCATGGATGGATGATTTCACCAAAAGAGCTGGTGCGATTGGCAATGAGATCAAAGCCAAATATGGTGATAATGTAACAGTGTCCACGATAGAAATTGCTGATAAAGAAGTTTTCGCCATGGGAGATCACTGGGCACGCGGAACAGAAGCGCTGTACCAAGCGATGAAGCTGAATATGCCGGAAAAAGTGAAGAATGATACGTTAAAAGAAGGTTATCACTCCTTGTCACTTGAAGTTCTTCCGGAGTACATGGGTGACTTCATCGTGCTCAGCAGAGACATGACCCGGGATAATGAGATTATGAAATCGGGAATCTGGAGTAAAATTCCGGCCGTACAGAACAAACAGGTTATCGAGTTGGATACCAAAGCGGTGACATACAGTGACCCGATTACGTTAGACTATGTATTGAATATTTTCAAAGAAGGATTTCTTGGCACAGGGAAATAATCAAGGGATTAACACCTAAAGGGATTCCAAGTGAAATTTTCATAATAGAAATGACATAAGAGAAGAGACGAAGAAGGCACAACAGCCTTTTCGCCTCTTTTTTAGTGAAACGAAAACCGCCTATCTCGTACATTCGAGATAAGCGGTTTTTATTAAAAAACAACGTTATAAGAACAAAATCAACTTACATCAAAGAATGATTGAACAAGAAGTGATTTATTTATCCTTTAAGTCTGCGATGGATTTGACATCCATATAGGCTGGAACAACAAGCCCCGTTTTTACACCTGTCATATTGGCACCAAGGTCATCCAATTGATCCTTGTATTTAGTCCAATAATCAGCATGTGTCAGAGGAAGCCATGCAGCCGGAGATGCATCCACGTCGCCTGATGCAACACCCGTCCACATTGGTCCGGCTTCAACTTGTAATGCGTTGATTTTATATCCGAGTTTGTTTTCCATTACATATTTCAGTAGGTTTGTACTTGCAATCTCGGAATCCCAAGCAACATAGCCCAGTTTGAACGCGTCACCGTCCACCGGTGTCAGACCTTTTGTCCATTCATCAATCTGATCCTTGTGTTTCTCTGCATAGTCTTTAGCAGCCTGTTCAGGTGATGTACCTCCTTGAATGGCAATCATCATTTCGCCCATTTCATCGGAATTCCACTTGAAGCGCTTCAGGAATTCATAAGCGACCGGGTGATCTTCTTTCAGACCTTTACGAGCGATCGTATGAATTTCTTCGGCATCTCCATAGACTTTATCAGGATCTTCCAAATACTTCAGATCATATTTGTTAAACATCCAATGAGGAGTCCAGCCTGTGATGATAAGCGGTTCTTTATTCTTGTACGCTTTGTCCAGCGTAGCCGTCATGGCTGCACCGGACCCTTCTACCAGATTCCAGTTGGTCAGGCCATACTTTTCAATGGCACTGGCGGTAGATTTCATAATACCGGCACCTGGATCAATACCGATAATCCGATGGTTGACTTCATCTCCGACGTTGGCATTTGCCGCAGACTCAGAGGATGAAGTAGAAGTTGAAGCACCGGTTTCCAAATCTTCAATCGAGTTGACGTCTGTCATGTATTTAGGAACAACCAGACCAGTGCGTACACCTGTCATATTGGCTCCAAGGTCCTCAACCTGATCTTTATAACGTTCCCAGTAGTCAGCATGTGTCAGTGGCAACCAGGCCGCAGGAGAAGCATCTACGTCACCTGAGGCGACGCCCGTCCACATTGGTCCGGCTTCAACTTGAAGTGCGTTGACTTTATATCCGAGTTTGTTCTCCATGACATATTTCAGCAAATTGGTGCTGGCAATCTCAGAATCCCATGCGACATAGCTCAGTTTGAACGCATCACCGCCCACCGGTGTCAGACCTTTCGTCCATTCATCAATCTGATCTGCATGTTTTTCAGCATAGTCTTTAGCAGCTTCTTCAGGGGATTGACCACCCTGAATGGCAATCATCATCTCACCCATCTCATCGGAAGTCCATTTAAAGCGCTTCAGGAATTCGTAAGCAACCGGGTGATCTTCTTTCAGACCTTTGCGAGCAATGGTATGGATTTCTTCGGCATCACCGAAAGATTTTTTCGGATCTTCCAAATATTTAAGCTCGTACTTGTTGAACATCCAGTGAGGTGTCCAGCCAGTTATGATAATAGGTTGTTTGTTTTTTATAGCTTTGTCGAGTGTGGCAGTCATTGCAGCACCCGAGCCTTCAATCAGATTCCAGTCAGACAATTTGTAATCTTCAATTGCTTTGGCTGCGGACTTCATAATACCGGCACCTGGATCGATACCAATAATCTGATAGTTAACTTCTTTGCCTATAGCATTAGCTGTACCGTTGTTGTTACCAGCAGATGTAGTACTGCCTGTGAAGTATTGTGAGAATCCTGCGACCAGTACAACGAGTGTTGCTGCCGCAGCGATCCATGCCTTTTGTTTGGTGGAGAGACGTGAAGTCCTCTTGCGGCCAGGCATAAACAGATTTTGTGTAAAACGGTCAAGTACAATCGCGAGTACAACGACGGCAAGACCAGCTTCAAATCCTTTACCAATCTGTAGCTGAGTTACAGCACGATATACTTCTGCACCAATACCTTGTGCACCAATCATGGATGCAATAACAACCATGGAAAGGGACAGCATGATTGTCTGGTTAATACCTGACATCACGGTAGGCAAGGCGAGTGGAAGCTGTACCTTAAACAACTTCTGAGCAGAAGTTGATCCAAACGCGTCTGCTGCCTCCACCAGTTCGCTTGAAACCTGTCTAATTCCCAGGTGGGTCAGACGAATGGTAGGTGGAATGGCGAAGATCACCGATGCAATAACGCCCGGAACAACACCTAGACTGAAGAATGTAACGGCTGGCAGCAGATAAACGAATGCAGGCATCGTCTGCATGAAGTCCAGCAGCGGTGTGATAATTCGCGCAGCTGTTTTGCTGTAAGCCAGCCAGATACCGACAGGCACACCGAGCAGTATTGAGATCAATCCTGACGTAATAACGAGACCGAGCGTGTCCATCGATTGGGACCAGTAGCCCAGGTTATCCACGAGCAGGAATCCGATAACTGTAAACAAGGTTAGTGGCAGCCTACCTAGCAGAAAGGCCAGTACACCTAATATAGCAATGAACAGGAGCGGATGAGGCAACATAAACAGCCCCGAGAAAAATCCAACCACTTCCTGAATAACGACAGAGATTACTTTAAACAATCCGGAGAGCGAGGAGCTCATCCAGTCAACGATGGATTCAATCCACGATGCTAGTGGTATTTTGGGTATCATTCAGAGCTTCCTCCTTTTCTGCAACTTCACCGCTTAGTGCACCGAGCAGGGCACCGCGAACGATAACACCTTGCAGACGGCCAGTTTCGCTTACAACGGCGAGAGGTACATGGGCTGAACTTACAATCTCAAACAATTCATGAATCAGGGTCTCGGGCGACACTGTCGGACCATCTGTAATCAGAATGTCATTTAATACTTTATTTTCGCGCATTGCACGCGTTGCGTCTTCTGCTGTAATGACACCCAGCAGTTTTTTGGAGCGGTCGATGACAAACAGGTTCGATATGCCTCGCTCACGCATTAACTCGAGAGCAACACGAGGACCACGATCAGTTGTGATTGTTTCAGGACGGCGCATAACGTGTGATGCTGTGAGGACCTTGGACAAGTCCACGTCTTCGACGAAGCGGGCCACGTATGAGTTGGCCGGTTGAATCATAATTTCCTCCGGTGTACCGATCTGCACAACGGCGCCGTCTTTCATAAGAGCAATCCGATCGCCGATACGCAGCGCTTCGTCCAAGTCATGGGTAATGAAAATAATGGTCTTTTTCATCTTATCCTGAAGCTCAATCAACTCATCTTGCATATCCCGACGAATCAATGGATCAAGTGCACTGAAGGCTTCGTCCATCAACAGTATTTCCGGGTCATTCGCAAGTGCTCGGGCAAGCCCGACACGTTGTTGCATCCCGCCGCTGAGCTCATCCGGCATTTTGTCTTCCCAGCCTTTGAGACCGACGAGTTCGAGTGAGGTCTTGGCTTTCTCACGGCGAACTTCCTTATCTACCTTTTGAATTTCCAAACCATATTCCACATTATCAAGAACAGTCCGGTGCGGAAACAAAGCAAATTTCTGGAATACCATGCTGATTGTTTTCCGGCGTACTTCTCGTAATTGTTCTTTGTTCATTTTTCTCAAATCTTTGCCATGAACCAGAATTTCTCCGGATGTTGGTTCAATCAGACGATTGAACATCCGAACCAGTGTGGACTTACCACTACCGGACAGGCCCATAATAACGAAGATTTCACCTTCTTTGATTTCCATGTTGACCCGATTGACACCAACCGTTATCTGTTTTTCTTTGGCCAACTTTTCTTTGCCCCAACCTTGCTCCAGTAATTCCAGACCTTGCTCGGTTTGGGGGCCAAACAGTTTACTTACGTTTTTCACTTCAAGTATGGTCATGTTTTCACCCCTTCTGATGTGTTGTGCACTTCGAACGGCTTTCAGCAGCCACAAGCCCATACACTTGTGCGCCCAGCCACGAAATCCGGTAGTTCTTGCTTCGCTTCCCGTCTTTCTGGGTAACGGTTTGTATTCTAACAATAGTTAACCAGTATAGCAACTGAATAAACAGTACATAATGTTTATACAGTAAAAACTGTACAAAGTTTTCCTCCTATATGCTCTGTCTATCGCCTTTTTTTGGCTAATCAGGCATCTTTACATTTATTATTGCTTTTCCTACAATAGGAAAAGAGCTGAATTAAAGCTTATTTTTTTGGTTAAATGATCATCGTAGGCAAATTGACATGGTAAAGTTCCTAATATAATCCATTGGGTGTGAGGTGTTTTCTAGCTTATAGAATATCCAGTTGCATGCTTTCCCATGTAAGCAGAGCTTGAACATGTTGATTTTTTGCCAAGACTGGAATGTCAGAATGGAGGTTGCAAGCATGAGCTTGGACCATTTGCAAGAGGATCAGCAGACAGCCGTGCTGAAGATCCGTAAACGCGTTATTGAAGCCATTGGACGAAATATGGATCTATACGGCGTAACGTTGTCCACGGGACATTTATATGGATTGCTATTTTTTGCAGAAAAACCGATGACCCTTGATGATATGGGCCGGGAAATGGAAATGAGCAAAACAAGCATGAGCACCGGAGTACGAACTCTGCTGGATCTGAAAATGGTAAATAAGGTGTGGAGCAAAGGCTCCAGAAAAGATCTATATGAAGTGGAGTATGACTGGCATCAGACGTTCACTGATTTTTTCGCTATTAAATGGAGAAAAGCGGTGGAGAGTAACCTTCAGATTCTTCGCAAATCCATTGACGAGATGAATCGGTTGATCGAACAGCTTGATGAACAGGCGGATGCCGATCTTCTGCGAGTACTCCATGAGGACAAGCGTAAAGTATTGCAAGCGGAAGCATACTACCGATGGCTCGACAGGCTTATTGATGCGATGGAAGATGAAGAAATTTATAAGCTTGTTCCCAAAGAAGAGATTAAAGAAGAAATGAAAGAACAGTTATAAGTTCAAAGCAAAGGACCCATTCCTTTTGGAAGGGTCCCTTTACTTTTTATTGACCGATTACGCTTAAACTTGTAATCGATTTCAACGAATTTGTCTTTTGCAAACGCTGTGCAGGCCTCCGCAGTTTGGAAGCACTGGTTTGTGCTCCAGTACGCCGAGTATTTGTTTGATCTGTCCATGCGACAGGTATCCGATCTCGATTGGCTCCAATTGCAAGGTGTGGGGCTGTTTCTAAGCGAGAAAGTGCAAGCTCTTTGAAATACCGCTGTGCTTGCTTCTCACGCCCGGTAAGCTCTGCCAATCGGCTATAGGTATCTTTCCAATCATCGGTCAATTCGACAATGACAGTGGGGGCAATACCTTTTAAATGATCATAATAAGGTTGGCAGGAACCGTCACCAATAATGAGATCAGGTTTACCGTGGCGCAATAGATCCAGCTGGTTCGTTAGGTCACGTTCTTGCTCTGTTGTGTCGCTCTTTGAGTGATGGTTTAGATCCAGTGACTCAACAGGTTGCAGGCCCAGGGAGCGTAGATGCTCATCAAAGCCAGCGCTGGATACTGTGGCTACACGTAACCGATGTTTCTTCATATAGATACTTGGCGCAATTCCAAGCATTTGCTTGAATTTACGACTAAAATAATATTCATTCCCATACCCAACGGATTCGGCAACTTCTTTGAGGACACAATTCTCCACCGACAGTTGTTTTTTGGCTTCTTCAATTCTTAACCGGTTTAGATAATCGGTAGGTGACATGCCCTTTGCCTTTTTGAAGCTTCGGGAATATGAACTTGGTGTCAGTCCTGCGATTTTAGCCAGATGATCCATGCTGATGCCTTCACTCATGAAACGTTGCATATATGAAATGCTGCGTTCCAGTGCGGGATCTACCTTTTCGAGGTTAGCTTCCAGTCGATGCTCTGACAGGAATTGCAGTAGCTCATGTAACTGACTATGTATGCTGACAAAGTGGTCTGCCCGTTCACCTCGATAGGAATCATACAACATGGCTATTCGCTCTGCTGCCTGCTGTTCATGCCGGATACGCATTTTGCCTGTCTGCCAGTCGTAAGGAAGGGAGGCCGAAGCGGTCATTTTCCATTGTCCTCTTACTCGTTGCACACTTACTTGTTCCATGCTTAGCATGAGAAATTCAACGATCTCCGAATGAGCTAATGCGTCGATGATTATGCCAGGTTTGATTATAAACAGATCTCCAGCTTGTGCTTCGTGCACAATGTTGTCCAGAGCCAGCAAGCCTTTGCCTTGTAAAATAAGACAAAGTATGGGCCGACTTACCATCATGCCTTGTATACGGAAATTTCCCCCGCGACGTACACGGCACATTGAAGAGAGCAGCGGTAAGGAAGAGGTTTCGGTTAATACGGGAAACGATTCATTCATGCGGACCATCCTTTTGTCTTATTTTCTTAATGATAACAATTATCATTCTCAAATGGAAGGTGTTTTTGAAAATTAGTTTTGACAATACTGAAATCGTAAGAGAGAAAAACGCAAATGGGAAAGTAGAAAATAAACGCAAAAGAGGATGACAACCCAGCACCGAAGCTGAAGAGTCACCCTCAATCAAACCTGAATTTAACGTTTCCGGAACGAACTTAATTCGTTGTAATCAAAAGAATGTTGTCCAAGAAAATGTCACTTACTGCTTGTTGTCCTGTTCCGTTTACTGCAGAATGGTATAAACGGAATTCGTCTTTGGCATGGATGTAAAAGATTCCCGGAACATCATCACGCAAGTGGAATGTGTCCCATTCGTCTCCAGCTATTTTGCTAACTTTCAGAGATGCATTGACAGCATAGAGGCCATTTTTGCCGGAAATGTAGGCAACTTCAGGTCTACCATTCACGAACTGATTCATCACATAGGTTACGTTGCTCAGGTTGAGATTAGACGTTTGGCTCACCTTGTTCGCAGTAACCTTTTTGGCGTAAGCTTTTTGATCCGCATCGATGATCACAACTTTGTCTGCTCCCACTGCACTTACTTCGCGTACACTTTTGGAGTGAAGCTGAAAGGTTTTACCTGATGTCGTTAGAGCATAAGCTTTGCCTAGGGTGTAGTTGTAATCCTTATTACTGTCCAGCTTAATCCCGCTGTTATATACATACAAATTGTTGCTCCATCCACCAGAGTATACGGCATTTACATCAAGCTTGGCCTTTGCATTCACGGCAGTACCTTTACCTGTATTGTAACTCGCTTTGAACATGACAATCGCTTTGGTCGAGTAGTACTGCTCCTCAGGATTGGTGTTGACCATAAGTTGTAATTCATTTTTGGCGAAATTCACAAAATAACGACTCTCCACAGCTCCTTGTGCAAGGTTTTGCACGGTTCCTGTGCCATTTGATGCTTTGGAGGCAACCCACGTATTACCGCCAACCAAGGCATTATAGTAGACACGTCCTTTCGTCACAATCAGAAGTGGATAGTCTGTATTGGCCTTGTCTGCAATTTTCGTAACAGACGAGACATCTTGGTCGCCATTGGCACGATATATGTTGCCTTTGGAGTCCATGTAGTAGATAAATCCGTTATCCGCATAATAATTGATGACATCAGAAGCAAACGTCTCTGCTGCATCGCTGGAACCGTCATTCGGAACCCGAAGCAATGTTGTAGAAGTAGGGGACTGGATGTAGTAGAGATACGATCCGGCCGCAGTCAAATCTACGCCTTCAAAATCAATCAATACCTCCGAGGGATTGCTTCCATCCCCGGATACTTTGTAAAGCACGCCATCGGAGTCATAATAGACGGTGGATTGACTCAGTGAAGCTGCTTGGGCTGCGGTTCCGCCTGCTAATGTCACTGTTGCAAGGAGTGTAAACAGCAACAATGCACAGATGATACGCTTTACGTATGTATACCGTGTTTTCATTCTTTCATCGTCCCTCTCGTTCTATTTATATGTTGTTAATTTATTATGTTATATCGGTAAACTATGGAATTTATGTTAGATCTAGAATGGAGATAAGAGGGTAAAGAAAGAGAAAGAGAATGAAATTGAATTTCATACTTAGTTCAACCTGAAATCGATTTGCGCATGATGCTACCAATCTCGTTTCAAAGCATTCTCGGGCTAATATGGTCGTGGTAACATGAACGTGAATGAAGAGGTTTTGTATGTAATGGATATTTTACTTGATGGGGTCGAAACAGGGGAACCGACTGAATCATCAAGGACAGGAGAGAAACGATACGATGAATATAGCAACGATTGGCACAGGTTCCATTGTAGATGCCATTTTATCCGCGATCAATGAACTGGATGATGTCACAGTCACTGCCATGTACTCCCGTAAGAGAGAGACAGCACAAGAGCTTGCGGAAAAATATTGGATAAGCACAATCTATACAGATCTGGAATCCTTATTTTTGGATCAAAATGTAGATCTCGTTTATATTGCTTCACCCAATAGTATGCATTATGAACAGGCCTATCAGGCGCTACAACATGGTAAACATGTTGTATGTGAAAAACCGTTTACGTCCACGCTTCAGGAAGCAGAAACGCTAATTGGACTTGCCAAAGAAAAGAATCTGTTGCTCTTTGAGGCCATCTCCAACATTCATCTGCCGAACATTAAAGTTATACATGAGCAACTACCGAAGCTTGGTCCGATCAAACTGATTCAGTGTAACTACAGTCAATACTCGCGCAAATACAATGATCTTCTCGCGGGGCAGACACCCAACGTATTTAATCCTCAATTCTCTGGTGGAGCGCTGATGGATATCAACATTTACAATCTGCATCTGGTTATGAGTTTGTTTGGCAGTCCGAATAGCGTGTCATATACGGCGAATCAGCATGCGAACGGGATTGATACATCAGGAGTTGCCGTTCTCAAGTACCCGGGGTTGATTGCAGAATGTGTTGGGGCCAAAGACACGAGTGGCATGAACTTTGTGCTCATTCAGGGTGAAAAAGGTTATCTTCAAGTTGTGGGGGGAGCGAACGGTTGCCGGGAAATCAAGCTTCAGATCGGGAAAGAGCCTGCTGAGGAATATAATTTACAGAGCAAAACCAATTGGCTGTACTATGAGTGGGAAGCATTCAGAGACATTTATTTGGCTAAGGATTATAAGAGGTGTTATGAACTACTCGAACACAGCCGATCTGTAATGAATGTACTTGCCGAGGCTCGCAAGCATGCGGGTATTATATTTGCAGCGGATAAATGATTAATGATAAATCTCAGTAGTTGTCGCTAATGCTCGCCATATACAGCATATCAAACAGATACATTACCGAGATCATGGAAGACATTTTGGACAACCTCAATTGTTCTTTATAACCATAGGTCAGTAGCGTTTCAACACAATGTTTGGACAGGGATGAACGGTTGTTGCCTGTGACTGCTATGACGTTCATCTGTTTATCGCTCAGCACCCTGGCAGCTTCAATCATAGCTTGATTCTCACCTGTGTGCGAGATAACAAATGAAAGGGTTAGGCTGTTGGAGTTCATCGTGTTCAAATAATGCATGTTGGGACCATTGTGCGCTACCGCCGCAATGCCAAGCTCATTCCATTTGGCACAAGCTTGCTGTGCTAAATAATAATTCATGTCACTACCGTAGATATCAATACGCCCGGATTCTTTGACCCAATTCGCGATTCGTAACAAAACAGGAGCGTTTAACATTCGGCGGGTATCATTCAGCGCCTGTTGATACAGGTAAGGAACCGAGTCGATAGTGGCCAGCACATTGCCCTGTTCTATAATTGCATGATCCGGCGTCCGCAATGAAGAAGGGGATTGTTGATATTCGAGCGCGAGCTTTAACTGAAAGTCTGGGTACCCTTTGGTACCCAGCTTTTTGCATAGGCGAACAATGGTGGACGCGCTTGTATAAGTCTGTTGAGCCAGTTCATAGGCTGTAGATTGGAATACAATTTCGGGGTTGTTCAGGATAAAGTCCACAATATGCTTCTCCTGTGCTGTTAATGGTGAAGCATATTTTAATTTTTGAAGTAGGTTGTATTCCATGCTGTTGTTCCATTCCTCTCTATAATCATGCCAAAGTACATGTCTCCACATCATAACTCGCGTCTGTTTATTTCTCAATCTGCACAGCGAAGCAAAGTGTATCTACTGACTTCCTTCATAAACAGACTGCACAAGCAGATGACGGTGACTCAAATTTGGCTTTCAGCGAGCTGCTGACGCCGATTCCAAGTCGTTACGAATCGGAGTAAAATAAAGCTCATGAGCAGCATCACCGCACCAGTGCCCAGCAGCATCCATGGCCCAATCATTAACATGCCAGTGGCCTGACCAGCGATCAGGGCAACCAGAGGCAGGACAACAAGTCCGCCAAGCTGGTAGGCTTCCTGAAATCCTCGTACTTTAGCCGAGATGAGCACATTCAGCAGAATAACCGCTAAACTGCATGTCGGAACAACCCAGAGAATCAGAATGATCCAGTTCCAATTCGGGAACATCAGTGTGCCGAATATTGGGTACATCAGGATATTGGCAATGACGCCGTAGATGATGAATGTCACCCAGGATAACAACAGTGACGGAATGAGAGCAGCCAGTACTTTACCTTGGAAAAGTGTGCTCATGCTCATCGGTGTAAACAACAAACCTTCCAGTGTCTTGCGTTCCTTCTCACCAGCGAAACTGTTGGCAGTCAGAATACTGGAAGCCATCACCGGAATGATGAGAAACAAAGGGGCGAACATATATAAGCCAAGAAAATAAACAATACGTTGGTTATCCGTTGTCATGGCAGCAATTGAGGGCATCTGTCCGCTTTGGATTAGCTTGTCTAATGTTTCCATGATCATATTTAAGTTACTTATTGAATGCAGATCCACTCGGGATGCTGCCCATATCATTGCGGACGGAACAATAATTCCGATGATTAACGGTACAATCAGCATAGGTAGCCATAGCTGCACGCTGGATGTGACCGAACGGATATCTTTACGAATGAGTGCACGTATCGCTTGACGATTATTCATGTGCAGTCGCCTCCCTTATCGCAAAATAGATGCTTTCCAGATCATTGCCTTCAATGCGTGCCTGATAAACCTGACCACGTTCGGTTAACTGCCGAAGCAGCAACGGAATGTGCTCACGAGATGATAATTGGAACGTTGCTGTATGCGCGGTAACCGTCTCAGGCGAATAGGTCCTTGTCTCCCAACCGTTTGGCATGTTTGCTTCAATCTCAAGGCGCGGCGCAGATTGATAACGTTGAATGATCTCCTGTTCAGTCCCTTTCTCCACAACACGACCCTTTTCCATGAAAATATAATGATCACATACGGCCGAAAGCTGAGTAAGCACGTGTGAAGATATGAGGATCGTCAAGTTCAGATCCGTATTTAATTGACGAATGATGCGAAGCACCATCTGGATTCCGTCAGGATCAAGACCATTGGTTGGCTCATCCAGAAACAGAATCGAAGGACGGTGCAACAGTACCCGTGCAAGACCCAAACGTTTTTTCATACCTGTGCTATAGGTACCAACTTTGCGATGCTGGTAATCCTGAATCTCAAGTAGCTGCACCAACTCGTCAATGCGTTCATTTACATGATTTAGACCAAAGGCATCAGCGAAAAAGAGTAAATTATCCCGCCCACTCATATTTTCGTACAAACCGCTTTGTTCGGTCAGTGTGCCGCAGATCGCCAGTACCTTTTCCGTTTCGCGTGACGTATCCATGCCTTGTATGGTAACCTGTCCGCTGTTTGCGCCCAGAACTCCGTTCATGATACGAATGAGGGTTGTTTTACCCGAGCCGTTTGGGCCAATGAGTCCGGTTATGCTGCCTTGTTGAATTGTGAAGCTGACATCCTGCAACGCGTGCTGCTCTCCGAAATTTTTATTGATATCCCGTACTACAATCATGTAGAATCACCGTCCGTTTTTTTAGTTTGATGATTATACGTACAGTGTTGTCAGATCGTTCAATGTAAGACTAAAGAAATATATCTTTGCTTCAATAGTCCCGAGAGCATAGTGCATAATTCCCCGGGAAATTTCAACAAATCGGGTCTAAGGTTTGTTTTTTTGGCAAGCTGTACAAGGTATCCTTAAAAAGAAGGATATTGTGGCCGTTTCAATGTTATGGAAAATGGAGTAATAGAGTATAGGCCGAGATATACATAATGAATTCGTCTAACACATCCGTAAATCCAGTTTGGATGCAGTAATGCTGCCAGACGATTGTGCTTAGACCCAGAGGAAAGGTGAAGTGATTCATGAGTACACCAAACGAATATCGCTTTCAGGTGAACCTGAGCGGAATGATCCAGATTTTATCGAATCATCTATATAGCAGTCCGAAAGTATTCCTGCGGGAACTTATGCAGAATGCGACAGATGCGATCACGGCACGCAAGGAAGTGGAGCCGGGATATCAGGGAGAAGCACGAATCGAGCTGACAGGAACCGGAGATCAATTGACGATGATGGTGGAGGACAACGGCGTTGGCTTGACCGAAGCGGACATCCATGAGTTTTTGGCTATGATTGGACAATCTTCAAAACGTGGTCAACAGGCGTTGCTGGATGGCGAGACATCATTTATTGGGCGTTTCGGGATTGGTCTGCTCAGCTGTTTCATGGTGAGTCATGAGATTGTCATGCTGACTCAATCGGTTAAGGGCGGGCCTTCTATGGAATGGAGAGGTAAGCCGGATGGTACATATACGATTAGACAGCTGGACACGCAATTGTCTCCCGGAACGAAAGTATATCTGCGTTGTACGCCGGAAGCGGCTCACTACTTTGAAGCGGAGTATGTGAAAGAAGCTTTATTTTATTATGGTGCGTTATTGCCTTATCCGGTCACGCTGATTCATGACGGGGTGCAGTCTGTCGTCAATCAGGATTCTCCGATCTGGCTAACACGTCCAGAGCTTGCTCGTTCCTGTCGTGCGGAAGTGCTTGCTTTTGGTGAACGTCTGCTGGGGGAGAAGTTCCAGGATTTCATTCCGCTGACAACGGCTTCGGGGCGCACGGGAGGTATTGCGTACGTACTGCCACATGCGGTGAATCTGAATGCCAAGCGTTCTCATCGGGTGTACCTGAAGCGCATGCTGATTTCGGAGAAAGCCGAGAACATTTTGCCAGAGTGGGCCTTCTTTGTGAAATGTCTGATCTGGACCGATGAACTACAGCCGACAGCTTCAAGAGAGCATTTTTATGAAAATGAAAAGCTGGAAGAAGTGCGCTCCGAGCTTGGAGACGCCCTGCGGATGGGACTGGCCGAGATGGCTGAGCAGCAGACCGAACGACTGCAGAAGTTGATTCGTCTGCATGCCCTTTCGATGAAGGCACTGGCTGTACAAGACCAGGAGTTCTACGCGATGATTCACCGCTGGTTGCCCTTCGAGACTACGAGAGGACATCGGGAGCTGGGTGAGCTAATTGATGAAGGGGAGACACTGTATTACACCGGATCCATTGATGAATACCGGCAGATTCACCATGTGGCTTCAGCACAGTCGATGCTGGTCGTCAACGCTGGTTACATTTACGATAAAGAACTGATGGCGATGCTGCCTGTCATAATGAATAATGTAGAGACTGAGCGAATTGAGCCAGATGAAGTATCGATGACATTCACGGATGTTGCACCGGCTGAACGTAACCAGTACTATGATGCGCTACGTCTGGCAGATTCGGCCTTACAACGTTTCCGCTGCCGTGCAGAAGTGAAAGGATTCAAGCCCGCTGACTTGCCGGTGTTGTTTACCCTATCTCAGGAATCATCCACGCTACGTGCACTGGAAAAAGCCAGCGAGGAGAGCACAGACTTATTTTCCTCTGTTCTGGGTTCGTTGTCGTCAGGTATTAATTCGGCAGGGTACTCGACGTTGTATCTGAATGTGAACAATCCCATCATTAAACGGGTGTTGACTTCACCAGATAATCAGATGACACCGATTGCTATTGAAATGTTATATGTTAACGCACTAATGATGGGACATTACGCCATGAACAAGCAGGAACTCGAAGTGTTGAACCAGGGAATTGTTCGGTTTATTGATTGGGGTTTACGCGCAAATACGAATCATGAGGGAGATGCCTGATGAAGACAGAGATGGATTTTGAAGATTTGATGGAAGAGGCCTATCAGCTGCCAAATGGTTCCGCAAAGCTCGGTTTTTTGGAGGAAGCAGCGCGGGTGGCTGATGTCAATGGGATGGTTGAGGAGGCGTACGAAGCACGCTCAGAGATTGTGGATGTTGCCACCTTCTGCGGGTATCCGATGAAAGCTTTGATCGCTTTTTCCTGGCAACTAGGCAAGTTCGATCAGCAGCCAGAGCTGTATGATGAAGAAACGTTATTGTGGTCGTACAAATGGATTCTCGGCAAAATGCCCGATTTCCCGGAAATTTCCCGTGAGAAGATCATGGAGTTGCTGGAGGATTTCGGAGCGCGTTTCAAGTCCTATGGCTACAGTGAGCGTTCTTATTGGTATTACCGTTTCCGCATCTTTATGGATTTTGGAGAATTGGAGGAAGCCGGACGTAGTTATGACAAGTTCAGAATGTTAGACCGCGACTTCATGAGTGACTGCGAGGCGTGTGAGCAGGATGAGATCATGCGTTATTTTATGTTAAAAGGAGACGATGAGAAGGTGCTGGAAGTGGCCAAGCCGATTCTCAAAGGACGCATGAGCTGTGCGGAGATCCCACATCTGACCTTGTCCGAAGTTCTGATGCCGCTGTATCGTCTTGGACGGAAGGATGAGGCAGATAAACATCAGGTTAAAGGATATCGTTTGATCAAAGGTGAAAATGATTTCGTGCAGAGTTTTTCAGAGCAGATGGAGTATCTCACGCTTACGAATCCTGCTAAAGGGATTGATATCCTCGAAGAAACACTGGTGCTTGCAGCCGATCATGAAGATGCGCATGCCAAAATGATGTATTATGCGAAGGCAGCTTCGTTATTGCGGCGCTGGACTGAAGAAAAAGACTCCGAAGGCTATCGCCTGCGTCTGCCAGCTTCCTTCCCGTATGAGGGAGAGCCAGGAGATTTGCTCAAACTTGCAGATTATTTTGAAGAGTATGCCCGGGCTACCGCAGCCAAGTTTGATCAGCGTAACGGAAACACACATGTATCCTCGTTAATTGCATAACTTAAAAGGCTTGTTCGTGAAGGAGAAATCCTTTCGAACAAGCCTTTTTGTCGTTTACTTGTATAGCATAATTATTGAACGGATGTTGCTGGAGGAGCACTTTCTGTCGCTTGATTAGGGGCAATCTCAGGTTTGCTCGCTGGCGTCGAGGCGTCTTTAGTGATCTCCTCAGTTTCTGCCTGCTCTGCCTGCTCTGGTTGCTCTGGTTGCTCCGGTTGCTGTGATTGCTCTGGCTGCTGTGCAGCCATCAATTCAGCGACAATGCGATCGGTCGGCTGTGTGATTAACGCATACATGATAGCAGCGTGTTCCTGACGAATGAGAGGTTTGCGTGAGAGGTAATCTGCAGCATTGTCCTCCAGCATTTTGACTTCAGGGCCGTAGATACCCAGCTTCACCATCATTTGCACCGCAGGCACAGCCCAAGCATCGGTATGGCCTGCAAGCTTAACGTCCTTAAACAGTTCGGTTGGATACTGTAGCTGAAATACTCTCCATATCATAACTGCTGCTTCTTGCCGAACAATAGCTTGATCGGGTTTAAACTGTTTCTCGTCCGCACCTGTGATCATACCCATTTCATAAGCAAGCTGGATATAGCCAGCTGAGGCATGGTCAGCCCAGTCGGTGTCTATAGGTGCTGGTGTTTTGCTAGGCTTGAGTCCACTTAATTTAAGAATATCCTCAATAAATTCCGCACGAGTTACAGTCGTTTTAGGCTTGAAAGACTGGTTAGCTTCGTTTTCGAAATATCCAAGCGATTGCAAACTATGGATCGCTTGGGCATAAGGATTGCTCTTCTGAACATCCAGGAAGCCCGCCGCTTTTTGCCCTTTTTTGGCATATCCGAATGGGTTAAGATACGGCTCTCTCATGTAGGTTGTTCCATCTTCGTAGGTTTTGAAGGCTGTGAACTGTCCTGTTAATTCATCCGTGAACAGATTGTCTTCCACTTGAATCAGCTTACGTTCACCCAAATACGGATCAATAATGCTCAATTGACTGGACGTTTCTTCGTCAGTCTGCAGTTTACTTATGAGTGCACTGATCCGAAGGTCAGCATAAAAACCGTTGAAACGTTGCAATTCTTCTGCAGATTGTGGTGTATATTCTTTAAATTGTACCGGTTTAGCATACTGCGGGAAGAATTCCTGAATAAAGGCTTGGTAGAGCAGATTACGAAGAGCACCATTCTGATTATAGGTCAGGAAAACACCTGTATTTTGCTCAGGAATAAAAAATAGATAAGAGCTGTAACCTGACAGGTCGCCTGCTTTGGTAATTACTTTGGAACTGCTTCCTGCCCCAGGAAGCTGAAATGGAGCTTCGAATCCGTAAGTGCTATCCGGCAATAATGGATGGATGGAAGAGCGATACTGCTCCATGCTTTTTACGGTCGCGGGTTGGAGAATCTGCTGGTTGTCTTTCTTGCCGTCATTCAGGAAGGCAATCATGAACTTACCGATGTCTTCGGCAGTAGACAACATGCCGCCTTGAGGCATTGGTGTTGGATTAAGGTAATACATGTCAACCGGTTTGTGTGCTGCATCATAACCTGTGGCCAGTTGCTTTTTGAATTGTTCATTGAGCATAAAGCTGCTATTGTTCATGCCTAGCGGTTTAAAGATATGTTCCTGCATATACGTCTCAAACGGCTCGCCGCTGACATTTTCCACGATCATGCCGAGTAGCAAAAACGAGAAGTTATCGTACATGTAGGCGCTACCAGGCTTTCGCACAACAGGAGGCATGTGCTTCTCGGCGTAATCCTCCATCGTTATGTACTTGCCTTGGTCTGTGTGGATGTCTTCTGGCTGTGGATCACGGATTTCGAACCCGGTGGTGTGTGTCAACAGATGTTCTACGGTTACTGGCGCATCGAATGGATTCTCGAAGTGCAAACCCTTCACATAGGTCTGAAAATCAGCCTTCAGGTCGACCTTGCCTTGCTCTACAAGCTGCATAACCGCAGCGGCTGTGAAGGTTTTGGAGACAGAGGCGACACGAAAAGCGGTGTTCTTCGGATCTACAGGTGTTTTTTGGTCCAGATCGGAATGGCCGTATCCTTTTTCAGCAATAACTTGACCATCCTTCACAACAACGACGGATGCACCAACGTAATGTGGTTTGGTTTCAGCTGAGGCGAAGAACTTATCCAGAAAAGCATTAGCCGATTCGGCATTCAGTGTTACAGGCTTCTTCGAGCCGTCAGAGTCAGGGGCTGTTGCCCCTGTCTGAGCCTGAACCTGCGGAGCCCAGAGGCTGAGAGAAAGAACAAGTGCCATACATGCGCTGGTCAGAGCGCTCCATTTGGACCGGGTATTTCGATTGAATAAATGCACATCATCACTCCTTTTGATATTTTTACCAAAGTAGATAGTTCACTGTGTATTACTGCTTCTGAGCACGATAAGTTTCACGAAAATAAACGCCGAGGTTGATCATCCAGATGACAGACAGCAGAACAATGGGGAAGGCAGCAAAGTTATACAATATGGAATATAACACCGAAACGGCCATGCCAACGCCAAGCAGGAGGTTCATCATCTGAAACGAGCGGTAGGCTGCGCGATACACAATCCATTTCTCGCCTTCATCCAGCTTTTCAAAGTGATCTTTTTTCATGTTGCGGGAGTTTAAGTCCAGAGCGCGATCAGGGAAGTAGCGATTGTAACGTTTGATCGTCACGCTTTGCAGGACAACAACGATGATTACAGCGATGCAAGCGGCGATCAAATTACCAAGCGTAAACAGATTCGAAGACTGGGGTAGGTCTCTGCTCGACGCGTATAACGACAAGGCAAGAGCGACCCATGCGAATGAAGCAATGACACCGAACGAACTGAGCATCATGGCATTTCCCAGCGAACGTTCGGCAGGAGACATCAAGGAGTGGTGGTCTTCCATGTCAGCTGCATCATCATCTTCCGCGGGACGGACAGAAGGCGTACGGGCCAGACTGATGCTATTCCAGATCATCGTAACGAGCACCACCAGTGCGATAAGAGCAAACAGCAGGTCATAATCATAATAAACGGACAGCGTCCAGTTCAGGTCAGTGGGAAGCTGGGTGATTGCGGCTGAGGAAATAAATCCGACAACAGCACCGCCAGCGGCATAGAGCGGAAGGCGCATTCTTCTTTTTTTGGATGAGGTATTAGCGGTTTGATTCATCTATATTTCCACCTTTCAATTCAAATATTTTTTCAACAGATTCGCCGAACACATGGGCTATTTTTAATGCCAGAACGACCGAGGGAGAATAATCTCCGCGTTCAATCAGAGCAATGGTTTGCCTTGATGCTCCGATGAGCTTCGCCAGCTCTGCCTGAGACAATCGGTCTCTGGCTCGTAACTCCCGAACGTGATTGTGTAATTCTTCCACGTACTCACCTCCATGAATACAATGTATATGATAATCGACTAAATGTAAAGTATAATATACAAAATGAATATGATAATTTACTTTTATGATTACGTACAGCTTGATCAAGCATGAAAAAAGGAGCCTTCAAAAGGCTCCTTTAAACGTTGTAATCTATTTATATTTCTCGTTTGCTAATCTCGTTGGGCAATCTTGAGGATTACGAAATTCTGGTAAAAACAATTGCATTGGCATTGGCATCAGGCACCAATGGTGCGGAGACCGAAGCTGCAAGCTGATCCTCGCTTACTTCAAATGTAAAATCCATGTGCAAGCCAAACAGGAGCAGTGAGACAGAGAACGTATGCTTGCCAACGTACTGCATAGGCATGTCAATGTTATTCAATCTTGTCTGCAACCCTTGATCCGTCTCATGCACGAGCAGTTCACCATAACCAGGGTGTTGGTAAATTCCAGTATAAGTAGAGACTGGAATATCCATGGGAAGGGCGGTTGCGGTCTCTTCGGGCTTTGTTTCTTCCTCTACCTGTGCTTCCTGCTGTCCGTCTTGTTCTCCCTGACCCATAAGTCTCAAAATGGTGGAGGTCCAGTCTGTAGGCTCCAGCCCGAGCAGACAGTCCATGATATAGAAGGCAACAGTATACGGAATAACACTTCCATTGGTGTTGCTTAATACAACGATCCCGATCTCTTCATCCGGTAAAAAGGCTACTTGTGAAGCGAAGCCGTCGATACCCCCGCCATGATGAATCATGGCGTGTCCCCGGTAAGGCTCTATCATCCAGCCGAGACCGTATGTACTGATAGGCAGTTCTTTGCTGTGAAATAGAGAATCAGAGACCATCTGCGGACGATGAGTTTCGGCCATCTGTTCTGTGGAGACAAGCGCTTTGTCCTGCCATTTGCCTTGCTGTATCTGGAACTGGAGCCATGCCGTCATATCTGTCAGGTTGCTGTTGATGGAGCCAGCAGGGCCAATGACATCAATGATGCGAAAAGGTATTTTCACGTTGTGTCCGTCCCGCTCCATGTAAGGCATGGCGAAGTCCGTTTGCTGCTGCATCTCCTCGACAGTAAAGAGGCTGGAATTCATCCCGAGCGGGCTGAGCAACTTGTCATAAAGTACCTGTTCCCACGAAGCACCTTTGAGATGACCTATGAGATAACCGGCAGTCATGTACATCAGGTTTTGATACTGCCATTTACTGCGGAAGTTCTGGTTTGGTTCAAGGTAGCGCAGGCTGTGCACTAGTTCTTCTCTAGAACGAGTGGAATTGTACCAGACCAATTCGTGTCTTGGCAGACCTGAACGGTGACATAACATATCCCTCATAGTGAGACGCTCTGTAGCAACCGGATCGAACATCTGGAAATCCTGCAAATAAGTTTTGACCGGTTGATCCCAGTCGAGTAGTCCCTCATCTACAAGCTGTGCTGCTACCGTCGCGGTAAAGGCCTTGGTACTGGAGCCAATGGCGAATAACGTGTCTGGAGTGACCGCAAGTCCTGCCTCCAAGTCACGATAGCCATACCCTTTACTCCAGATGACCTGATCCTTATGAACAACCGCGACCGCTGCGCCAACACCTTTCCATTGTTCGAGTTGTTTGGTTACAAAGTCCTCCAATCCTTCAAGCTTTGTCTGAAGTGATGTGACTGTGGGTGCAGATTCAGTCGTCGTTTTAGTTGTCATATAAATCTCCTCCATCCTGATCTTTCCATTTGATTCATTATCTCTTTTTTGGATTTTGCATTCATCCTCCTTGAGACTGATCTGCTTCTCGGTCTTTTAGGGCAATATGTTTTCACAGCTTAGAGCATTGCTTGTCAAACTAGTCCGCATATATCGAACAAGTCCCTCATAACATGTACTAATCAAGTAGGGGTTCTGCTGTACGCAAAATCCTGAAGTGAAAACATGTGCTAAAGGGGATGATGTCATGCGCCGAATATCATGGATGCTTGCCATGGTATTGGTCTTATCGGCCTTACTTGCCGCCTGCGGGAAGAAGGATGCGGCAGCTGTGGTCAAAGATCTGAACGAAGTCGTTGGAGAGATGGAAAGTTACCAAGGAGCAGGTGTCATGACGCTGCATACCGGAGAAACGCCGCAGCAGTACAAGGTCGAGGTATGGCATCAGAAGCCTTCGTATTACCGTATTGCATTAACAAATGCCAAGAAAGATGTTACGCAAATCGTACTTCGTAATGATGAAGGTGTGTTTGTACTCACGCCGAGTCAGAATAAAAGCTTCCGTTTCCAAAGTGACTGGCCAGATAATCAGGGTCAGGTTTACTTGTATGAAACGTTAATTCGAAGCATTACAGGGGATACGACCCGTCAGTTTGCAGATGAAAAGGAAACCTATGTGTTTGATGTTGCAGCCAACTACAATACACATGCTCTTGTAAGACAGAAAATCTGGCTGAACAAGAGTGATTACGCGCCCAAACAAGTGGAGGTATCCGACTCCAATGCCAATGTGGTGGTGGACGTGAAGTTTGACAGTTTCAAATTCGGAGCTGAATTTGGAAAAGACGCCTTTGACATGCAGCGGAACATGACGGCTGCAACCGAAGAAGGAAATAAGACAGGCACGGATGCAGGTGTGGCTCCAGCGGAGAAAACGGATGATGCAGGAGCACAGCAACCTGCCAATCCTCAGGCTGCGCCAGGCTCCGAGGGAACCGAGGGGGCTGTTGATGGACAGACCGGTGTAAGTGAGGGCGCAAATCAGCAAGGGTCAGAAGGAGCAGCAAGTGAGCAGGGTAGCGAGGAGCCTACCTTGGCCGAGCCAAAAGAATCAGGCAGCTTTGGTGTCATTCAGCCGACATATGCACCGGAAGGCGTCAAGTTGAAGGATGATCAGATTTTGGAGGAAGCCGGGGATTATTCCGTCCTGCTTCGTTATGAGGGGACATATAATTACACCATATTTGAAGCAAGACCTCAGGATCGGGCTGTATCCCTTGCGCCTTCACGTCTTGTTGATCTAGGATTTACAGCTGGGATGATCAGCGGAGATGCTTTACAGACGCTGACCTGGACTTCGGATGGCGTGGAATACCGGATTACAAGCGCGGATCTGCCTGAGAATGAAATGGTACGTATAGCCACCTCCATGCAGGAAGAGTCAGGTAAATAAAGCGAGAACGCATAGCGGTCTTATCCCAAGGAATGCTATAGAGCATCGGAGAATTCATTTCTCCGGTGCTTTATTTATTTTTATAGTACAGAAGATAGTGTCGAGTTCAGCCAAAAAAGAAAAAAACGCTTCTATGCGGAGTGAACCGGGTAATAAGTCGGTGTGAGCAGGTTATACCCAGTCATAAGAAGGTCATTCGTATTTGACGAGAGGAGCTGAATAATATCGCTTATTTCTCCTTCTTCTGTACTTGATTGTGGTACTCTGCAGACTCTTGCAGCATAAGATCTGAGAGGTAAAACTTTCGTTCATTTGACAGTGACATGCTGGAGCATTACGATGGAGTCTGACGTGAGCCGGATTAACAAGATTAGAGAAGGTGACTTAACGTGCAAGGACAATATCGGCCGACCCAGGCGGAGATTAATTTGGATCATCTGCGTAGCAACGTGGCGGCTTTTCGTGAGGCTCTGCCTCAGAGTACGAGATTCCTCGCTTGTGTAAAGGCTAATGCCTATGGACACGGCGCGGTGGAAACGGCCCGGGAATTGCAACGACTGGGTGTGGACTATTTAAGTGTAGCGTTTCTTGACGAAGCTCTTGAACTGCGTCTGCACGGCATCACAAGTCCGATTCTGGTATTAGGGTATACACCGCCTGAAGGAGTCGCTGTAGCTTGGCAGCATGATGTGACGATCACCTTGTTTAGCAGAGAAGTGCTTGAGGCTATTAAACAGGTGAAGCGAGACACATTTGTGAATCGTTTGAAAGTTCACATCAAAATTGACAGTGGCATGGGCAGACTGGGCTTGTTGCCTGGCAATGAGGCCATTGACTTTATACAAGAGGTGTCCTCACTTGATCAGGTGATGCTTGAAGGCATGTTTACTCACTATGCTAAAGCAGATGAACAAGACAAGAACTATACACTGGAACAGTATCGACGGTTCCAGAGCGTCGCAGAGACGCTCCGGGATCAGGGATGTGTCATCCCGATTATACATACGGCGAACAGTGCGGCTGCTATTGATACACCTGAATTATCTTATGATATGGTGCGTGTGGGCATCAGTCTGTATGGACTGTATCCTTCAGCAGAGGTGAATCATCAAGTAGTGAAGCTGCTCCCGGTATTGACACTGAAGACAAAAGCGGTTCTGGTCAAAACTCTGCCGCCCCATTGGGGGGTCAGTTACGGAACCCGTTATTTTACACAGGAAAATGAACGAATAGCGACCTTGCCTATCGGCTATGCAGACGGATTCTCAAGAATGCTGACAGGCAAAGCGCAGGTGCTTGTACGTGGCCGCCGCGTTCCTGTCGTCGGTACGATCTGCATGGATCAGTGCATGGTGTCGCTACAATCTTTCGCAGAAGAAGCGGAAGCAATTCAAGCCGGCGAAGAGGTTGTTCTCATCGGCCACCAGTCCGGCGGTGTAATTACCGCTAGTGAGGTGGCAGACCAGCTCGGTACGATTCACTATGAAGTGATCTGCATGATGGCTCATCGCATTCCTCGGGTCTATACCCGGGGAGGAGAGGTAGTCGCCAGAATCAATCCCCTTTTGACAACGTAATTCGCAAATTGGACACGATTACCAGCAAAGTTTTTTTCAGAACAGAAGGAATACTGTCGCAGCATCTCGAAATATGTACGATGTCAGGAATTAAATCCCGAAATGCGATGTTTAGTCTGTACGAATAATGATTCCCGTGTTTATAATGGAGTACAGCATACTTGATATACGCGGGGCATATATATTCCTTTGTATAAAAGTTCTGGAAAAGCGTAATACTGGTTCACAATGGCGAAAGGTTTGTGGGGGTGGAAGAAAGGTGGCCAACTTGCAGAACACCAAGCGGATTATGATCAGTTTGCCTGATTATCTTTTGCAGGAAGTGGATGGCATCGTAGCGCTGGAGAATTCCAACCGCAGCGAATTGATTAGGCAAGCAATGAAGCTGTACTTGACTGAACGGAAGAAACGTTATATCCGTGAATCAATGCAGCGAGGGTACATGGAGATGGCGAAAATCAACCTGACCATGGCATCCGAAGCCTTTCACGCGGAGGAAGATGCGGACAGCACTCTGGACCGCTTAGTTAGCGGGGTGTAGACAGTGATCGTAAAACGTGGTGACGTTTTTTTTGCGGATCTTTCTCCCGTTGTCGGTTCTGAGCAAGGTGGCGTCAGGCCGGTTCTGGTCATCCAGAACGATATCGGCAACCGGTTCAGTCCAACCTGTATCGTGGCGGCTATTACCGCCCAGATTCAGAAGGCAAAGCTGCCAACACATGTCGAGATTGATGCAGCGGCGCATGGCTTTGACCGGGACTCGGTGATTTTGCTCGAACAGATTCGGACGATCGATAAGCAGAGGCTGACCGACAAGATTACGCATTTGGACGAGGAGACCATGAAATTGGTCAACGAGGCCTTGCAGATCAGCCTGGGTTTAATTGATTTTTAGGGTGGCAGAACGGTATTTTATCCGTTAATGTACCTGTCCGTTGACAACGGATGTTCCTGGAAGGGAACACACAATTTCAGAATGTTACCTTAAGAGCGTACGATACCTTTATGGGTGTTGTGCGCTCTTTTGGTTAAGACTTGGTGAAAGCGTAGAACAATGATGATCTTTTCGTTATAATGGAACCTGAGAAACCGTTTACCCGAAAGACCTATATAGATAGATGGAGGAGACATATGAGCATTTACATCAATCAGGAGAAACTTCAGTTTCATTTACAGACCCGCGAGGCGAGCTACGTATTTCAGGTACTGCCTTCGGGATATTTGGTGCATTTGTATTATGGCAAAAAACTGCGTGATACCGATCTGAGCTGGCTTCATGTTCGGACGGAAAGAGCATCCTTTAGTCCTAACCCGGTGCCCGAGGATCGTACCATTTCGTTCGACACTCTACCAGTAGAGTTGCCGGTCTATGGCACAAGTGATTTCCGCAACCCGGTGATTCAGCTGGAACTAGAGAATGGTTCAACGGTATCCGAGTTTACGTATAAAGGCCATCGTTTGGTCAAGGGGAAAGAGGCGTTAACGGGACTCCCGGCAACGTATGTAGAATCCGAGGATGAAGCGGATACGCTCATTATTGAAATGCAAGATCAGGTGTCAGGTGTGAAAATCGAGTTAACGTATACCGCGTTTACTGCCTTTAATGCCATTACCCGCTCAATGCGTATCGTGAATGAGAGCGCTAACGTAGTGAATGTTCTGCGAGCACTCAGCTCTTCTGTAGACCTGCCACATGCAGATTACGAATTGCTGCAACTCTCAGGTGCCTGGACTCGTGAACGTGACATCGTTCGTCGTCCGCTTGCTTCCGGATTGCAAGGGATTGAGAGCCGCCGTGGCTCCAGCAGTCACCAGCAAAATCCGTTCATTGCCCTGATGACACCGGGAACAGATGAAGATCAAGGCGAAGTGTATGGATTCAGTTTAGTATATAGCGGCAGCTTTACTGCACAGGCAGAAGTGGATCAGTTCTATACCACTCGTGTATCTGTTGGTATCAATCCGTTTGAGTTCAGCTGGAAGCTTGAACCGCAGGAGTCGTTCCAGACACCTGAGACTGTCATGGTTTACTCGGCTACGGGTCTGGATGGAATGTCCCAATCCTACCATGAGTTGTACCGGGAACGTCTGGCACGTGGACAATTCCGCAATGCGGAGCGTCCTGTGCTGGTGAACAACTGGGAAGCAACGTATTTCGGCTTTAATGCCGACAAGATTGAGCAGATCGCACGTGCAGGACAGAAGCTGGGCATTGAGCTGTTTGTGCTTGATGACGGCTGGTTCGGTCATCGGGACAGCGATAATTCATCCCTGGGCGACTGGATTGTGGACAAAAACAAGCTTCCGCAAGGATTGGATGACTTGGCTAACCGTGTCACAGATCTGGACATGCAGTTCGGGCTGTGGTTCGAGCCAGAGATGATCTCCCCGGACAGTGAACTGTATCGTAAGCATCCGGACTGGTGTCTGCATGTGCCGGATCGTCGCCGTACCGAAGGAAGACAGCAACTTGTGCTGGACTTCTCCCGTCAGGATGTTCGTGACGAGATTGTTCGGATGTTGTCTGACATTCTGAGTTCTGCACCGATCACTTATGTGAAGTGGGACATGAACCGGAACATGACAGAGGTCGGCTCTGCATTGCTCCCGGCGGACAGACAGCGCGAAACGGCACACCGTTATATGCTCGGACTGTACGAAGTGATGGAGCACATCGTTACCTCCTTCCCGCATATTTTGTTCGAAAGCTGCTCTGGTGGCGGCGGACGTTTTGATCCGGGAATGTTGTATTACATGCCTCAGGCATGGACCAGCGACAACACGGATGCGATCTCCCGTTTGCGGATTCAATACGGTACAAGCCTTGTATATCCTGTAAGTTCCATGGGTTCACACATTTCGGCCGTGCCAAATCATCAGGTGAATCGCATCACTTCTCTGGAGATTCGCGGTCATGTTGCCATGTCGGGCAACTTCGGATACGAGCTGGATTTGACGAAGTTTACAGACGAAGAGAATGCCATTGTAAAAGCACAGGTCGAACTATACAAGGAAATCCGCAGTACCGTACAATACGGTACTTTCCGCCGCCTGCTCAGTCCGTTTGAAGGCAATGAAACGGCATGGATGTTCATTGCACCAGATGGCAGTGAAGTAATTGTATTCTACTTCCGTGTACTTTCTGAACCGAATGCACCACTTCAGCGCCTGAAGCTGAAAGGGCTTGATCCAAATGAGGATTATCGCCTGAAAGGCGGCTCAGAGACGTTTACAGGCGATGCTTTGATGTATGGCGGTATTGCTGTGGGTAGTGAGTCGGGAGACTACCTGAGCGAAATGTTCCGGTTTGAGCGGGTCTAAATAAGTTTAACTAGAGATTTTACACAGTCCACTCCGATGACAGAATAACCTTCCATTCGCTGTTATCCCCAGATTTTTTTGATTCCCTTTTTCCAAAAGGGAAAATCCGGTGATAAAGGCGAACGCTTCGCTATTCCAGGTTTTTTCTGTCCTCTCCGTTAACGTGTAAAAGAAAATTTCAACTTATTTAGATGAATTGGATTAAATTATTTTTGAAGAAGACCCGAGGATGTCATGATGACGTTCTCGGTCTTTTTTTTCGTTCAACGGGGAAGGATGTTTAGGAGTGCAATAACGCAAATGACAGACGTGCCATAGGAATGATAGAAATCTCAACGTGATTTTGTGATAATATAGAGAAGAGTGTTATTTAGAGCTTGAAAAGCTTGAGATCAACTTCGGATGATCGACCATACTGTTATTATGCAGCACAGCTGCCCTGAAATGAGTATCATGAACAATTCAGGAAGGAAAGAGGGATTTATTTGTCTGAACAGGAAACGGTTCTGGAACCCAATGAAGAAACACTAAAGGCGGAACGCCAAGAACGAATCATCAAACAGGTAGCCAAGGAACTGTCACTGTCCTTGAAGCAGATTCGCACCACATCGGAGCTTCTGGACGAAGGCAATACGATTCCATTTATCGCCCGCTACCGTAAAGAAATGACTGGAGAACTGGATGAGAACCAACTGCGGCAGATTGAAGAACGCCTGGTGTATTTGCGCAATCTGGAAGACCGTAAACTGGAAGTTATCCGTATTATAGAGGAACAGGGCAAGTTGACCAAAGAGTTACAGAAATCCATTACGCAAGCTGTCAAGTTGCAGGAAGTAGAGGACCTGTACCGTCCTTATCGTCAGAAACGGAAGACACGTGCTAGTGTTGCCAAGGAAAAAGGACTGGAGCCGCTCGCTGTATGGATCTGGCAACAGCCGAAACAAGGAGATGCACTTCAGGAGGCTGCGCGGTATATTAATGCAGAACTCGGGGTAGAAGATGCAGAGTCGGCTCTTCAAGGAGCAAAGGATATTCTCGCTGAAAATATTGCCGATGATGCGGCTATTCGTGCCTGGATTCGCAGATATACCCTGGATCACGGGATGCTGACTTCAGAAGCCAAGGATACCGAGCAGGAGTCGGTATACGAGAATTATTACAGTTATCGCGAACTTGCCAAAAAGATGCCGCCGCACCGCATTCTTGCGATTAATCGCGGTGAACGCGAAGGCATTCTCAAGGTTGGTCTTGATGTTCAATCCGAACCGGCTCATCGTCATATGGAAGGGCAGATTATCCGAGGCGCTTCTGTGGTGCAAGAGATTTTGCGTTCCGTTATTGAAGATGCGTACAAACGATTGATTGCTCCGTCCATTGAACGTGAAGTGCGTGCCGAGTTGACGGAAAAAGGGGAAAATCAGGCGATTTCGGTATTCTCCGCGAATCTTCGTAATCTGCTGTTACAGCCTCCGATACATGGCAAACGTGTACTGGGTGTCGATCCAGCATACCGGACAGGCTGTAAACTGGCCGTTGTCGATGATACAGGGAAGTTGCTCGAAGTAGCCGTAACTTATCCGACACCTCCACATAACAAGAAGCGTGAAGCAGCAGAAGTATTCCACCGGATGATCAAGCAGTACGATATAGGATTGATCGTTATCGGTAACGGAACTGGATCACGCGAGACGGAGCAGTTTGTAGCCGAGATCATTCAGGAAAATGGTGACGAGAGCCTCGTTTACCTGATTGTGAACGAGGCTGGAGCGAGTGTGTACTCTGCTTCCAAGCTTGCTCAAGAAGAGTTCCCGGATCTGGATGTTGCCGAGCGTAGCGCGGCTTCTATTGCTCGCCGGGTACAAGACCCGCTGGCTGAACTCGTAAAGATTGATCCAAAAGCAATCGGTGTTGGTCAATATCAGCATGACGTATCCCAAAAGGTTTTGGAAGAGAGTCTGAAAGCCGTCGTAGAATCGGCAGTTAACCATGTTGGCGTAGATGTCAACACGGCTTCGCCTTCCTTACTGTCTTATGTTGCGGGCGTTAATGCAACCATTGCCAAAAACATTGTTAAATACCGTGAAGAGAACGGTCGTTTTACGAGCCGTCGCCAGCTGCAGAAAGTACCACGTCTGGGCGCCAAAACGTATGAACAATGCGTGGGCTTTATGCGTATCTCGGAAGGGGAGAATCCGCTGGATCGTACACCAATTCACCCTGAATCGTATAAGGTGGTTGATCAGCTTTTCGAAGAGCTTCAGGTCGAGCTGGACAAACTCGGAAGCAAAGAACTGTCTGCCCTTTTGTCCGAGCAACAGACAGAAGAGTTGGCTGTTAAACTGAATGTCGGAGTGCCTACACTGCGTGACATTATGGACAGTTTACAGCGCCCGGGCCGTGACCCTCGTGAAGAGATGCCGTTGCCAATTTTCCGTACCGATGTACTCAAGATTGAAGATCTGGTGGAAGGTATGGAACTGCAAGGAACGGTACGCAACGTAATCGATTTTGGTGCCTTCGTTGATATTGGTATCAAGAGTGATGGGCTTGTCCATATCTCCCAATTGAGTAACGGGTACGTTAAACATCCGATGGATGTTGTCTCCGTTGGGGATAATGTGACGGTCTGGGTGATGAATGTGGATACGAAAAAAGGTCGTGTTGGTCTTACGATGAAGAAACCTGCATCTGCGAATTAATTTTGAATTATTGTTTTGGCGACATGATCTGATGTCAAAGCATAAGTCTGTCGAAGTATACGCGTGTAAACGTATAAGGGGACAGCCTTCCCGAATGGGAAGGCTGTTTGCTGTTAAGTATTATCCTTTGTTGCGCACTGGTATGGATTAGTTTGGTTTGCATACAGGCTTAAATTTCGTTCTCGATGTTGCGCTGTGAACCGCTCGCAGGTTTGTTGCGATAGAAGTACCAGCATTCGTTCAGCAACTTGATTTGACGACTATCCTTTTTGTGAAACGCTCGCATGAGTTGGTTGCAGAGCCATTGAGGCAAAGGAATCTCCTCCTTTTGCATAATTCATCTGTACGTTAGCATATGTGGTTATAGCCTGGACTGTGCGGGATAACTCCATGTCAATCGAAAATGGTCATCACCTGTTGAACCGGAACGAATCGGATACTTAGTGAGGAACCATCATATATGTAGGGAGCATAAAAAAGCGAGGATGAAAAAAAGCGCATCACCCTGCAGTAGGAGACGCGCTTTTCGTATTGTATTGGAATTTCTGATCACAAGAAGAAGGATTACAGTATAGCGATTAGTAAATGGTGATACATCAGGTTCTATGAGATGTGATTTCTTATGAATCAGAGTGATTCCATCTCTTCTTCGTACCATTGTTCCAATTGAGCCTGAAGTGCCCGAATCTCGGTAAGAAGGGAAATCAAAGGATAGTTGCTTTCACGCAAAGCAGCAAAACGTTCTTCAAGGCCGTTGATATAGTCAAGACCTCCGATGATCGTCAGATTTTCGTTTAACAGGTCAAGGTTGTCACATTCGGCAATAGCCCATGGCAGAACGGGTACATCCGTTACCGTGAGTTTGTCAATTTCCTTGTGCAGACGCAGATTAAGGGCACTGAGTTGATAAGCATAATCTGCAGGCATTTCAACAAACTGCAATTGCTGCTCCTGTTGCAGGATGACATAGCGCATTGTAGGCATAACGAGTATTAATCTCCCCTCATACATTCTACTTGACAGTGTAGCCTACGAAACGGTTAAAATTCAAGTGTTATAGGGGAAAACAGCGTGATCGAGCGGATGGAGAGAGAGGGGAATGATGGAAAATAAGGAATTACAACAATGGATTGAGCAGATTTCTCTGGAACATTTCGGAGTTCCGTTTACCCATGAAGCGATATTTAACCGTCGTCTGACGACAACGGGTGGACGTTATATGCTCAAAAGCCACCGGATTGAGATAAATCCGCATCAGCTTGAAGTGCATGGCAGGGACGAGGTTGAGAAAATTATCAAACATGAATTATGCCACTATCATCTGCATATTCGAGGAAGGGGATACCAGCATAGAGACCCGGAATTCAAGGCACTTTTGCAGAAAGTGGGCGGTTCACGGTTCTGTCAGTCTCTTCCCGGAGACAAGGGTAGAAAACCGCTGCCGTATCGATACAAACTGGTGTGCAAGAGCTGCGGGATGGAATATTTGCGTAAACGAAAAATAGACCCGAAGCGTTATCGCTGCGGTCGATGCTCTGGAAAACTTACACTTCAAACCATCTAATCTATACGCTGATTATTCGGCTGCAGAAAGTGGTCAACGGCAGGTTGACTTGAATTATTAATCATGATAAATTAATGTTATTCAAGTTAATTTTCCCTGATAGCTCAGTTGGTAGAGCACTCGACTGTTAATCGAGTTGTCACAGGTTCGAGTCCTGTTCGGGGAGCCATTTCTTGGAGAGATACCCAAGTGGCTATAAGGGGACCCTCTGCTAAGGGGTTAGACTGCGTAAGCGGTGCGAGGGTTCGAATCCCTCTCTCTCCGTTTTGATTATACTTCTATGCCAGGGATGAGAACCCTAAAGGTTCGTCGGAGCATAAGCTTCGATAGCGATACATCGCAGTCTCGAACGAAGTGAGAGTATCCCTCTCTCTCCGTTCTGAATAAATAGTTAATCCTCTTCACATGAATGTGCCAATCATTCATATGAAGAGGATTTTTTAGATTTTTTAGTGCCTATTCCTTTTCAATTCAAGGGAGATATCCAAAACCTCATACAAACCTAACTTTCCAGCTTCGGTCACTTCAACAGAACGACTTCCTGTTTTTTGACGAATCCAATTCAGTTCAAGTAATCGGTGAACGAGTTGTTCACCAAGTAAGCCGGACAGGTGATGACGGCGCTCGCTCCAATCCAGACATTTACGAGCGACGGCTCGGCGTGATCCCGGTTTTGAGTGAAGTTTGATTCCAAATGAGCTAAACCACTGTGATCCTTTCTCCGTGATTATATAATCCTTACTTTGCATTTCTTTGGCTTCGATCAGATAACCTCTCTTAAGCAGAGCTTCACAAAGTGAAATCCCAAGTTTTCCGGCCAGATGACCGTAACAGGTACGTGCATAACTTAACTGCTGCAATTGATTGGATTGCTTCAATGAGCGAACCTGAACCGGTGGAGCGATACTGGCCATTTTTTCAATCAGATCCGCAATCTCCTCGCTAGCGAGACGGTAATACCGATGACGACCTTGCTGTTCTACTTCCAACAGTCCTCCTGCTACAAGTTTAGCAAGATGGTTACTTGCGGTCTGTGGACTGACGTCAGCCATGTAAGCCAGCTCACCGGCAGGTAGTGCCCGTCCATCCAACAAAGCGGAGAGAAATATAGAGCGACTTGTATCGGCAATAAGTGAGGCAATAACAGTGATATTCGGATATGCATTCATACTTCGATGATAGTTGAAATAATGCTGTATTACAATTGGTTTTGAATTCAATATCCGAATAGGAGAGGTATAAGGTGAGTAACGATATGCAGCAGCAGTATAACACAAAACAAACTACCGATTGGGCTCAGACGAATCAACATCAGGCCATTAACCCGAGTATTCTATACTATGGCACACCTGTTATCATTCTGAGCACTCTAAATAATGATGGATCTACCAATCTTTCTCCGCTATCCTCATCTTGGGCACTGGGGGACTGTCTGGTGCTAGGTATAGGCACACAGGGCAAAGCCTATGAGAATTTGTGTCATCATCCAGAGTGTGTTATTAATCTTCCGGATTCTTCCATGTGGCCAAACGTTGAAGCGCTAGGGCGGACGACAGGAAGTTCCCCTGTTCCCGAAGTGAAAAGGAATATGGGATATACATTTTGTCAGGATAAATTCTCTGTAGCAGGATTGACATCTGAGCGTTCAGTTCAGGTAGCACCAGATAAAATAGTCGAATGTCCGCTTCAGATTGAAGCGGTTGCACAACATATGCGAACTCCGGAACACACGCCATTCATGGCGATTGTAGAAGTGAAGGCGGTGAAGGTACACGCACATGCTCATTTGATTTCAGATGTCAATAAGATTGATCCGAAGCAATGGCATCCATTGATTTATAATTTCAGGCATTATTACGGACTTGGGGAGAGACAAGGGGAGAATTTTCGGGCAGATAAATGAAAGGAGGAAAAAAACAAGCACAGGCTGGCTCAGTTAACGAGACCGCTGTGCTTATTTCTTAATTTAACTAAAGCTACTATCTTTAATTGGCTTTTATTAACCTTCCGAAACAATAGTTTCCTCCGGAGCAATAGGTTTGCCTTCTAACAAGCTATGAATCGCGTGAGCAACGCCATGCTCCACGTTGGTCAGTGTGATCGTTTTAGCCAACGCGCGAATTTCTGGCTCGGCATTGCCCATCGCGATCCCGAGCCCAGCCATCTGCAACATGGAAACATCATTAAAGTTATCTCCGATAGCGGCGGTGTCTTTCATCGAAATGTTCAAATGTTCCGCCAGCTTGGTCAGGGCATTCCCTTTAGATACATCTGGGTGTTGCATTTCGAAGTTATGCTCAAAGGATACAACCATAGCAACATCGGTTCTGGAGGAGAAGTATTCACGTCCGAGCTGAACTTTTTCCGGATTCATTGAGAAGGCCATTATATTGTAGATACAGGCTTCTGCCGGAATTTCCAGATGGCTATTCACGCGGTGATAGTCTTTTTTGTCGTAGTGCTTTTTGATCGAATGAATCATGCGCTCGATATCTTCACCTGGTTTTGAGCCCAGGACACGTTCCAACTCAGCGAGCATCGTTTCGTGAGTGCTGATTGCAGCGTAGATGCCCATCTGAGTTGAAGCTTCATAATAAATATGCTGATCTTCCAGCCATTGCATGACTGAAGCGGCTGTTTCACGTTCCAATGGGAGGTGGAATAAGCGTTCTCCGTTCTCATCATGTATGGTCGCGCCGTTGGAGCCGATAATCGGGGTTTTGATTCCACCTTGGCGGCTGATCGCCACAACATCTGAATATACACGCCCAGTCGCAATGGTAACTTTCATGCCAGCCTGCTGCGCTTTCTGAATGGCATCGGCATTCTCACGGCTAATCTGGCTGTCTCGATTCAACAATGTTCCATCCAAATCGGTAGCAAATAATTTCATATCTTTACAACTCCTTATCTTGTGTAGGTTCGGGTATTAGAATCTCAACCTTTTGTTCGTTTAAAAAATCTAGCCAATCCTGATCCGGGCATTGATCTGTAATTAATACATCCACCAGTGACCAATCTGCAAAACGATAACCATAACGTTTGCCCATCTTGGAATGGTCGGCCAGGATAATTACTTTTTTGGCTGATTTCATCATTTGATGTTTAATCTTGCCTTCCTCTTCAGAAGCACTGAATCCATCCATGGTGAGGCCGCCAATGCCAATGAACGCTTTATCTACGTAATAATGGGAGAGGGTCTCAATTACAGGTGCTCCATAGACATAACGCTGTTCCTTATCCAGCCTGCCACCGAGCAGTCGGATCTGAACAGCATTGTGATTAGATAAAAGATCAGCCGAGTGTATCGAATTGGTGATGACCGTACAGGATTTGCCGTTCAAATTCTCAGCGCAGGATTGAACGGTTGTGGAGGAATCCAAAATGATCGTTTCCCCTGAACGAACCAGAGCTGCGGCTAGTTTGCCAATGGCCCGTTTTTCCTCAGAAACATATTTCAGTCGGTCTTGATACGACTTGAATTCTTGTGGGGGATAGGGGAGGATTGCACCGCCGCGTGTGCGAATAATGGCTTCCTGCTCTTCGAGTTTAATCAGATCCCGGCGTGCAGTATCTCTTGAAACATCAAATAAAGATACAATCTCTTCTGCGGAGATACGATGATGTTTGCGCAGGTGCTCAATGATGAGTTGCATGCGTTCTTCTTGAAACAAACGTAAAGCCTCCTTATATTCATGGATGACCGTGCGTTGTACTATAGCTTAATTATAAGTAATTATAATGTGATCTGCAATATTGTAAGTGGAAATAAGTTTTTGTAAGTTTTTTATCATAAATTTACAAAATTAAAGTACAGTTATGACACGAATATGATTTTGGATTTAACGAGTTAAGGTAAATAGGAAACGAGAGTTAGACTGATCTGATTACAAAATGACCTTTGAATACAAGCAAAAATTTGGATTGTAAAAGGAAATAAAAAAAGTATTGCAATATTATATTTATCTGTGATATACTCATTCTTGTCGCCAAGAAAGACAACTTGTTTATAAGGCCCGTTGGTCAAGGGGTTAAGACACCTCCCTTTCACGGAGGTAACAGGGGTTCGAATCCCCTACGGGTCATAGTATTACCTCATTTTTCACCTTTAAGAGATTCGCCATTAATCAGAATTTCTTTGGAAGTCACTGCTCTGTAACATTCGATAAGCATGGCATAACAACAGGTGAAGTTAGATCGAGAGCCATTAGCTCAGTTGGTAGAGCACCTGACTTTTAATCAGGGTGTCGAAGGTTCGAGCCCTTCATGGCTCACTTTTATAATTTAATATGCGGTCGTGGTGGAATGGCAGACACGCTATCTTGAGGGGGTAGTGGGTGTATACCCGTGGAGGTTCGAGTCCTCTCGACCGCATTAGATGTAAGAGTGAAACATCCCTAATTAATTTAGGGGTGTTTTTTCTTTTGGTTTTATGATGTTAATTGGCTTAGCGGGATTTAATTCCGAATATAGAAACATACATAATAAACGTACAGTACTAAGTTATTGATTGGGGAGCTCCTTTAATCTGCTAACCGGACAAATGAGTTCAATATAGTTTTAAGCATGAAGGGTGATAGAATGAAATACTTTAAAGTTACTCTGTTTATACTTTCGCTTTCTATTTTTTTATTTCATGTATTTAAATTAGTTTATCTTTGGACGGATATTCCTGAACGTATCGCAATCCACTTTACTAACGATATTCCAGATAACTGGGGTCCCAAATCTATCCTGTACATCATGCCTGTCATAGGTGTGTTCTTGTGGTTTCTTATTGGAATATTAGTTAAAAAGCCAGATAAATTGAATTATATTAATTTAACTGAAGCGAATAAAGAGATTCAGTTTTCTAGAACTGGAAAAGTCCTGATTTTGATTCAAAATCTAAGTTTTCTATCCTTTCTACTAGCTAATGAAGCGTTGTTAAATTATGCGGTGGGTATCGATTCTAGCTTACCTTTTATAATCTCGCTTAGTCTTTTGGCTTTTTGTTTTATTGCTCCGATTTATCTTTTAATTTGGGCATCCACATTGAGAAGGTAGATAGGATTAGAATGAATTTACGATCTTAATGAACGTGGTAGTATAATAGGTTGGTTAGACTGTAAAGCAAGGGGGCTTCCTGTTTAATGGAAGTCCCTTGGCCTTTACAGAATATCAATATAACTTTTAACAGGACTTTTCTTTTGAAGGTGAAACCATGGACCGACCTGCATAAATTGTCTAATTTTCTTATGGATTGGTAGGGAGTATGGTAGGCATTTCACTCTTAATTGAGAGAATCTCGGTTGGTATAAAAAGCTGAGCATTCAGAAATATTGTGCTATAATTCTATCATATGGTATTTGCGTTGATTATTACGGTTGGAAGGCGGTTCTTGCATGCAGTCAATCTATGAGCGAATTGAAGACCTGATTGCCGAAAGAGGGATGACAAAGAAGGCCTTCTGTCAACAGCTGAAGATAAGCACGGGCAATCTTGGTGACTGGAAACGTGGTAAATCTATCCCAAGTACAAATAAACTGATTGAAATTGCTTCATTTTTTGATGTTAGTCTGGACTGGTTAATGATTGGTCGTCTATCGAAGGAAGCAATTGTGCGGGAAAAGCGGGAAGATTATTTTTTTAACGTGTTGCGGCAATTGAATTGCCAAGAGAGTGAATTGTCGGCTGTAGAACAGTCTTTTATTAGTGAGTATATCGAGTTCACTCGTTATCGAAAATTTAAAGAGAGTAAAGATGCCGGCAGTTATCGTTACCAACCTGAATCGGAAGACGGGAATAAGTCAGAGCAGGAAGGAACGTAAGTGCCTTTGGATAATAAAAAAACCTCCATCTGTGCCGAATGTAATGCTTTCGGACAACAGGGAGGTTTTTTATTTAGAAATAGAGGGATTTTTAGTTGTGCTTATCAAGAATGTTGGAGTATTTCGGATATAACTGGCGGATACAATCTGGGCAGATGTCATGTGTAAACTCAACTGAAGTGTGTTTCTCCAAGTATCGTTCAACGCTGTTCCATTTGTCTGAATCGTCCTTGATGTGTTTGCAAACGGCGCAAATCGGCAGTAGTCCATAGAGTGTACGTGCTTCGGTCAAGGCTTGCCGCAACTGGAACTCTGTCTTTTTCTGCTCTGTAATATCTGTGTGAGCAATTAAAGCGAGACGGGAGTCTGCCTCTGGCTCATCCTGTAAAGGAGTGAGTTCAACGCGAAACCATTTTTCTTCGTTTTGTGGCGTAGTAACAGAGATATCGTATGTATGGGGCTTGTTAAAAGGTACGACGTTATGCCTCAGATACTGTGCAAATTTGGTTGGATAGAGGTTTTTCTGTTGTGCGGCCCAAGCCTCCATCAGATGCAGGTAATGATTATGTCGGCTGGCTGCCTGTAAGAAAAGTTTATGAAGTCCGTGCTGCCAGGCTTGGTTGCAACTTCGAATCATCCAATGATGATCTATAATGATCAACTGATGATTGGTGGACTGGAAGGATAGGCTTTCAATGTCACATGTAATATGTCTCATGAGAGAAGTCCTCCTTTTATGAAAAAAAACTTATCGTAGATCCTCGGGGATGTCTAAAATGTCGGCGACCTGATGTCTGAATCGAGTTGCTTTTCGTGTGCCATGTATAAGGTTGGATAGACGGTAAGGTGGTATGTCGTGTTGTTCGCAAAAGGTTTTCTGGTCAACTTGAAGCTCGGTTAGCCGTCGCTTGATAGCCCATCCGAATGGAGTGACTGGTTTTTTCTTGTTCAATAGGGTTCACCCCTGAGTGGATTTTATAGTATTCAGCAGGTCATTCTTCGTGTAATATAGATAGAAATGCGTGCTATGAATTCCATTATATACGTAAATTCGTCATCTAACAATTAAAAAATACGGAAATAAGTGTATTTTATGAATTATTATTACGTAAGTACGTGTTATTTGAATGGATGAATATGAAAAAACACGCCAGCAAGAGGATTTGCGGCGTGTTTTTGGTGTGTTCTGCAGAAAGGTAAGAGGAATGATGGGGTTTATGCTCTATAAGCGTGGAGACCCGCTCCGAGCATGTGGAAGCTGGGGAATAATGACTTCATAGACATGGAATTGGGGTGCATATGTGATTCTGAAGAGGAAGTGCTAACGGTAGTCCATTCGTTTTCGAGGTCTGCGGTCAGGCGAGACAGTAGTTCCCGAGTAGCAGTTTCACTTAGAAGTATAACTTTGCATGCTTCAGATACGCATGCATTCATGGCTGAATGCAAGTAACCGAGAACCGCCTCTTCGACGGGGATGTCGAGGTGGTGGTTGATCCAGGCGTGAACAGTGGAGAGGCAGCCAACCGAGTTGTATTTGGCGAAGATCTGTTCAAGTGGGCTAAAATCGATCCAGGGGTGCAAAGCTCGAGAGAGTTTAATTAAACGTTTGCCTATGGTTGTTGCTTGCCCTCTCAACTCAGGAGGGGTCCGTTGTATGTGCACAAGTTTGTCGATTAAGGCAATTCTCCAAGTATCCTTATGATCAGTCGCGGCATAGATTCCCTTGATGGCCATTCCTTCGAGTCGCACGAGACTTGGGTGTAGCTGGCAACGCATAAATGATTCGAGGTCTTCGGCTGTCCGAATGGTGCCTTCCTTGATGTGGGCGTCTATACCAAAGAAATGGGTGAACCCTCCCACCTGGACAGAGGGGTCAAGCAGTTTGGTGTAATCGAGCAACTTATTCCCACGGTTCACGATCTTTCGCCTCCTGTGGTTTATTGTGTTAGGTTTTATTACGCGTTTTTAGTTTTAATTAATTTTTATGTGTGAATTCGAATTATATGATATATATATTCACATAATTATCCTTGTTTTGTCAATCTTTTGCGCAAAAAAATAGATTTATTATATATAACATGTTTATTGTGTTAATTAATATAACATTTTATCTGATGTGAATATGAAATCATTTGTTTTCAAATGACAGCTCTTTTTTGAGGAATCAGATTTAATGATATGTGCTTTCTAAGGAAATATGACTGAATTTTGTGCAGATTATAGGCAACCAGAAAGGGGGAGTGCATAGCTTAATGTTAAAACGTTGTAAGATGAGAAAAAAGTAATAAAGTGCTTTACTTTTTCGTGGTAATCCGGTATAATTAATTCTGTTGCCGATAATTTACGACATGCGGTCGTGGTGGAATGGCAGACACGCTATCTTGAGGGGGTAGTGGGCGTATGCCCGTGGAGGTTCGAGTCCTCTCGACCGCATTATATGAAAAGTCCTTGTAGATCAAGGGCTTTTTTTATTTATTTACTAAACATATATGGACATTTTTGCAGGTCAAACTTGTCTCTGAAAATCTTTATTTAGACTGAGGTGATTTACTGACAAAATTAATCGATTCTTGCGCCAGAAAAGGCGTTTTTTTTATATTCTTAATTAACTACCATTATATATAAATTTATTGTATAATGGAATTGGTTGTAAATTTTGATAGAAGGATGGGATAAAAATGAGGCTTAGAAAGTTGATTACGGTCCTTTTAACTTCAATGTTATTACTAACTCTGTCATCATCAGTTTTTGCTAGCGAGATAACACCTACAGCGATAGGAATAGGAGATACGAGGGATGACGCTATTTCGTTAATCTTTGCGAATGGTAGCAATAGGGCTGAATATTCACTATTCTTGCAGAACAATAGTGACCAAGACTGGTTTAAGTGGACAAATACTACTGATAAAACACGATTTGTTAGAATTGAAAGCCTCAGTGAAGACAGAAGCATAACAAACAGATTAGGAATTCAATATGATTTTAACAATGGTTATCTTTCTACTCTAATGTATGCAGATACATCAGGAATAAGCTCGGGTCATATTATGAATATTGTACCAGTACCTCCGGGGGCCACTATTTACATGGTAGTAGACGCTCCAACTTTATATGGTGTACAGCAATATAAATTATTCTTTTATGATTTTGAAAGTCTTTAAAGCTATAAGACCGTCATTGCTGATGCGGGGATGGTAGTGAGGAGAATTACAGTTATCTGAAGGGAAAAACATTCAGGGGATCGTGAAGTACGGAACGTATCACAAGGAAAAAACAAGGACTTTTCAGCGAGCTATCGGTAAAGAAGAGAAACTGGACTTACAACGAAACGTCAGATACATGGACTTGTGCAGCTGGACAGACGTTATATTTTCGGTATGAAAGTCGGACGGTGAAGGAGAGCGGCTACCCGATTCTGACACGTCATTACCTGAGTGAGGATTGTAGCCAGTGCCCCCTGAAGGGCACATGCACAAAGGCTCAGGGAGACCGGGAAATTGCATTTAGCTTGACCTACATGCGGCAAAAAACGAGATGAGAGAACGTCTGCGTAGCGAAGAAGGATACACACTGTCGGTTCGGCGAATGATCGAGCCTGAAAGTGTGCTTGGGTAAAATAATCGAGGATTCCGAAGATTCCTGCTTCGTGGCTTGCAAAAAGTAAGCTTGGAAGTCGGGTGGCCTTGCCTTACCCACAATCAGCTCAAAAAAGCAACAATGACGGAAAAACGTAAACGGGACCAAGCAGGATAAACCTCTGCTTGGTCCCGTTTGAACGTATCGGTGTTCAATCTCTTCACCGATGTTCGTTTTTAAAGGCTTTTGAGACAGCGCTTATTACTGAGAGAGAAGAAATCAGTATGGTCTTTATTGATATTCGCCATCATACCCTAAGTGGCATGGCGTACGGCTTGATGGGGCACAAAAGAACAAATAGGCAATATAGATGAACAATAGCAGCCTTGCAAACAGATCTAGACTACATTAAGAGTGGAATGGATGCTATCCGAATGGTATATCAAAAATATAAAAAACCATCCTGCAGATTGGAGTAAATCCTGACCTCATTGCTTCCGGATGGTTTGTTTATTAATTGTAAAAATAGATTTATTTGAGCAGTTTCTGAATATCTTCTTCAATTTTGTCTGGAGTGGTCTGCGGGGCATACCGCTTCACAACTTTACCATCTTGATCGACAAGGAATTTGGTGAAATTCCATTTAATCGCTTTGGAGCCGAGCAAGCCTGGCGCTTCTTTAGAAATATGCTGGAAGAGTGGATGAGCACTGGAACCATTGACGTCAATTTTCTCAAACATAGGGAAGCTTACGCCATAATTCATCTGGCAGAACTCCGCAATATCATCGGAAGAGCCTTTCTCCTGCGCGAACTGGTTGCTTGGGAATCCAAGCACTTCGAATGGAGCATCTTGGAATTTATCCTGCAGTTCCTGCAAGCCTTTGAATTGAGGGGTAAGACCACATTGACTTGCGGTATTCACAATCAACAACACTTTGCCGCGATATTGGGACATTTCAATCTCTTGTCCACGGAGAGTGTTTACTTTGAAATCATAGACTGACATGGGGATTGCCTCCATCCTATTATTCTTGATATATTTATTATATTTTAAGCAATTAAATAATGCAAAACTTATTTTGGTTTATCGTTGTTATGTTCATTCGCTAAGTCGGAGTTCCGCATAGGTGAGGAATACACGAATTAATTTTCGTGCGGCTGAGAATTAGATAGCTTGGATGAGATGGATGGCGTATAACCTCATTGTAAGCGTTATTATTAATGATTATTGCCGGAAATCTGACGATTCGGTGATCTGTGTGCACTTTACATGATCATGGCACGGGTGTATGATTCATATCGTAATTTGAATTTTAATTAAATTGTACATGAAAAACGAAACAAACGATAATATCGATCGATCTTTTACTCAAGATGTACGAACGATGTTTTAATCGCTGAGTTTCCATTCGTAATGAATGGAAAACGGGGGAACCAACAGGATGTGCTGTATTACAGCAGCAGTCATCTATGGGGTGAATTTTCCGGTGACAGCTGGAAATAGGGCGACTCTCGCGTCCGAATCCGTCAGCTAACCTCGTAAGCGTTAAAGGGAGAGGCAACAAACCGCACGCTGGTTCATGGCGCTTATGCCATGGATTATTTAAGAAGCGTTTCGGAGGCCTTGGTCCCCACGCTTCTTTTTTGTTGTCTTTTCACGCCAAGGGAGGAACGAATGATGGATACAGAGATGATTTTGGTAACGGCACCGAACGAAGCCGGACGTAAATTTGTTAAATTGCTGATGTACAAAAAAATGCCTTTTGCCGTTCTGACGAACAGTGCTGGTGAGGAACGCAAGCTTCGCCGGATTGGCGTAGAACACGTCATTCGTATGAATACGGCAGCGGCTGAGAAATGGTTTTTGCCGCAGGGAAGTGTAGGAAATGTATTTATTTTTGAAAACAGTCTGAATTTGACCTGCCGTTACCTGCAGATTTGCCGCTCGTGGACATCGAAGTCTTTGTGTGTGATCACCGAGCAGAGCCATCCTAAAGGGATTTATCGGGGTATGGGAGCAGATAAAATTGTATATTCGTTGAATGGAGAAGTCGGCTTTCTTCTCAATAGTTGCAATAAACCGCAAGCTGAAGTGAGCAGCTTGTGATTGAGATTGATCCAAGGTAAGACGCCTGTTATAATTGCAGGTATAGACTAACGGAATTTGAGGAGACTCATGCTTGTCGTGGGTCTTCTTTTTTTTATGGAAACAGTACGGTAGTATAGAAGCGAGGGGCGACCTGTAGCTTACGAGGAGGAATCAGCGTGCCGGATATTGCCGGATTGAAGTGGCTGTTTTTTGATGTGGGGGATACGCTGGTGGATGAATGGGAGCCAGTAGATGATATTATTGGGCAGTTCGTTCGTGAGGCTAATGATTACGGCTATCCAGTAAAGATCGAGGCGGTACGAGAACTGTTTGCTACCTGTTACCGTAATTATGAGCAGTGGCCTATGAAAGTAGCCATACGTACATATATTCATGATGAAGATCACCGCATTCAGATTCAGAACAAGCTCAAATTCCATAAAGAATTGGAGCAACCTTTTCCTTCTGCAACCAAGGTGCTTGAACAGCTTTCGCAGCACTATCGTATTGGTATTATTGCCAATCAGAGCCCCGGGACTGAAGCAAGGCTGGAGAGCTACGGACTTCGTAAATATGTCCATGTTCTCGCCTGTTCGGCAGAAGAAGGGGTGTCCAAGCCTGATCCGGAGTTGTATGCGGTTGCTCTGAAGCAGGCTGGATGCGCGCCCGAAGAAGCGGTTATGATTGGTGATCGAATCGATAATGATATTATGCCAGCACGTCGTTTAGGCTTACGCACCATTCGTATTTTGCAAGGGTACGGAAGGTTCCAGCCAGAGCTTTCGGATGGCGAGCGTGCAGACTGGACAGTGGAGTCTCTGGATGAATTGCTTCCATTACTTATTGCTGATGGGGATACGAGCGGATCTGTATGAGCATGAGGTTAGATCCGGCCCGAGTTAAAGGTATAAATGGCTGGAGCTGGTTAAAAATAAAGGCATGAAAAGGCTGATGCGCCCGGTATGAGGATACCGTGGCACATCAGCCTTTTCAATGGCATTCTAAGTTAGAACTGAATAATGGTCTGGACAATCAAATACACATTCAGCACTACGATAATAACGGCAATAGACCAAGATACGATTTTGAGCCACAGTTTATTGACAAAAGCCCCCATACGTTTTTTGTCACTTGTGAACATCACAAGCGGTATGACGGCAAATGGCAGTTGCAGGGATAGGATGACCTGACTCAAGATCAGCAACTCTTCTGTGCCGCGCTCACCGGCAATAGCAGTGACGATGACAGCGGGGATGATGGCGATCAGACGCGTGACCAGTCTGCGCAGCCAAGCCGGGATACGGATATTCAGGAATCCTTCCATAACGATCTGTCCTGCGAGCGTGCCTGTAAGGGTAGAATTCTGACCGGATGCGAGCAAAGCTACACCGAACAGGACACTTGCAATGGTTGTGCCAAGCAACGGAGTTAGCAAATGATAGGCATCGGATATCTCTGCTACCTGTGTCATGCCAGCGCTGTGGAATACAGCTGCAGATACGATCAAGATGGCCGCGTTAATGAACAGAGCTAGCGTCAAAGCAATGGTTGAATCCATCGTGGTGTAGCGAATAGCTTCTCTTTTGCCCTGAGTCGTTTGCTCAATCTGGCGTGTCTGTACGATGGATGAATGCAGATACAGATTGTGCGGCATAACGGTAGCTCCGATGATGCCAATGGCGATGTAGAGCATGGCCGGGTTCTGCAAAATTTCGGTGCTAGGAACGAATCCGTGAAGAACACCGCCCATATCAGGTTTCGCCAAAAACAGGTCGATGCCAAAACAGAGAGCAATGGTTGCCATTAGCACGATAACGAGTATCTCCAGCGCACGGAAGCCTTTATTTTGCAGTACAAGAATGAGTAACACATCCACTGCGGTGATGATTACCCCATATAACACGGGGATATTAAACAGTAACTTAAGGGCAATTGCTGAGCCGATGACCTCAGCCAGATCGGTAGCGGCAATCGCAAGCTCACACAAGATCCATAACATCACAACGACGGGGGCACTGAAACGCTCACGACATGCTTGTGCTAAATCTCGTCCGGTGACAATGCCCAGTTTGCCTGCGAGGGCTTGCAACACCACGGCCATCATATTTGATATAAGAATGACAGATAATAGGGTGTATCCAAATTTCGAGCCGCCTGCGATTCCAGTAGCCCAGTTGCCGGGGTCCATATAACCGACAGCGACAAGATAACCTGGACCGACAAAGGCAAGGAACTTTTTCCACCAGGCTGCATTTTTGGGTACTTTCATGGAACTGTGTGCTTCTCCCAGCGAAGGAGCCATTGCTGCTGCAGAGGAATACTTGCCGGATGTGGAGTTGAACGGATTCTTTTGACTCATACATGGATCACCTGACTTTACATTAAGATGTGGTCGACTTGTAGCCGAAATGAAATTCGTTTTAGGGTGTGCTCTGGCACAAATACTGCGACAAATGAATGTGATGAAACGACATTCCATATATCTAAAATTTTATGTTCGCATTTACATTGTACACCCTCAATAATTTTTGTCTAGTGCAACTTTTATGTATTCGGACAAGAAAAGAAATGGACGAAGGTTTTTATTTTTAAAGTGCCTCTGTATATCGTACCCATTTCGTAAAAAGATACGACTTTTACAGGTTGTGCATGAAATGCAGTCAAATGTAAAAGCTGATAAAGCGGACAATCTTGCGTTTCAAATCGAGCCAGAAGTTTAAAATGAATTGTAGGCACATAAAACTTTAGTAGCGAAGGAGAGATTCTGATGGAAGCTTTATATACAGCAACAGCAACGGTAAAAGGTGGACGTACAGGTTCGGTGGCTTCTTCGGACGGCGTACTGCAACATGATCTGAAAATGCCGAAAGAATTGGGCGGCGCTGGTGGAGAAGGCACAAATCCTGAGCAACTATTTGCAGCTGGATATGGTGCGTGTTACGAGAGTGCTCTGGCTAACGTTGCTCGTAAAGCAGGCGTGAAATTGGAAAACGTCGTTGTAACCAGCAACGTATCGATCGGCAAAGATGCTACAGATGATGGATTCAAACTGGCGGTGCGTCTGGATGTGAGCATGCCGGGAGTAGATCACAGCCAAGCTGAGGATCTTGCTCGCAAGGCGCATGACTTCTGTCCTTATTCCAAAGCAACACGTGGTAACATTGATGTTGTTTTGAATGTAGTTTAGTAAATACGAAAACCTGACCTGTTTTTTTGCAAGTCACTGCTTGAAGTAAAGAAGCGGGGTATTTAGTAAATACCTTATGTTCAAGCACACAAACCCTGCTGGTAGCTCAGCAGGGTTTTGTTTTCCAACCGAACGATTAGACACAAAATTAACCTGATCTAACTATAGGGGAGGATTTTCCTCGTCTTAGCGCGTACTCTTTTACATAACAGTACAGTCACTTCATGCCACATATTCCATAAGGGGGAACGGCCATGAGTATTGAAGAGATGATTGAGAGAAAATTTGTATGTACCAAATGCCGGGGGACCGAATGCAGTATTAAGGAGGTTTCCATGTCAGGAGCAGGGCTCAGCAAGGTGTTTGATATTCAGCATAATCATTATTTGTTTGTGGGCTGTACGGCCTGCGGGTATGTGGAGGTCTTTAACCCGGATGTGCTAAAAGGCAAGAAGCAAGGACAAGTCGGTACGATTCTGGATATTCTGTTCGGTTGATCGACATACCTGAGTTGACATCGACCTGAAATTTCTTTAATATGATTTAGTACTGAAAGTGTCAGTGTCATTAGCATGAACCAAATTTGAATTCACAGGTGATATCCATGTCTTATAGACCAAGCATTGCACAACTGCAAGTAGCCAGCAAAAACGAAAAAGACGGATTGTACGAATTTACGATGAAACTGGTAGATGGTACACAGTGTCGTGTATTCTACTCCAAATCTCCGGATTGGAAAATGACTGCGATCAGCCGTCTGCAGAAGACACCTTGTCCTGTATGTCGCAAAGACTTCATCTGCAAATGTATGGATCAATGGTCAGTTGACCTGCATCAGCAAATGATTAATGACGAGTGGATGGAAAAAGCACTGGCTGAGTAATTAGCCGACAGATATGAGCGTAGGCATTGAGCCTGCGCTTTTTTTCTATTTTGCCATAGAGTTTGGTGGATCCAATTCAAGTTTAGGAGAGGAAAGTTGGCTCAAAATGGGTAAGTAATCTAACAGCACCATACAGGAGGCCATGATGATATGACAGTAGACCAAGAGGATAAGCACCAGGGACACCCGATTGTTCTTGTAGACGGGGTATGTAACTTTTGCCAAGGAATAACCAAATGGATTATCAAGCGAGACCCGGAAGGGAAATATCACTTTGCTTCACTCCAGTCGGATGTGGCGAAAGGATTGCTGGAGAAGGGTGGTTTGAGAACCGACAGCATGGATACGTTTGTATTGATTGAAAATGGAAAATACTATACACGCTCTACAGCAGCGTTAAGGTTGGCCAAAGGTCTCAAGTTTCCTTATCCGTTACTTTATGTGTTTATTATTGTGCCCAAATTCATTCGTAATGCAGTATACAACTGGGTTGCGCGCAATCGGTATCGTTGGTTCGGGAAAGAAGAAGCATGTATGTTGCCTACACCTGAGACTAAAGATCGATTTTTATAAGTATAAAAGTATCAGTTTTTCAGGATAAGCTTCCATAAGAAAGAAGTTTCATGTAAGGTGATTAATATCGGTAATCTCTGGGTAATTACTATGGGTTACATTATTTTTTACATTATTGGGAGGATAACAACTTGAAGAAGTGGACGACAATGATTATTGGGGCGTTATTGGCAGTGAGCTTGGCAGCATGTGGAAATGACACAGATAAATCTGCAACGTCGCCAGCAGGAAATGAAACAACGAATGAAAGCAACAATACAGCGGGGCAGAATGCGGCTGTTCCAACATTGGATGAATTGCTTGCCAAAACTGGTGAAGCAACAAAAGCGCTCAAAAGCTTCACTACAGAAGCTAACATTGATCAAAAGATCAAACTGGATGCTGGTGAGCAATCTCAGGATCAGCAGGTAAAAACGTCTTTGAAAATGGATATCATCAAAGATCCAATGATGATCTATCAAGAGATGGAAATGGATATGTCTGGACAGAAGCAAAACGTAAAACAGTATATTACTTCAGACAAAATTTACTCCCAAGTGGGTGACCAGTGGGTAGCTATTCCAGAAGATCAAACGAAGGCGCTCATCGAACAATTGAAAGCTAGCATGAATCCGGAAAAAGAGCTGGACCAATTCAAAAAAGTAAAAGAAGACGTTAAGATCACCGAAGAGGGCGACAACTATGTCCTGAACGCAGATGTATCGGGTGACAATGTGAAGGAATTGGCTAAATCCGTTATGGAACAAAACGGTTCAGATGCTCAAATGCAGGCTATGCTTGATCAAATGAACATTAAGAGCATGAAAATGAAATATCTGATTAACAAAGAGACATCTCTTATGGAGAAGATCGATGTAGAGATGGTGATGGAAATGGAGCAAAACAATCAGAAAATGACGATGGACATGAAAATGGACACTTCGTTCTCCAACCATGACAAAGTTGCAGAAATCAAAATTCCACAAGAGGCTCTGGACAGCGCAAAATAAGTAAAAGCCTGAAACACCTTTGATTCTGTCTTCGGAATACCCTTAGGGTAAGCCGGATGAGGATCAAGGGTGTTTTTTTATTGATTTTGTCTGTTCTTCGAAATGGTATAATATATCTATATATGATTTATTTATAAATAGGGACATTAGCTAATAATGCACACAAATGTCCATTGTATCTGAGTAAAATTGATGCATCATTGTTGTACTTGGGAGGGGATACCGAGATGATTAGATATGCACATATTCATCACGTAAGTCTGGCTGTTCGAGATCTGGAGATAGCCAAAAAGTTCTATTCCGGCTTATTAGGTATGCAAGAAATCGAACGCCCGCCGTTTCGTTCTACGGGTACGTGGTACGCGATCGGCAGTCAGCAGCTTCATCTGTTGCAGCATCCAGAGGGGCATACGTTGCGGGAAGCAGGAATCGATACAACCGATGGGCATTTTGCGCTATGGGTGGTCAGTTATTCGGAGACGATTGCCTGGCTGGAAGAGCAAGGCATTGAATATGAAGCGAGACCGGATAGTGTGGCTGGTTTCGCCCAGATTTTTATCCTTGATCCTGATCGGAATATTATCGAGTTTGGGGCGCCATATGGTTCCTAGATCAAAGAGATAGAATAAATCTCTTGCTCGTCCATAAATTGTATGTTATAGTGTGCATACATTCATAGCACGTGACGGAAGCACCGTCCATATCCTGCAACTTTATGCGGGTAATGGGCGGTGTTTTTTTGTGCTTTTTTGCAGGGAGGGAAGGAGAAATTGATCGTACTTAAGGCGGTACTGGTGTCGAGGGACAAAGACTATATTCGTGCCTGGCTTGATTATGTACAGAGTAGCTCGTCAGGGGAGCACATGCGATTTACTGCCTTTTCCCAATGGGAGGCATTCAGGAATCATATGACAGAACAGGAAGGGCACGAAATGCCTGATCTGATTATTGCTGAACCTGAGTTTTTGAATCCGTGGCTAATGAATGGAGGGGGGGCCACAGGTGTATCTTGGCTCATGCTTAGTGAAGGGGCTGACGAAGGACACGAGACAAACTGCCTCATGAAGTATCAGCCTCTACCCGTTCTACTGGAAGCTGTAAGGAATGCAGGCCGACAGCCGCGAAGCAAGAGGAACCAACGCCCAGGCCAAGATACGTTGGCAATCGCTGTATTATCTGCTTCGGGCGGGAGTGGTAAAACGGCCGTAGCACTGCATATGGCGAAGCAACTTGGACTTGCTGGGTATTCTGTATTGTATCTCAATCTGGAGACTCTGGACAGCTCGTTTCCTTTTCTGGAGAAAGGATTGAGACAGGGCAGTCAGCAGCAACATACGGACGTAGAGACGGGTTTATCACGGCTGTTATACGATCTGAAGGCTCATCGAAGGGAAGTAACAGGTGGCCATTTACAAGGGCAGGGACTTAGGAAAGAATCAGGTTCTACAAAAGAAAGAGGTGCGGGCTTACAAGCGGCAAATGAGTATGTTGTTCCACATGAGCCATTGAAGTCGGATGTGTTTTGGCCGTTAGCTAACCGCAAGGAAATGTTGCAAATGTCTAAAGTGGACACGACGGATCTGATCCGCTATCTGGCCGACTGTGGACAGTATGAGGTGTTGATTTTGGATGGAGATTCAGGCTGGGATGAACGCAGCAATGGGATACTGGAAGCCGCGGATACCTGCGTATGGCTGGTAGAGGATGATATTGCTGCGATGCATCGCTGGGGGCAATGGTTGCAGCACTCTGAGCGTACCCGGGCGGATGTGCTTGGAAGTATGCTGGAGCGTACGTATTTTGTCATTAACAAATATCGGGAACAAGTGATGAGTCCTTTGCCGAGACCTGATCTGCACGTGGACGCGGTATTGCCTTATATCCCTTCCTGGAAGCAGCTGAATCAGGAAGAGGTCATGCTTAGCTCACCGATCTTCCAGCGTGAAGTGAAGAAATTATGTGAACTACTGATTCAAGGCGAGGGAGAAGAGGAGCGGCAGACGGGACGCATGGTTCAACAGGAGTCCAGATCGTTATGACGGATCGAAATTCATGGAGCATCCCAGATATTGAAGAACAGTTTCAGTTAATACGCAGAGAGGTTCGAGCATCGCTTGATTTGACTGCCTCTGCGGTGGACGAGGAGTTGTGGCGAGGGATTGAGAGGAAAGTTCTCGGCGATCCGAGCCTGGAGGATTTGACCTCAGGAGAACGCCATACACTGGTGCAGCGACTGTTTGATTCTTTTCGCGGGTTGGATATTTTGCAACCGTTGGTAGATCACCCGGACATTACGGAGATTATGATCAATAGTCACCAAGAGATCTTTGTGGAGCAGGAAGGAGAGGTTAGACAGATTCCGCTGCAATTTGAGTCCAGAGAGCGTCTGGAGGATATCATCCAGATGATCGTGTCTGGTGTGAACCGGATTGTCAATGAATCTTCTCCTATTGTGGATGCACGCCTGAAGGATGGTTCGAGGGTTAACATTGTGCTTCCGCCTATTGCGCTAAAGGGTCCGACGATGACGATCCGGAAGTTTCCAAGTGAGCCAATGAAAATGTCTGATCTGATTGAGAAGGGTGCCTTGCATCAAGAAGCAGCGGTGTTATTACAACAGTTAGTGCGGAGCAAGTACAACATTTTTATCGGGGGAGGCACAGGTTCCGGAAAAACGACCTTTCTGAACGCATTATCCCAATTCATCCCTGCCGATGAGCGAATTATTACGATTGAGGATTCAGCGGAGTTACAGATTGTGACGGTACCCAATCTCGTCTCTCTGGAGACCCGGAATGCCAATACAGAGGGCAAAGGTCTTATCTCCATTCGGGATCTCATCAAATCTTCCTTACGGATGCGTCCAAACCGGATTGTGATTGGGGAAGTGCGGGGAGCGGAAGCGCTGGATATGTTACAGGCGATGAATACTGGACATGATGGATCGTTGTCGACTGGTCATGCCAATACGATCTCGGACATGATCAGCAGGCTTGAAACGATGGTGCTCAGCGGTGCGGAACTTCCAATTGCCGTTGTGAGGCAGCAGATTAGTTCTGCCATTGATATATTTGTGCATCTTTCCCGCCTTCGGGACCGTTCACGCCGCGTGACAGAGATCAGTGAAGTGATAGGTATGCAGGACGGGGAAGTACTCCTGAACCCGCTGTTTCGTTTTCAGGAGCAGCAGGAACGGGAGGGACATATCATCGGTGGACTTGTCAGGGCGGGAAGACTCATGAATGTAGATAAAATTCAGATGGCTGGACTTGGGGAATGGCTTGATGGATACATAGAGCAGATAAATGAACAGGTCGTACAAGAAAACCAGTAGTAGCGTAAGAAATGAAGCGAGAAATAGGATGAGATTCAAAACATGGATTATGGGAGGGAATGCAATGTGGCGCAAGGCAGGCAGAAGTTAACGGATTACACCGTGTATTCGCTCAGTTCAAGGCAACGCTTAATGTGCATGCTGGTTAGCGGTTTATTATTTTTCGGCGTGGGCTTGTTATTTTATCATCACTGGTTGGCCGGGATATTGCTGGCCGCAGGTTGTATATGGGTACCCAGGTTTTGGACAAAGGTACTGCTGGAACGCAGAAGAATGACACTTAGCCTGCATTTCAAGCAAGCTCTCTACGCGCTATCATCGGCATTGGCGGCTGGAAAATCAGTGGAGAATGGTTTCAAGGAGTCTGTTGAAGACCTGCGGATGTTGAACCCTGAAGCAGATACAGACCTGATCCGAGAGTTCACAATATTACGAATACGTATGGAATATGGACAGCCGATTGAAGAGGCGTTGCAGGATTTCTCAGATCGGGCACAGATTGAAGATATTACGAATTTTGCAGACGTGTTTATTACTTGCAAACGAACAGGTGGTGATCTGATTGAAGTGGTACGCCGCACCTCCGCAGTGATTGGAGAAAAGCTGGATATTCAACAGGACATTATGGTTGCCGTGGCTCAGAAAAGATTTGAATCCAAGGTAATGTTTGCAGCACCCTTCATTTTTCTATTATTTCTCAACCTGACGGCCAAGGATTTTATGGAACCCCTCTACAGTGGGATAGGATATCTCATCTCCACGGGCGCACTTGCTGTCTTAGTCTGCTGTTATTTATGGATTCATCGCATTATGGATATCAAAGTATGAGGAGTTGAGAAGATGCTGCTTCCCCTCATCATTGGAGGAATACTTGGCGTGGGCTGGATTGTGCTCGATCGAACCCGAGGGCAAGCTTACAGACATTTACGGAAGCTGACTATGGAAGGGTTACGTTTGAAAAAATTGCATGGCCCATTTCTGTTTATGCTGGACAAGTTCGAGATCGGCCGTAGATTACCTGTACTCATGTTTCGAATGCAGCACGCCATCCAGAAGATGTATGGAATACAGCACAGCGGCGAAAAAACGTTACTCTATTGTGCTGAGATGTTGACGTACTCATGGCTGATGCTGATGGCAGGGTGTTTGTTATCGATCGTTGGGGATGCAGGAATGGGAGGATTAGCCGGAGGGATTATTCTTGGGATCGCTTTGCCGCTTGCAATGTACAAGGACCTCTATACGAAAGTTAAGCGGAGAGATCAAGAGATCCTCATAGAGCTACCTGAGCTGCTTAATCGGATTGTGCTCCTGGTTGGGGCAGGAGAAACAGTGCAACGTGCAATTATTCACTGCGTGAATAGCCAGAGGGAGCGAGATCATCCATTGTACAACGAACTGCGGAAAGCGGTAGCAGACTGGAATAATGGCTACTCGTTTCAGCAAGCTTTGGAGCAGTTCAGCCGCCGCTCCGGTGTACAGGAAGCGACAATTTTTACAACGACGGTGCTACTGAATTTCCGGCGTGGGGGAGGTGACTTTGTATTGGCATTGCGAGATCTGTCACATGTTTTGTGGGAGAAACGCAAGGCGGTTAGCCGGGCCAAGGGAGAGCAGGCCTCTTCGAAACTGGTGTTTCCGATGGTATTGATCTTTTTTACGATCGTGGTCATGATCGGTGCGCCTGCTTTTATGATGATGAATATGTAGAAGGAAATGGGACGATCAAGTGAAAAGCCAGATGATTAAAGTGAAAAATCAGATGATTGGAGTGAGAGGCCAGATGAGTGAAGTGGTAAAGAACAAGGCAGCTGGATTATGGAAAGAAGAGGACGGGTTGGGTACGTTGGAACTGATTCTAATTATCGGTGTGATTATCATTATTGCGCTGATCTTTAAAAATGAAATCACACGATTAATTACAAGCCTGCTTACAAAAGTGGATACAAAAAGTAATGATTTCTTCCCGGGTAAATAAGCTTGAAAAGGAAGAAGGAAGCTTCACCGTCGAAGCTTCCCTGGTCTTCCCAATCATATTGTTTATCCTTGTGCTTCTGCTTTTCTTCACCATGTACATGTATCAAAAAACATTTTTGAATCAGCATGCCTATGCGGCTTCGGAACGAGCTGCCTATAGCTGGGACAACAGTAGCAAGCAGGCACTGACAGGTGAGTATGCTGCTGGAGATTATGATCATCTGTACTGGCGGTTAACCGATGATCGGTTATTGGGCGCTTTGTTTGGATGGGCAGGAGCGGATAATGAGATTAGTGTTTCTATACCTGGAGGTGAAGACGGGAATCTTTCGGAAAAGAAATTAACACAAGCCTCCGGTCATATGCCTTCAGCCATGAAAGGCACAATGATGTATCAAAATATGCTGATCCAGCGGAAAGTCACAACTAGGCTTGAGCAGGTCATATCTCTACCGCTGCCCTCATTTTTATTCAATTCAGGCAATCGTGTGCTCACAGAGGGTTCCTCTGCAGTTGTAGAACCGGTCGAGTTCATCCGAACGGTGGATTTAGCCCGTTATTACGGTGCAAAGTTTAAAGGTAAAGGCGGAAAGGCCGCCGTTTCGGCTGCAGAAGCAGGACAAGTTGTACAGTATTTTGGTAAAAGCAAGAAATAAGCAAAGGAGGAGGGAAGCACTGTTCAGAAAAAAAGATGGTGAAGCTGGAGCGGTAACTTTATTTCTCATCTTAATCTTGGCTGGTGTGTATATGTTTGTAGCGATATTTATTGATTATGCGCGAATTGCGGCTTTCAAAGTGCAAACTGAGCGTATGGTACATGCTGCGATGAGATCGGTTATGTCAGCTTATGACACTTCACTTCGAGAGTATGGATTGTTTGCATATGGGGATAGCAGCGGAGATGCAATCATGGCTAAAGTCTTAAATGATAGTGTGAAACCTTCGTCTGTGAAAGATCGTTTCCCGATACTGGATATTCAATGGGACACGACTTCACTCCGCATGGAACGTCAACTGGGCAGGTATGATATGTTTAATCGTCAAATTCAGGAAGACATGAAGTATAGAGCTCCGGTTGATTTTGCTATTGAAGTTATTAATCGATTCAAGCCGATGTCGGACGAGATGAAGGAAGCGGCGCATACGGTTGATCTGTTGAAAAAATTGCAAAAGCTCTATGACAAACGTGAGAAACTGCTGGATGAAGCTATCGCCAATCAGGTGCAATCCGCCGAGAAGCTGACGAAACTTCCAGACCTGATTATGAAACCGCCTGCTCAGGCCATCTATGAAGAAATGCTTGAAGCAGCACCAGAGACAGCAGCTGAAGGAGCTGCACGTTATGCCGATTACTTAAGCAAGAAACAGGCAGATGAAGGGTTACCTTTGAATGAACAGCTGTACATATTGGAATTGGGACGTTACCGAACAGGGGTAAATCAAATCGTGACAGGTATCAGCATGATTATACAGCCAGCACAACAGGCACATCAGTCCAAGCTTGCGGAAGCACAGGCCAAGATTGATGAGGCTCAAGAAATTAATGAAGAAATGAAACGGGTGATCGCAGAAGGAGAAAGCCGTTCCGAGAGTGCCAGTTATGAAAACGTAGGAAATTCTGCCCTCCCTGGTACAACTCCTCCATCAGCAGGTTCAGGCGATGAAGCCAAAAGTGCTCGTTCGCTCGCTTCGGAGCTTGTGAGAGAGGGAGCTTTGTTTGAACGATTAAAGTTTCGTATTCATTCGCAAATTACAGACTTCTCCAGTGTGCGAAATGATAGTTTGGAACTTAATGTACAGCTTCGTAATGTGACGGGGATGGGTGGTGTCCCCATTAAACCAGCGGTCAGGCAGGCAAGTCAGACTGCAGAACGATATATGGATACCTACGGGAGAACCGGCCCTTCCAATCTCATTACACAAAGTAAACGTGAACTTGAAAACGGCCGTGGATCGGATGCCCAGCGTAAAGAGAATGACAAGCAGTCTAAAGGGAAATTGAAAGAAATGAAACGAATATTGACCCAAATTGAAAAAGGAAGTTCCGGTTCGAGGCAGGCATTCAAACAGCTCGAACAGTTTTATGAAGCCAACATTGCGTTGAATGAAAGAATCTCCGAGCAAGCGGAAAAGACTGAGATTGAAAGTGATCCTTATGATTCTGGTGGAAGCGCGATGAAGGGCATGGATCATCTGTTTGGCGGAATGTCTGGACTACTTGATGGCCTTGGGGATGAGTTGTTTCAGAATGAATATGCACTTGCTTATTTTAACTCAATGGATTTTGGTCAACTGTTCTCTTGGACGGAGGGCAGTGGAGATGCTAAGGATGTGTTCAAGCTGGAGAATCAGGAGCTGGAATATATCATATACGGATTTCATAATCCTTCAGGTAACATCGCGTCTGCATATGCGGAAATCTTCGGCATGCGTCTAGCCATTCGCACAGCTGAAGGACTTGCTGAGAACAGTAAGCTGGGAAATCCGCTCCTTGTTTTGTCTGCTGCGATCCTATACGGAATTACGCACGCTATAGAAGATATGGTGAAGCTGGCGAAAGACGGCAGTGTTGAATTATCCAAATATATCAAGGTGAAACTGACGTACAAGGATCATTTGCGATTGTTCCTGCTTATACACAGCAATAATGACCGCAAGATGTCACGAATGCTTGCTTTGATCCGGTTGAATACGGGTGTAAACCCGGATGAGAAGCAGACCTATGCATCCGGACAGATGCGAAGCAGCATCAAACTATGGTTTTTACCCGGGGTCGTGCAGAGTATTGGCACAGCAATAGGCAGTGAGGATCAAGTTCAAAATGGACGGTTTTTCATTGAGCGGAAGGCGGATTATTCCTATTGAACAGGTGGAAACATGTTAATGGAGGCACGATGGATAAACGGGTTCGGGTTCAGAGTGAAAGGACAAGTCTGCAGATGCAACATCGGATCGAGCGGATCAGCAGATTGGAGCGCTTGAAGTCACTGAGAAAACAGATGATTGAATCCCAAAAAGAACAGGGCAGTATGGTGTTAGAGGCTTCATTGGTTCTGCCTGTTTTTTTATTCTTTATTCTGTTCCTTATCTTTATAGTTCAGATGACGTTGATCTCAACTGCTCTTCAAAGTACAGCGGGTGAAACGGTAAAACAGCTGTCAACAAAGGTATATCCGGTCTCGCTAGTATTCACCCCTTCCGATTCTGCAGGAGGCGAGAACTCGAAGGAGAGTTGGAAGTGGCCTGAACTTTCCCTGACAGAATGGGCGGATGATTACGCTTCATCATTACCTGCACCTCTGAGTGACTGGGTGCGAGCGGCGGCAAAGCATGGTGAAGAACCGTTACAACGAATCAAAACGTCGGCACTGGAAGTGGTACTTGACCCTGTCGTGAAGCCGTTGATGCAACCTTTTGTTGAAACTACACTGCTGGACATGGAACGGATTCACGTTAACGGAGTGTCCGTTCCTGATCTGAAGAATAAAACGAATCCATATTTCAGGCTTGAGCTAAGTTATGAGCTGCCTGTGAAGATTCCTTTTCTTGGTAAACCTCTTCGTATTCAGGCCGCTGCGGCAGAACGGATATGGATCGGTGATACAGGAGAGGGGTCTGGTAACGGAGACGGGAAAGGAAACAATGCTGGAGCAGCAACCGTTTTATCCAAGCCTGACCCAGCATTTATAGGGAACAATGCAACGATAAAGGTGCAAGTCGAGCCGGGATCGACGGCTAATCTCACGATTTTTTACAAGTCTGGTGAGAGTTCCGCGAAGCATATTGGCTGGGCCGCTGCCGACGAAAATGGAGTGATAGAGTGGACGTGGTTTGTTGGCACTCGAACAACGGAAGGCACATGGAGTTTTGTAGTAGAGACGGCTGAAGGTGCCACGACGGAAACTTCGTTCACAGTAGCATCCAGAAAATAAGGAGAGATGATGTAGGTGGGATGGTTTTATATGATCTGTTGTGTATATCTTCTGGTCGCTTTCGTAACGGATATACGCTCTATGAAAATCCCAAATCGGCTGACTCTGCCCGTAACGGTAACGGGGGTGGTAACACATCTTGCGTGGGGAGGTTGGGATGGTATGGTGTTCTCTTTAGCTGGATTTGCCGCCGGTTTTGGGATGTTGTTTTTGATGTACGCCATTGGTGCAGTCGGAGCAGGAGATGTGAAATTGTTTGGGGGTATAGGTGCGTGGACGGGATTTACATTTGGTGTACATGTGATCATCTACTCGATCTTGTACGCTGGCGTGATTGGTTTAGTCATTCTATTATTTCGCAGAGGTGCGGCGAAGCGAATACGTAGCATGGCATTTAATCTAATTAGTTTCTTTAAGCTAGGTTCTCTTAAACTGGTGAGTCACGACAAAACATTGAAGTTTCCGTTTATGCTTGCTGTGCTGCCGGGTTTCATCAGTTCATGGATTTATATGACTGGATAGTTGTTCTGTCACGGGAGTACTAGGGATAACAGCCTTTGGAAGGTTGTTCTATCGCCTTAGTAACCGTCCGAATAATCATTCGTTTAATTTATTAATAGCAATGGAAAGTGAGGATCGGCATGTATGGATTAACGAGGGATTTTGTACGTAATGGTGGAGCATTTATGATATTGGAAAAAGCAGACGGATTGCGTATGGAGGAGCTCAGCAGAGTACAGATCGGAATGTTATTGTCCAATCGGATTCCCCGTTTTCTGTCAGTGCATACACGGGAGATTGATCAAAATGTTACGCTGCAATATGACATCTCCGGTTATAAGATGTTGTCTCAGATGTTGAAGTCAGGTCAGATCGGCTTGCCCGTGTTGTACCATCTTTTATTCCAGTTGGCAGATACGCTTATAGAGTGCAGACAGTACATGCTGGAGCCGAAAAATTTATGGGTTCAGGAGGACTATATCTTCATTCAAGGATCTATTGAGCAGGGGGAGCTTGGTTTAGTTTACGTGCCCATGATGAACACTCAGCAGAAGGATCGCACTCCGCAGTTATTCCGTGATCTGGTGATCAGGCTTATGGCACATGTTCAGGAATTGCAAGGAGAGGGCATACAGCGTGTGTTGCAACTATGTGATGACGAGCGGTGGGATATTCAGCAGTTACGTGAGCTTTTACTGGAATTGTGTGCAGGTCATTTGATACGACCAAGAGACATTCAGCAGCTAGAAAAGAGAAACGAGGCAAACTTTAATTACAATAAGCCTGATACAGAGCAGTCAGAGGTTCATCTGCGTCAGCAACAGCACTTCATTAAGCCGAATTTAGATGTGGACGACATCCATCGCGGTCCAAAATCTTTTTTACACAGACGAACAGCGGGACAATCTTCTGTTGTTAACTCACCCCGTATTCATCAGAGACAGGACTCTACTCGCATAGAGTCACCTTCACCTTTATTTGCTTCCACACAACAAGAAAACATGGAGATCGAAGAGCAAATTTCTGCTCCTAACTCCTCACGTACAACATATATCTGGCTAATTTGTATGCTCGCCATGGCATTGGTATGGAGATTTATCTACATGGAACAGCCGGGGCAGAACGGATTGATTCTCTCTATATCGCTAAGTCTAGGGTTGATTGCAGTGGTAAGTTGGATGTGGAAGAAAATGGGTAGTTCTCGGAATGAATCTGGCATTCATCATTTTAATTTTTTATCATTATCCATTTTGGGCAAGAAAAAAGATAAGGGATCTCAAACCGAAGAGGAGATGTATCAGGAGAGCTGGCGCTGGAATGCGGTTGACCAGTCCAAAAAAGAAAATGAGCCCTCTATAGATGTTTTACCTGTAGAATCTGTTTATGAAGAGCGTATGCCTTCTCGTCCAGACCTGTCCGAATCATTATATGCAGAGGAGCAGAGGGAAGAGAGTGTTATCACTTCAGGGCTCAAATTCACGGCTCCAGCCGTAGAGGCAACAGTCAACCTTCAGCAACTGGCGCCCTCAGCGACGGAAAGTAAAAGTACTAATGTACCATCTTATTATCTGGAACGAACATTAAACAAAGGTGAACGGAGCGAACGTGTAGAAGTGAGGGGAGCCTCTTTTGTCATTGGAAGAGCTGTAGATATGGTTCAATGTGTGGATAGTTCGACAGGTGTATCCCGTGCTCATGTGGAATTGAGCCGAAGCCAATCCGGTTATGTGATCAAAGATTTGGGCTCCGTTAACGGTACGATGCTTCAAGGAAACCTGCTGGCTCCTTACAAAGAATATCCACTGACGGACGGGGATACGTTCATCCTGGCCGAATCGGTCTACGTTTATCGAGTGGCAGGATGAACATTACAGCGTTTTGTTTTCCCGTCTAGTCTGACAACCCGCGATGCTTCAGGTCCTCCAAAGCCTCGGTCAATGTAGGGAAGGTAAATTTAAAACCGTGATCCAAAGCTTTTTGCGGAATGACCCGCTGCCCTTGAAGCACAACGACGGATAGTTCGCCAACCAGTGTTTTGATCAGGAAGCTTGGTACAGGGAACCAATGAGGACGATGGTAGACTTTACCAACGGTACGGCCGAATTCATCATTAGTCACCGGGTTGGGCGAAGAAGCGTTAACTGGACCCGAAATCTCTTTGTTATGAATAGTGAAGTCAATCAATCGAACAATATCCATAATGTGAATCCAGCTGGTCCACTGTTTGCCGCTGCCGATCTTGCCGCCAAATCCTAGCATATACGGAAGTTTCATCAACGGGAATGCCCCTTTTTTATGACCCAGAACGAGACTGACCCGGATTTTGACCAGTCTTACATCCCGGATGGCATCCGCAGCAACTTCCCACTGCTCCGAGACGCGAGAAGGGAAATTCATCGACCTTTGCGGACTGCTCTCATCAAAGGTTTCATCGGGTGAAGTTCCGTAGATTGCCATGGCCGAAGCCTGAACAACGACTTCCGGTTTTTGTTTTAGTGATTCTACCAGTCTGGCAACCCGGGCAACGGTCGTAACCCTGGATTCTACGATCTCCAGCTTAGCCTTCGTTGTCCAGCGCTGGTTCAATGTCTCGCCCGCAAGATTCACCAGAGCCTCGAAACCTTCCAGTTTCTGCGGTGTTTCTTCAAGCTGTTCCCAAGATATATATGTAAGGTTTTTACTCGGATTATGCATGTCAGGCAGCTTACGAGTGATTACTTTCACATGATGTCCGGCCTGCAACCAGTAATCTACAAGTGCACCTCCGACGAATCCGGTTCCTCCACAAATAGCAATTTTCATATTGAACATCCTCTCTAATGGGTCAAAAAGCCCCGCAGGGTAAGTTAAATGAGTGAACAGGACTTACCAAGCGGAGCTAATATGTGTTTAATTTAACCAAATTGGTGCCATTTCTAACGATGCTGGCCTGCTTTATTTTCCAATCGGTTCATACGTTATAATTCATCCAAAGATTATTTCATCAAATGGCGATAAGGAGTGTAGTCGATTTTATTTTTCTCCAAAAATTTCACCAGAAATTTGTTGTCCCGTTTAGGTGTCGCAATGATATAACCTTTAATGCAATGATCTCTTGACACTTCGGTCGCATGATCTTCCACGGCGATTTTACCAATCTCAGCAGCAATAGAATGTTTGGCAATATCGCGAAATGGTCCAGGCACAGGCTCAACCAGTTGATCCAAAAAAGCTTTGGCTTCATCTGTCCACAAGTGACGGCTTGTTTCGACCCAGTAATTCTGCCAATCCAGCTTCGACTTTCCGTCTGCCTTGGGCAGCACCTTCAGGAACTTACGCATCATGAAAAATCCACCAATGCACATGCTACCTAGCAACACAAGTGTCCAGAAAGCAATTGTGTTCATAAACCAGTTACTAGGGGAGCTGTTCGTTAAAAGCTGGGCGTAGATATTAAAAATCATTGCGGAATCACCTCGGTTTATTGATTTTCACGGCATGATAATAATGCGTCTTATATTCTGTAATTAGCTGTCAAAAATAGCCTCTCATCCGAATTATATCGCATTTCTAGATTTATTTCGATAATCGCGTTATGATAAGGGATAATTCAGAAAAAGGGGGATCTATTGATGCTGAAAATTGGCTCCCACGTGTCCTTTTCGGACAAGGGATTATTAAGTGCAACGAAGGAAGCGTCCTCGTACGGTTCCAGTTCGTTTATGATATATACGGGTGCACCGCAGAATACACGCCGTAAGCCTATTGAATCCATGTTTATTGAGGAAGGCAAGCTGGCCATGCAGGCAGGCGGATTTGAGGAAATTGTTGTGCATGCTCCTTATATCATCAACCTGGGCTCTTACAAGGACAGCACATATGGACTGGCTGTGGACTTCCTTCAAGAGGAAATTCGCCGTACTCACGCCATTGGTGTGAAAAACATCGTATTGCATCCTGGCGCTTTTACGGACAAGGATGCTCATTACGGTATCGAACGCATCGCACAAGGTTTGAATGAAGTGCTGGATGGCATTCAGGAGACCGATGTGAATATTGCGCTGGAGACGATGGCTGGCAAAGGAACCGAGATGGGACGCAGTTTCGAGGAACTTGCACAGATTATTGAAAAAGTGAAACATAACGAACGTCTGACTGTGTGTATGGATACATGTCACATTCATGATGCAGGTTATGACATTGTCAATGATCTGGATGGTGTACTTGATCATTTTGATCGAACGGTTGGACTTGATCGTATTGCTGTAATGCACATTAACGATAGCAAAAATGCTATCGGCGCACACAAAGACCGTCATACACCGATTGGGTCAGGCTGGATTGGTTTTGAAGCCATCAACCGCATTGTAAACCATGAGAAACTGCATAATCGTCCATTCATCCTGGAGACGCCGTGGATTGGTAAAGATGCTAAAACGCAGCGACCAATGTATGAAATTGAAATCGCTTTGCTGCGAGGCGACGTGGAAGGCCGTTTCGGTCAGGAGTTCCTGAGTGAAGTAGAGCAACTGAAGCATTTCTTCAAAGGGCAAGAGCTGGATTCCCGTGCTTATGTGCTTGACGTGTGGACATTGCTCAAAAATGATGCCAAAGCCAAAAAAGCTGATCCGCGTGAACCGCTGGAACGTTTGTATGACATGGTAACGGAGGCATCATTGTTCCCGCATTTGAATGAAGAACAAATCAATCATCGCTTGATTGCTTGGCTTGCAGGGTAATCCCTGCAAGTCTTGCCTGATATAGTTCATGTATGTTTTGTCTAATTAAGGAGGAAGATTAACCCGATGGAGATTCATGCGAAACAAACACGACCTGATGATCAAAACCGCGCCAATCGAGCGCGTATGCTTATTTCCTGTCCGGACGGTCCAGGAATTGTAGCTGCGGTATCACACTTTTTGCACCAGCACGGTGCCAACATTGTACAGTCTGACCAGTATACGATGGACCCGGCAGGTGGCATGTTCTTTATGCGGATCGAATTCGACCTTCCGCAGCTGGAGAGCAATCTGGCGAAGCTGGAAGCAGATTTTGCCGAAGTTGCGGCACGTTTCAAGATGGAGTGGTCTCTTTCCGCAGTAAGCCGCAAAAAAAGACTGGCTATTTTTGTATCCAAAGAGGATCACTGTCTGGTAGAGTTACTCTGGCAATGGCAGGCGGGTGATCTCGACGCGGATATTGCACTTGTAGTCAGCAACCATCTGGACATGAAGGACTATGTGGAATCATTCGGCATCCCGTATCACCATATCCCGGTTACAGCGGATACGAAAAAAGAAGCGGAGCAACGTCAGCTGGAAGTCATCGGCGATGATGTGGATGTGATTATTCTTGCCCGTTATATGCAGATTATCTCTCCGATGTTTATCGAGCATTACCGCAATCGCATTATCAACATTCATCACTCGTTTTTGCCGGCTTTTGTCGGAGGAAAACCGTATGCTCAGGCTTATAACCGTGGTGTTAAAATCATTGGCGCAACGGCGCATTATGTAACGGAAGAGCTGGATGGTGGCCCGATCATTGAACAGGACGTTCAGCGTGTAAGCCATGGGGATAATGTACCTGAATTGAAACGCATTGGACGTACCATTGAACGTGTTGTGCTTGCGCGTGCTGTGAAATGGCATGTGGAAGACCGTGTTCTTGTACATGAAAATAAAACAGTTGTATTTTAAGTCTAAGTTTACACTTTAATACTGCGCAAGGTTGATCCGTAACCTCGCAAGAGAATTAGATGTAATCACTCAGAGAATGATGCATTATTAGCCAAGCGGCTCCGGTTCAACGATGAACCTGGTGCCGCTTTTTGGCGTGCATGTATTTTCCGAATAGACCTAGCAAAGCACCAAAAAGAAGATGACCAACTACCCAGTAGAAAATGGCACCAGCGTCATTCAGATCAGGCACACGTGAGGATAACGGAGACAAAGGGAGATAGAGCAGGGAAGAGGCGGCACCGATAAATATTCCTCTTCTGACTGGACGGCCTGAACGTCTGATCCACCAGATGTAGAAAATCCCGATGACAACTGAAACAACAAGGTGCAGGGAAAATTCGATCCATTCCGGCAACTGCGGAGGAAGCCCTGGCACAAAATCGATGTTCAACAACAAGGTATATACCTTTTCACCAGTTAGTGTCTGAACAGCTTTTAGAAACAATCCCAGCACAACACCGCTGACGATTCCGGTTATGATCCCGGATAACCAGGGTAATGATGATTTTAAAGAATGAGACGGGTGTTGCACAGCATCTGACATTTCAACCCCCCCTTAAAGATGAAGCATTTCTATTATTTGAAAAATAAACCGCTCACCATGCTTTCGAATCCAGAGATGTTGATCAGAACATGCAAATTTCACGTTAATCGCTAAAATGTGTATGGTTTTCGAGTTAAAGGTTATACTTCATCCGATGGATTAGGGCGTATCTTGAAACCGACTGAAGTGCATCTTTTACTGCCTCTTTGCTCCTGCTGCGTTACTTTCCCTTGACGTGCCTCGGCACGCCTGCGGTAAACTTCCTGGCTTGGAAGGAAAATTCGGCAAAATTGGCTTTCTTCAGCGTATTCAGGCACACCCTAGCAAGATTTCATGATGATCACCTGAATTTTCCGTAACTTTCTAAAAGAAGGTTATGGAAAAGCTTCACGTCAAGTGATACAATACAAAAGTGAATAAGTCAAAATGAAACATTCAAGCGGATTCACTTATTGTTTATGCGGTTTGCTTGTATGATGAGAGGGATTCGCTTGCGCACCCGACTTATCTAAAGACATGAGGAGGACAAACCATGACTGACAAGAACGAAGCGATTCAAAAGGACGAGAACACTACAATTGACAACCTGTCGATTACAACCGTACGTACTTTGGCGATTGATGCAATTGAGAAGGCAAACTCCGGACACCCGGGAATGCCGATGGGCTCCGCACCGATGGGGTACCAGCTTTTTGCAAAAACGATGACTCATAACCCGGACCACCCTACTTGGATTAACCGGGACCGCTTTGTGCTGTCCGCAGGACATGGCTCCATGTTGCTGTACAGCTTGCTGCACCTGAGCGGATACGACCTTCCAATGGAAGAGTTGAAACAATTCCGTCAATGGGGAAGCAAAACTCCGGGTCACCCGGAATTCGGACATACAGCTGGTGTTGATGCGACAACCGGACCACTCGGTCAAGGTATTGCGATGGCAGTTGGTATGGCCATGGCTGAAGCTCAATTGGGCGCAACTTACAACAAAGACAAATTCAACGTTGTTGATCACTACACATATGCAATCTGCGGTGATGGCGATCTGATGGAAGGCGTATCTCATGAATCAGCTTCCCTGGCTGGACGTCTGGGCCTTGGCAAATTGATCATGTTGTTCGATTCCAACGACATTACGCTCGATGGTAAACTCGATCTGTCTTCTTCCGAAAGCATCGCCAAACGTTTTGATGCTTACGGCTGGCAAGTACTGCGTGTTGAAGATGGTAACGATCTGCCTGCAATTGAAAAAGCAATCAAAGAAGGTCAAGCAGATACAGCGCGTCCTACATTGATCGAAGTGAAAACCGTTATCGGTTACGGTAGCCCGAACAAACAAGGTAAAGGCGGCCACGGCGGTACTCACGGATCTCCACTGGGTGCAGAAGAAGCTAAACTGACTAAAGAATATTATAAATGGGTGTACGAAGAAAACTTCCACGTACCAGCTGAAGTTCGCGATCACTTTGCTCAAGTAAAAGAGAACGGTATTGCTGCAAACAAAGCTTGGGACGCGCAATTTGCTGAGTACAAAAAAGCATACCCTGAACTGGCTGCTCAGTTCGAAACAGCGATCAACGGTGACCTTCCAGAAGGCTGGGATCGTGATCTGCCGAAATATGCGGCAACAGACAAAGCATTGTCTACGCGTGTAGCTTCCGGTAACGCTCTGAACGGTCTTGCACACAATGTGCCTCATCTGACAGGTGGTTCCGCTGACTTGGAAAGCTCCACAATGACTCACCTGAACAACCTGACCAACTTTAGCCCGGAAGACTATTCCGGCCGTAACATCTACTTCGGTATCCGTGAATTCGGTATGGCTGGAGCGATGAACGGTATGGCACTGCACAGCGGTGTGAAAGTATTCGGCGGTACGTTCTTCGTATTTACCGACTACTTGCGTCCGGCTGTTCGTTTGGCTGCACTGATGAACCTGCCAGTAACGTATGTTCTGACTCACGACAGTATCGCTGTTGGTGAAGATGGTCCTACACATGAACCGATCGAGCAATTGGCTTCCCTGCGGATCATCCCAAATCTGACAGTGATTCGTCCGGCTGACGGTAACGAAACTTCTGCAGCTTGGGCTTACGCGCTGGAGAACAAGAGCAATCCGGTTGCCTTGGTACTGACTCGTCAAAACTTGCCGATCCTCGAAGGTACTGTAGAAGGTGCACGTGAGAATGTTAAACGTGGTGCTTATGTAGTGTCCGATGCTAAAGACGGTAAAGCAGTAGCACAAATCATTGCTACAGGTTCTGAAGTACAGCTCGCTGTTAAAGCTCAAGCTGCACTTGCTGAGCAAGGGATTCAAGTTCGCGTAATCAGCATGCCAAGCTGGGATCTGTTCGAGAAACAAGACAAAGCTTACAAAGAGTCCGTGCTTCTTCCAGATGTTAAAGCTCGTCTTGCGATCGAAATGGCTTACCCAATGGGCTGGGAAAAATATGTTGGAGATCAAGGTGACATTCTCGGAATCAGCACATTCGGTGCTTCCGCGCCTGGCGACCGTGTAATCCAAGAGTATGGTTTTACTGTGGATAACGTAGTTAGCCGCGTAAAAGCATTGCTGTAATAAGAACTTTATACTTCAACCGTCTGTCATGGGCCGAACGTCTTCCGGCGCTTCTGGCTCATGACAGTTGTTATTTCCGCAGAGTCAAGGGCGGCGTAGCTGCCCTGATCTGTGTTGCCTTTGTTTTCATTAACTTCAGGGGAGCGGGTACGCATGTCACAATTCGATCAAGTCAGTGTAGTGAAAAAGGCCAACATTTATTATGATGGTCAGGTAACCAGTAGAACGGTTATTTTGGGGGATGGCAGCAAAGTGACACTGGGCATCATGCTTCCAGGCAACTATGAGTTCGGCACAGATTCCCACGAAATTATGGAGATTCTGTCGGGCGATCTGAGAGTATTGCTTCCTGGTGAAGAAGAGTGGCAAGAGATTCAAGGCCAAGCTACATTCCACGTGCCTGCTGAATCCAAATTTAAACTGGAGATACGCAGCGTTACCGACTACGTTTGCTCGTACCCGGCGGAATAACACAAGAAGGGGAACTCGAACCGCAGTGCTGCGGATTCGATTTGCCCTTTTTGCTTCTTGATTGTTAATAGCCAAGTTCATTCGTAAGCTTGTCAGCAGGGTGGATTTGAAGTATCCTTAGGACAAGTTGTTTAACATGGAAAACGGAATTATTATACCGATATCAGGAGGTTTTTGAAATCATGGCAAAAAAAGTGACATTTGACTATAGTACAGCTTTGCAATTTGTAAACCAGCACGAAGTAGACTATTTCGCTGAACCGATCCGGTTGGCTCACGAGCAACTTCATAACGGTACAGGAACAGGTTCCGACTATCTCGGATGGATTGACCTTCCGACAGCATACGACAAAGAGGAATTTGCACGCATTCAAAAAGCGGCTGCCAAAATCCAAAGTGATTCCGAAGTGCTGATCGTTATCGGTATTGGTGGATCATACCTGGGTGCACGCGCAGCGATCGAGATGCTGACACATTCTTTCTACAACAACTTGCCGAAAGATAAACGCAAAACACCTGAGATTTATTTTGCAGGTAACAACATCAGCTCTACGTATGTGACACACTTGCTGGATCTGGTAGAAGGCAAAGACTTCTCCGTGAATGTTATTTCCAAATCCGGTACAACAACTGAACCTGCCATTGCTTTCCGTATTTTCCGTGCAGCTCTGGAGAAAAAATACGGGAAAGAGGAAGCTCGCAAACGCATCTATGCAACAACAGATAAAGAGCGCGGAGCACTCAAAAAGCTTGCGAATGAAGAAGGTTATGAATCTTTCATCATCCCGGATGATGTAGGTGGACGTTATTCAGTACTCACAGCTGTAGGTTTATTGCCAATCGCAACAGCGGGGATCAGCATCGAAGAAATGATGCAAGGCGCAGCTGACGCTTCCAAGGAATACAGTAATCCGAATGTAGCTGAGAATGAAGCTTATCAATATGCAGCTGTTCGTAATGCATTGTATCGCAAAGGTAAAGGCACAGAGATTCTTGTCAACTACGAGCCGTCCTTGCACTTCGTATCCGAGTGGTGGAAACAGCTGTTTGGTGAAAGTGAAGGTAAAGACTACAAGGGGATCTATCCTGCATCGGTGGATTTCTCGACAGACTTGCACTCCATGGGCCAATTCATTCAGGAAGGTAGCCGCAACATCTTCGAAACCGTTATTCAAGTCGCAGAAGTATCCGAACACATTTCCATTGAAGCTGATGCGGACGATCTGGACGGCCTGAACTTCCTGGAAGGAAAAACGATGGATTTCGTCAACAAAAAAGCATTCCAAGGAACGTTGCTCGCACATACAGATGGTCAAGTTCCGAATCTGATTGTGAACATTCCAGATATGACTCCATATTCGTTCGGATATCTGGTATACTTCTTTGAAAAAGCATGCGGCATCAGCGGATATCTGCTGGGTGTGAATCCATTTGACCAACCGGGTGTGGAAGCATACAAGAAAAATATGTTCGCATTGCTGGGCAAACCAGGCTTTGAAGAAGAGAAAGCAGCACTTGAAGCGAGACTTTCCGAATAATTCAGGGCTCTGCTCATATAGTTAAATAAGGATAGTTAAGTCCATCCGGGAATGCGACCCTTTGCAGGGTGTCGGTTCCCGGATGTAAATTAACCAAGGCAGTTCATCCGCAATATGCGGGGAACTGCTTTCTTGTAAAATGGATGATTTAAGGAAAGTTGGATTGGAAATGATAGAACGTTATCGAACGGTTCGGGGATCGGGGCAACTGGAAATCGTGATCAAAAAATCACGGTTTATCGGTCATATTATGCCGGTCACAACCGAGGAAGAAGCCATTGCTTTTATTGATGATATCAAGAAAAAACATTGGAATGCGACACATAACTGCTCGGCGTACATGATTGGCGAGCGGGATGAGATCCAGAAGCAATCTGATGACGGGGAACCGAGTGGTACAGCAGGGAAACCCATTCTTGAAGTGATCAAGAATCAGCAATTAAAGAATGTAGCGATTGTGGTCACACGTTACTTTGGTGGAATCATGCTTGGTGCTGGCGGACTTATCCGTGCGTATACGGATGGTGCTGTAGCGGCGATTGAAGCAGGAGAAGCCATTACCAAGTTGCTGCATCGAGAAGTGTTTGTAGAACTGGACTATACGTGGCTTGGGAAAGTGGAAAATGAGTTAAGAAGCCGGGAAGTGCGTACAGGTGAAACTGCTTTCACCGATAAAGTTACGTTAACTTGTCTTCCGCCGGATAGTGAAACCGAGGCATTTATTGCCTGGATCACGGATTTGACGCAAGGGCAATCCCGGATCACGGAGGGACAGCGGCTTTATTTTATTGAAGGGGAATAAAATATATGGCTAGAAGAGCAGTCGAACAGGAGTTGTCGAGGGAGCGGATACTGGAGGCGGCGAGGCATCTTTTTATTACCAAAGGATACCGTGCCATTTCGATGCGAAGCATCGGTCAGCATCTGGGGTATAGTCATGGGTCGCTGTATTATCATTTTAAGGAAAAAGCAGAGTTGTTCTATGCGATCGTGGTAGAGGATTTCAACCATCTGGGACATCTACTATTGCAAGCCATGGTCAGGCCGGTTGCAGGCGGCGTGAACAAAGTTGAGCATATTTTGATGGAGTTTATTCGATTTGGTCTGGAACATCCATATCAATACGAGATTATGTTTATGATTCGGGACGAGGAGTTATTGTCCTATTGTCGTACGGAACAGGGACGTTGTTTCGAACTGTTCGCGTCGATCATTCGGCAGTATATGCAGGAAGAAGGCTGTGCCGAAGAAGATATTGAGCATGTGCCGCGTACTTTGTTTCTGGCTATGCACGGATTCATATCGTATCATATTCAAGACCGTTTAACGTTTGCAGAGATGGAGTCCTCTGCGTTGTCTCATGTGAAAGTATTGTGCCGTAACTTGGGTCAGCAGCCTGGCGTGCAATAATTGCCGCTTTTGTCTGCCCCTACACTTCAAGGCGGTGATTGATCATAACGTTAACTCTTTATTACGTTATCATGCGAAAGATATATTGCTTATACGCAGAAGACGAAGACAGGCGCTTCCTAACCCCGGTACAGGGTGGATCGCCTGTTTGTGTTTGTCTTCAGAACTATGATTAACCTTCCATAATTTTAATGAAATATTCCCGGTTACGCGGTCCATCAAATTCGCAAAAATAGATCCCTTGCCAGCGTCCTAAGAGCAGTCTGCCTTCATGCAGGATAACAGTCTGTGATGGACCGGTAGTTATTGATTTGAGATGTGAGGCCGTATTGCCCTCGGCATGACGATACTGAGGGTGTTCCCATGGATACACTTCATCGAGACGTAACAAGACGTCATGTTTAACATCGGGGTCTGCATTTTCGTTAATGGCAATTCCGGCTGTTGTATGAGGACAGTAGATGAGCACGGTGCCATTCTGTACTCCGCTGCTTTGCACAACATCTTTTACCTCCCGTGTGATATCCTTCATCTCATCTCTTGCAAATGTTGATATGCTTTTCGTATATAACATCACTGATCACTCCTTCACGTAGTATCGACTGCCTCAATATTAACTCTTCTTAGATTGTAACTTAATCACTAGAAGCTTAACAAACCGCACGGAATAACGTGTGTGCATAAAAGATTTATGTATGCGTGCTAACACACAAATGTGTAATCACATTGAACGAATTTTCGCCAATGAAAGTAATAAAATCATTTATAAAAAAAGGTAAGATTTGTTTAATAAGAGCATCGAATAGTTCGAATAAAAGCATTGACGATTAGCACTGCAAACTGGTAAAGTATCAGATAAGCAAAAAACCAAGTAGACTAATGGGAATAATAATAAAGTAAACTTATCCAACTTAGGAAAATGTCGTATGAAGTCAGGTAGACTGCCGACCGGAGCTAAAGCCGGAGGCTGGGAGGGAACACAGTAATGAACACCGTTCTTCGTCACAAGGGATGGACTTGGGGTTTTCGCAGTACCGTATTGTTATATTTTATCGTACTTATTGTACTTCCAATCATCGGTGTGTACGCCAACTCCTTCTCTGAAGGATGGAGCAATTTTGCTGAGAGCATCTTGGACCCGATCGCATGGAAGGCAGTGCTGTTAACGGTTCGTTTGGCCGTGGTCGCCGCTTTAATTAATGTGATCTTAGGAACCATGATTGCTTGGGTGCTAACAAGATATCGATTCGTTGGCAGATCATTTCTCAATAGTCTTGTCGATTTGCCTTTTGCATTACCAACAGCTGTAGGTGGTCTGATGATTATGTTGTTGCTCGGCCCGATCAGTGCTGTTGGGAAACTGGCTGAATCAATGGGGTTCGAAATTGTATTTCATCAGCCTGCGATTGTGATCGCGATGACCTTTGTCACCTTTCCTTTTGTCATTCGGGCAGTGCAGCCTTTGCTGGAAGAGATTGATCCTTCCGAAGAAGAGGCTTCGTATACGATGGGCGCTTCCAAGGCTCGTACATTTATGCAAGTCATTCTGCCGTCCATGGCTCCTGGCATGATCAGCGGCGGAATGTTAGCTTTTTCCAGAGCGCTCGCTGAATTCGGTGCCGTTGTGCTGGTGGCTGGCAATATTCCGGGTAGAACGCTGACGGCTTCCGTTTTTATCTATGGTGAGATTGAAAGTGATAACCCGACAGGGGCGGCAGCGGTATCCGTGTTGCTACTAACGCTCTCCTTCCTGATTCTCTGGCTGATCAATCTGGTGCAGATGCGGGGGAGAAAACGATGAAAAGACTGTTAATCGGACTGACATTTGCCGTATTTATCCTTCTGCTGATCATCCCGCTTGGTCGCATATTGATTGGAGCATTTGAGGATGGCGCAGGTGGTTTCATAAAAGGTATTATGCGTCCCGAAGCGTTGCACGCACTGATGATGACAGGGCTTGTCGTTCTGGTGGTTACCCTGTTAAATACATTGTTTGGCATCATGATGGCACTCTATCTGGTTCGCGCAGGCTGGTTGAGTGATCGGTTGAAAGGTCTGTTGAACAGTATCGTAGATCTGCCCTATGCTGTATCGCCGGTTATTGGCGGTTTGATGATTGTTCTGTTGCTTGGACCGAACAGCATCATGGGAGGATTTTTTGAAGGTATCGGATTTAATGTGGTGTATGCTTTCCCGGGCATGGTGATTGCCACGTTGTTCGTTACGTTTCCACTGATGGTAAGAGAGGTCATGCCTGTTCTGCAGGAGCTTGGTTCCCAGCAGGAAGAAGCAGCTTCAACACTTGGGGCCTATGGCTGGAGAACGTTCTGGAGCGTTACATGGCCTTCCATTCGCTGGGCTGTGGTCTATGGTCTGGTTCTGACGGTAGCACGATCACTGGGAGAATTCGGGGCTGTATTGGTCGTATCCGGTAACATTATGAACAAAACGCAGACGGCAACAACGCTGGTATATCAGGATGTAGAGAATTTTAACGTGTCAGCTGCAAACGGTGTGGCATTGGTGCTGGTAACCTTCTCCGTAGGACTACTGCTCCTGATGGAATGGGCCAAGAAGCGAAAGGAAGTGCATTGAGATGCATGTAGAAGTTCGTGATCTGAACAAACATTTCGGTGATTTTCATGCGGTGAAGGATGTCTCATTCGATATTGCCAAAGGCCATCTGATCGGGCTGCTTGGACCCAGCGGAGGAGGGAAAACGTCGATTCTGCGTATGCTCGCAGGGCTTGAGAGTCCGGGTTCGGGCGAGATCCGCTTCCACGGAAAAGTAGTAAATCATCTGCCGCCTCAAGAACGAGGCATTGGATTTGTATTTCAGAACTATGCGTTGTTCAAACATATGAGTGTTTTTGATAATATTGCGTTTGGTCTCAAGGTGAAAAAGACACCGAAAACCCAGATTCGTGATCGCGTGATGGAACTCGTTGAGCTGACTGGGCTTAAAGGTTTCGAACAGCGTTATCCGCACCAGTTGTCGGGTGGACAGCGTCAACGAGTGGCCTTTGCCAGAGCGCTTGCGCCTGAGCCGCAGCTACTGCTTCTGGACGAACCGTTTGCCGCCATTGATGCAAAGATTCGTCAAGAGCTTCGTTCATGGCTGCGTGAGCTGATCGAGCGGGTAGGCATCACGTCCATCTTTGTTACTCACGACCAGGATGAAGCGATTGAAGTCGCAGACGAGATTATGATTATAAGCCAAGGTCGTTTAGAGCAAAAGGGTACCCCTTGGGATATTTATAAAAATCCGCAGACTCCATTCGTGGCGACTTTTATTGGTGAGTCCACGGTGATAGAGGATGCTTCTCAGCTGAAAGGTTTTGAACATGCTGTGCAAGGTGGCAATACGCGTGCACTGATCCGACCGGAGTACATCGAGATTGGACTCAAAAATGAATTCACCATGCTGTCTGCAACGGAAAAAGGAATCGTAAAACATCTTCATTTCCGTGGTAGTGAATGGATGGTTGAAGTTGAGGTGGAGGGCCACAAGCTCATCACCTATCGCTCATTGGAGAAAACGACACTGGAGATCGGGCAAACGATTCGTGTGCTTGTGCACCGCGCCTATATGTTCAACGACTCGGAGAGCTGGGTTGTTGAGAACCGACTGAAAGAAGATCCGATGCCTGTCATGATCTAGAGCCTGTTATTTTAGAATAAAGTAGAAATGAAAGAAGGAGCAGCCATGCAGACGAGCCAAAACAAAAAGAAATGTATACCTCTATACGTGATCCTGATGCTTGTGCTCGTCTGTGTGACTGCCGGATGCAGCAAGCAGGAGCAAGGACAATCAGCCACCGTATCGAGTGGAGATTCTTCGAGCACACTGGTTATCGGTGCATATAGCGTAGCGAAGGATGCGGTAGGTGAACTATTGCCCAAGTTCCAGGCAGAATGGAAAGCCAAGACGGGGCAAACGGTTAACTTCCAAGAATCCTATGAAGCTTCAGGAACACAGGCGAGAGCGATCGTTGGTGGTTTTGAAGCGGATGTAGCCTTGCTTGCAATGGAAAGCGATATCGATAAACTGGTGAAGGCCAAGCTGGTCACCACGGATTGGAAACAAACGCCGAATGAGGGCATGATTACACGTTCAATCGTTGTGCTGGGTACACGAGCGGGCAATCCGAAGGGCATCAAGGATTTCGAGGATTTAACTAAGCCTGGTGTGAAGGTGTTGTATCCCAACCCGAAAACATCCGGCGGTGCACAGTGGGATATTAATGCTATTTACGGTGCAGGATTGAAGTTGTCGGAGGAGAAAGAAGGCAAGAAAGACCCTGCCGCAGCCAAAGCATTTTTGGAAGAAGTGCATCAGAACGTTGAATCGCTGGACAAGAGTGGCCGTTCCTCGATGGCTGCGTTTGAATACGGTGTAGGCGATGTTATCGTGACGTATGAAAATGAGCTGCTTGCCCGAATTGCCAAGGGTGTAGATTATGATATCGTGGTGCCAAAAAATACGATACTCATCGAAAATCCTGCAGTGGTGGTCGATAAATACGCCGACAAACATGGCAATCGAGAGCTGGCCGAGGCATTTATCGCATACTTGCGGACACCTGAAGCGCAGCGTATTTTTGCGAAGCACGGCTTCCGCTCCGTAGACCCGGATGTATTTGCAGAGACGAAAGAATCGTTCCCGACACCAGCGGGACTGTTTGATATCAACTATCTAGGTGGATGGGATGAGGTGCGTAAGACGCTCTATTCCAAGCGCGGAGTCTGGTATCAGGTGCTGGCGGGACTGTAGCAGCTAATGTGAACCTTCATTTTGCGGCATGCCGTGATGGAGGTTTTTTATTGCGAAAAGGTTATAATAGGAAGTAGACTAATGCACATGATGGCATAATCGTAATTGCAGAAAGGCGTGACCGTAATGAGTACAGAGATCAAATTATCCCAAAGCACAGCGATTAGACTGGAGCAGGCCCGAGGCAAGGGCATGTCAGAAGCGGATATTTTAAAAGCGATTCAAGCTAAGGATGTAACGGCATTTGATAGCGTGTCAGAGGAGCATTATCGGTACGATACGTTTTTCTCTTATGCGGACGAGCATGGTGAGAATCTGGAGGGTGCTCTCCAGAACGGGTATCGAATTACGTTTAATACTCGCGGCGGACTTGGTATCTGGTTAGAAAAAGCATTTAATCTGCAAGCAGATAAGGATTTCACGGTGGGTGAGGGTATCATCACCGGTTTGCAATTGACCGCAGCGCAGGCTGAGGTGTTGGAGCAGCGCCTCGCATGGAACTGGGTCATCACGGATGCCCAAGAGGTTCCTGCTGGCCGTGAACTGACGTTGAAACTGCGTGCGCTGGTGTGAGCGCACACATCCGGCACGATATTGTCTGACCTTGAGTTTCCCTTCAGGTCAGACGACAGACTTTCCCGCTAGCTGTTTATGAGCTGCAGCGGGAGAGTCTTTTTTTTGCAAAAGCGGAGGTAGAGGATTACAATTTACATAGAATGTTTGAGGTAAGACATGTTGATTACGATTGAATAGACATCAGATCTGAGCTGAATCGGCTTCAGGAATCATCGAGAGGGGAATGCGGAATGAATCAGCTCACATTTCTGGGCACGGGCGATGCCATGGGTGTTCCACGGGTGTATTGTGATTGCGAGGTGTGTACGGAGGCCAGGCTTACAGGTGAAAATCGGCGGAAGCGCTCGTCTGTTCTGATCCATGAGGGTGGTTACGTTCGGGATAGGCATGAAGACGGGATGTTTATGATCGATTGCGGGCCAGACTGGCGTTCCCAGATGGAAAATCGAGGGATGCGGATGGTGCACACGTTACTGATTACACATGCGCATTTTGATCATATTGGTGGTCTGCCGGAATGGGCGGATGCCTGCCGCTGGCTAGGCATGAAGGGTAAGCTATATGCACCGCGTGAGGTAATTGTCACCATCCAGGGACAGTTTCCTTGGCTTACTCGTCATATGGATTTTCTGGAAACGGACAACGGAGTTGAACTCGGCGGATGGAAGATTCGCTCCTGGAAAGTGTGTCACGGACACAATGGATTCTCGTACGCTTATCGATTGGATCATAAGGGGTATGCTTGGGCTTACTGTTCGGATGCTATAGATTTGAAGGAAGACGAGAAGGGACCGTTACAGGGACTGGATCTACTGGTATTGGGCACAAGTTTTGTGCATGAGCTGGCGGAGTTTTCAGCGCGTTCGGTGTATGATATGCAGGAGGCGCAGGAGCTTTTGCGAGAGTTGAAGCCGGGACACACTTATTTTACACATATGTCACATGATGTAGATGTAAGGCAGGATTATAAACTGGATCGGGGCATCACCATAGCTCGAACAGGCATGACAGTGACACTGGGTTAAGATTCAATGTTGAAATCGGGATTCAGCAATGAAGTTGGAGGAGTTAAGCCCGGGAATGGATTTTGTTTAGAAAAAATAAATGAAGAAGAGCGTATCCTTTACAGGAGGTTCTTCGTTTACCTAATGAAACACTAATCAGGAACCAGCAAAGGGGGGCCCCCGAGATGGCCTTTGTGAAGTCCGCAGATTGCGAAGTTTACGAAATGAATATAGTCATAGCCATGAAAAATAAGAAAATGAAGGCGACATATCAAACGAATCAAGGTAGTCAAAAGCAACAAAAGCATCAAGCGACTGCAACGAATCAAACATGTGCCATTGACCGTAAAAACGAAGCTGAAGATAAAAGGATACCAACTTCTACGTTGCACGATGCATTACCTGACCTGTTGGCTTCACTATATGCATATTGCATGTCACTCACCAAGTCGGTGACAGAGACAGAGGATCTTGTGCAGGAAACTTGCCTTAAGGGATTATCGTCTGCTGTGGTGCAAGCTTCGGAAAGATCGGGCGCGATTAACTGGGAAGCCTATCTGATTCGTATCGCACGTAATACGTGGATTGACGGTATTCGTAAGCAAGAAAAGCTGAGCTCTATACTTGCCGAGATGAAACCTGTCCTGTTCGAATTTACCGACGAAGGATCATTTGAAGAGCTGGAGTCTGCGTTGCAAATTTTAGTTCACACCTTGCCACCGTGGCAGCGAGCGATCTATATATTACGTGAAATCATGGGATATAAGGCGGCAGAAACTGCTGAGATGCTGCGTACAACCGAAGGTGCCGTAAAAGCAGCATTAAGCCGTGCCCGCACAACTATAACCAAGGTTAGGCATAATTTGGAGAATGCAGGGATAGAGTCTGCATTGGAACAAGGGACGAGGGAAGAATACGCCGATCTCGAGCAAGAGCAGCTGCGTAGTTATCTGATGGCATTCCGTCAAGGGGATACTGCACGTCTAATTGATCTGTGCCTGAACCGTATGGACGATCCGATGGCTGTGGCGGGTACGATTCTCCAGCAGGTTCTGCCGTCTCGAGCGATGCAGCCAGTGATGTACGATACTGCCACTCCAAGCAGAAATTTGCTGTCTTATGGAGGTGGGTATACAGTCATCATGGCTGCCTAATATAAGGAGGCGACCTTTATGAACGTTGTACCTTACGTAGTAGAACAAACCGCTCGCGGTGAGCGGAGTTATGATATTTATTCACGTTTACTGAAAGACCGCATCATTATGGTGTCGGGAGAGATTGAGGATCAGATGGCCAATGCCATTGTGGCCCAATTATTGTTTTTGAGTGCCGAGGACCCGGATAAGGATATCCAGATGTATATTAATAGTCCGGGGGGATCGGTGACAGCGGGATTCTCGATTTATGATACGATGCAGTTCGTTAAACCTGATGTATCGACTATATGTACAGGGATGGCAGCGAGCTTCGGTGCGATGTTGCTGGTGGGTGGAGCAAAAGGTAAACGAATGGCGCTACCGAACAGTGAGATCATGATCCATCAACCCCTTGGCGGCACACGTGGGCAGGCATCGGATATGCTGATTCATGCTAACCGCATTATTCAGCACCGTCAACGACTGAATCAGTTACTTGCAGACCATACAGGCCAGCCGCTGGAGCGCATTGAAAAAGACTCCGACCGAGATTATTTCCAGACTGCAACTGAAGCGGTGGAATATGGTTTGGTGGATAAGGTTGTTACAGGTGCATAAGTGTCACCGTAAATGAAACTGAAGAAGCAAATGGAACAGAAAACCAAATACAAGCGAAATAACGAACGTAAAGATTGGGACGACAGGAGACTGTCGTTCTTTTTGTTTTCTGTTGGGTAGAAAGAAATGGATAAAAAGGGTTGACCTTAACCAGGTATAGTGTGTATATTATATATATACACTATACCTGGTTAATGATATGAAACAATGGCAATGAGGTGAAGGAACGAACATGAATATACGGATATCCAATGCATCAAGCGATCCCATCTATATCCAGATTTTATCCCAGATCCGGCAAAGCATTCTTAATGGAGAACTGGCAGCAGGGGATCACCTGCCTTCCATCCGTCAACTTGCGAAAGACTTGCAAGTCAGCGTCATTACAACGAAACGTGTATATGAAGAGCTGGAAAAGGAACAGTTGATTGATTCCGTGGTTGGCAAGGGGAGTTTTGTATCCGGTGCAAATCAGGATTTTATTCGGGAGAGACGTATGAAACAGTTAGAAGCGAAGATGCTTGAGGTTATTCAGGAGAGCAAGGAACTGGGCATGAACTCACAGGATTTGATTCATTATCTTACTTTGCTGTTGGAGGAGGAATAGGAACGATGAATGCGATAGAATTGCGGAATGTTACGAAAGAATACCCATTATTTAAGGTGGATAACATATCCACAGATGTGAAACAGGGATTTATCACAGGGCTTATTGGCCCAAACGGAGCTGGAAAAAGTACATTAATCCGAATGATTACCGGACTCATCCATCCTGATCGGGGAACAGTGCGAACGCTGGGCAGTGAGAATCCGAGCGGTGATGTCGCTGTGAAGCAGCGGCTCGGTATTGTGTCCGACGAATGCTTTTATTATGAACATTTGACTATCAGGGAGATGTCACGTTTAATCGCTCCTTTTTACAGTCGCTGGGACCATGCCTTATTCAGGAGTTATTTGGAACAATTCGAATTGTCTCCGAAAAAGAAAATCCAGGATTTATCCAAAGGCATGAAGATCAAATTCTCGCTTGCGGTTGCTCTGTCTCATGATGCCGATCTGCTTGTCATGGATGAACCGACATCCGGTCTTGATCCGATTTTTCGGAGAGAGCTGCTTGATCTACTGGCCGACATGATTCAGGACGAGACCAAATCTATCATTTTCTCGACACATATTACAACCGATCTGGAGCGGATCGCAGACTATATCGCTTTTGTTAATCAAGGCAAGCTGATTTTCAATGAAGCCAAAGACGATGTGCTTGAGCGCTACATCATTGTGAAAGGGGATATGAATCTGCTGGATGCCGATACCCGGCGTCAATTCGTGGGCATACGTGAAACATCGATTGGTTTTGAAGCATTATCGGACAACAAAGTGGAGGCACAGCGTATGTTTGGCAGTGAGGCTCTTTTGCATAGGCCCGCGTTGGAAGACTTGATTTATTTCACGGCAAAAGGGGGACGTCAACATGCTTAATCTGCTTCGCAAAGACTTTATTGCACTGAGAAGTTCGTTGTGGATTGTGGGTGTGTATGTGGTAGTTTTCAGTTGGGCGTTTATCCCGAAGATGGAAATGTCCATGTATCTCGTAGGGATTTATACGGCTTTTGGCTCGATTATGCTAGCTACGATGATTGATATCAAAAACAATAATCATAACTTTTTAGTTACACTTCCAGTCAGTCGTAAACAGATCGTGCAAGCAAAGTACCTGTCTTCCATTCTCTATTCCCTGTTTGGAGTGCTTGTATCCTTCGGCATTCACAAGATTGTTAACCTGAATTATCCTGAACTCAACAAACCTCATTATTCCCTGTTGGATATCCTTATTTCTATGGGGTTGGTATTTATACTGGTATCTATTTATATGCCACTTTTCTATGCACTCAGCAAAAAGGGAGCAGGCATTATTAATACGGTTTTCTTCGTTTGTTTAATTGTTCTTGCTCAACCGACTGCGTTTATTCTTGATGTTGCGGGTAAAGAAGGGCTGATTACAACACCCATTATCGTGGGGATTGCCATAGCCATAGTAGTCCTGTTTCTTGTTTCGTATGTCGTCACAATCCGGTTATTTGAGAGAAAAGATCTGTGAACGGAATTGACTTTATGACTCGAAGTGGGCGCTAACGATCACAGATGAGCCTATTTGCTGCAATTCAGGCGATTTGAAAATGTAACGATCTCAGGAGACGCTATTTTAGTTATTTCGATGGGAAATGGGCAAAAGTCGCATGTTTTCATTGAAATAGGGTCACTGGTGATCGTTACATTTTTTAGGTTGTGAAAAACGCCTAAATAAGGTCACTGGTGATCGTTAGCGTTGCGTGAGGTGCACGCCGACTTCCCGAGGTTCCACCCACTCTCAATCTACTCTTCAAACTTCCGTATCTCACCTGGATTCCCGTATTCCTTCGTATCTCTATTGCTCTTACTACTTCTCGTCATTGATCCCAAACGAAGTTTCGTTTTAACTTCTTGCCGCTAAGGTGATCAGTCTCTCCATGCCTTCCCGGATCTGCTGCTCCCGGCCGTAGGAGAAGGAGAGGCGGAGCTTGCGGCTGCCCGATGCGTGCGAGGGATCAAACACGGTGCCAGGTACAAAAGCAATGGAGTGCTCCATGCTTTGGTGCAGCAGTCTACCTGTGTCGATCCCCTCCGGTAGCTCGGCCCAGATGTTCAGACCTCCCTCGGGGCGTGTCCACGTCCAGTCCGTCTGCAGAAGACACTGTTCCATCACTTCCATTCGCAGCTGAAGCGCGGTTCGCAGTTTGGACAGATGTTGATGCATGCGTTCCGATTGAAAATATCGAAGAAACAGCTTCTGATTCAGCAGCGGTGATCCGTTGTCGGTCAAAGCTTTGATCGCTTGTAGCCCTGGCATGAGATGTGGACGGCACATAATAGCTGCGATGCGCAATCCTGGAACAACATATTTACTGTAGCTGCGAATGTACAACGTATGCCCGGAGGTATCGTAAGTGAAGATAGGCGCTGGCGGTTTCTCTTTAAAATAAATATCATACGTGCTGTCGTCTTCCACCAGATAACAACCATACTGTTCAGCAAGTTCGGGCAGCTGTTTGCGCTGCTCTACAGAAATGCTGATGCCCGTAGGGTTTTGAAACGTCGGTGTCATATAAAAGAGACGTGGCTTCTCTGTTTTCATCAGATGCTCAATCTGCTCCAGATCATACCCTTCGGGATGGATGTCGGTAAAAACAAGCCGTGCACCCTGTTTGCGGAAAATTTCCATGGCAGGGCCGTAAGTTGGTCGCTCAATGAGTACCCGATCTCCGGGTTTTACTAGTGCACGGGAGATGACATCAATCGCCTGCTGTGCACCGGAAGTAATCAGCACTTCGTCAGAGGACAGGTAAAAGCGTTCTTTTGCCGTCAGATGACTTGCAAGACTGCTGCGCAGTTCGAGATCACCTTGGATCGTTGAATACGTACCGAGTAGACGAGGATATTGATCTAACAGATCGCGCATTAACTCGCCCCAATATCGGTTGGGCAGTAGAGCAGGATCGATTAAGGATTTGGAAAACTGATATTCCGCTTCCAGCGATTGTACCCGGTCAAGTGTATCCCAATGGAGCCATGCCGACACCGATGGATCATCCGCTTGATCCGTAAGCGATAGTGGTTTCGCTGGACTGACGAAGTAACCAGACTTGTCTTTGACATAGACAATCCCGCGCTGCTTTAAATCCTGATACGCTTTGAACACCGTAAGTCGGTGAACGCCGAGCTGTTCGGACAGGCTTCGCACCGAAGGCAGTTTTTCCTGTTCAGCCCACTCACCTGCTTCGATCCGTACCATGAGATAATGGATGACTTGCTCATACCGTTTCATGCTGTTATCTGTCATCATTAACGTTTTGCCCACCCGATTCACGCTCCTTATGAACTTTATTGTAACAGCTTATGAGGGTGAACTGTTCTGTTTTGTTCATTCTGTTCTGTAGACCATGAGCTATGATGGAGAACAGATAAAGGAGTGGTTAACATGGTGGGGATTGCATTTACCGTAATGTGTCTCGTTTTTGGGACAACGTTTCTGGCGATTAAAATTGGAGTAGAGGCAGGCATGCCGCCTTTTCTATCAGCGGGGCTGCGGTTTCTGATCGCGGGAGCTTTAATGTTTACATGGATGTGGATGAAGGGCAAAGTGAATTTGTCTCTGCTGTTCCGCAAAGAAATGCTGATTACCGGTGCAGGTTTAACGTTTGCCACGTTTGCCACATTATATTGGGCGGAGCAACATGTCAGCTCAGGAGTTGGGGCCATTCTTTCGGCTACAGGGCCGCTAATGATTATGCTAATGCAAACGGCAGTGTTACGGCAGAAAACATCATCGCGTATGATTGTGGGCTGCCTGATTGGCTTTACAGGTGTGGTGCTCGTCGTATTACCAGGAGTATCGCTTGGCGCGGGTTCACTATTTTTATGGGGATGTATCGCTGTGTTAGTGGGAGAAGTCTGCTATTCGGCAGGTACTTTATACTCCAAAAAGGTCATCCATCAGTTTAGCGAGATGAGTCCTGTTGCGATTAATGCGGTGCAGATGATGTATGGCGGTGCGTTGTTATTCATCCTGTCCGCGTTGACGGAGTCATGGAATATGTCGGCACTGGATGTGCTACCTGCAGTGTCGTCCGTGATCTATCTGACGATCATCGGTTCCATGGTCGGGCACAGTCTGTTCTATTGGATCATGTCGCGCACAAATCCGCTGTTCCCGGCAACGTGGTTGTATATTTCGCCACCGATTGCGGTCGGACTTGGAGCAATTGTCTATGGGGAACATGTTAGTTGGGTGACGTGGATCGGTGTGGGTCTGGTGATATCGGGACTGCTGGCAATGAATGAGAAGGTGAGCGGTTGGTTGAAGAAAGGGAAACGTGTTGGGGCAAACGTTCGAACTTCTTCATTCCACCTATTCTAGTGTCTTTTTAACAGCTCAATCTGGAAATCAGTAATTAATTTCAGATTGAGCTGTTTGTTATTTCATCAAGATTTTCTCGTTAACCAATAGACAGTAATACTCATCCATCTGTTCAGCTGTAATATTTTCTTCAAAATGATGTATCCACCAATTCACAAGTAAACTAATAACCCCTGAGTGAAACTCGACTGCAAGTTCTACGGGAAGTGAGAATTGTTTACCTCTATTTTTTAATTCTATAAAATCCTGCTTAAATATTTCTTCGATATATTTTCTGAAAAAATGACTGAATCCCTCATCCTTCTTTTGATTTTGGACCATTGTCTCCAGTACATTGCCTGACAAAATTGTAGCGATACTTTGCATAGGCTGTCGCAGTCTGTCTTCCACGTTTATTTGTAAATAATCCTGAAGAATCGAAGTCAGGGTAGAGGACAACAGCGCGAATTTATCTTCAAAATGTTTATAGAACGTTGTTCGGTGCACCATGGCTTTATCGCATATTTCGTTAACCGTAATGTTACTGAATAGCTGGCCCTGCTCACATAACAGAGTTATAAGGGCCATCGTCAACAGTTTTTGAGTTCGAGCAACTCTCAAATCCGTACTTTTTCCAATTATTTTCATCTACACCATTTCCTTATTGTAGTTTAACTATATATTCTTCTTATATTGATTCTTACTAAATAAGATATTTTAATTATATATTGGTATTATAAGAAATATTTTGATTGCTCTACAAGTGTAGATAAAATCTAACGTCATAGAAAGGATGGAAGTGCGATGTCTGATATAAATAGAGCTGTGGTGATCGGAGCAGGGATTGCGGGGTTAATCACTGCAAGAATGTTATCTGATCATTATGATGAGGTATGTATTATCGAGCGAGATGAATTGCCTTCTGAGCCGTCGAACCGACAGGGAGTCCCTCAATCTTTTCATCCACATCGGGTATTACCGCGCGGCGGACTCATTCTGGAACATTACTTTCCCGGGTACAATGATGAATTGATCTCACTTGGCGCCATTCCTTCACATGAAGAAGAGATCGTGAATGCAAATAAATACGGTAAATTTAATCATAAAGTGAATGCTTCTTTCATCGAAATTGCATCAAGTAGCAGACCCTTGCTGGAATGGGTACTGCGGAAGCGAGTGCAGAATATAAGTCACATCCGCTTTTTAAAAAATACGGAAGTTACCGGGCTAATGGTTTCGGAAGATCAGAGTTCCATTATAGGCGTTTATACAAAGGAAAGAGGCTCGGAGAGTCGGAAAGAAAGACGGGCTGATATGGTGATTGATGCCTCAGGGCGTTCGTCCAAATTGATCAAATGGCTTGATCAGATCGGATTATCTGTACCGGAGCCCGATGTGCTGAAGGTATCTCTCGGTTACAGTACCCGGTATTATAAGATACCATCTCTTATTCAAAATGAATGGAAAACGGTATTTACAGAATCAGATCCTGAGCAGGGTATTCGGGCAGGTATGTTGTGGCGCATTGAAAATGATATCGCTGGAATGCTGCTTTTCAATGCAGGAGGAGATACATATCCTTCGACCCATCCCGATGAGTTTCAGGAACAAATGAAGCATCTGTTTGCTTCAAATGAAATCGTGGAGTTGGCGGATCGACTGGAACCTTTCCAGGGACCGAGGGGATACCGCATTTCCGAGTCTATACGTCAACATTATGAACGCATGGAGAACTGGCCTTCCGGATTACTCGTCCTGGGCGATGCATTTTGCAGCTTTGATCCGATTCATGGACAAGGAATGACGGTCGCTGCTATTGAAGCCGATACGATAAGAAAATGTCTGGAGCTACAGCGAGTACATCCTGAGTCGAAGTTTGAGCTCAAAGTTCTGCGTCGGATGCAGCAGGCCATTGAACCGGCATGGTGGCTTAGTTCTGTAGCTGACTTGCGTTGGAAAGGTGTTGAACATGTTGGGTCATCTCAACTACAAGGGGTGACTTTTGCTCAGAAATACATCAATTTGTTTACGAAGCAGGCGATGAAAAAGGCGATGTATGAGAAAGATACTCATCTTTTTTTCATACAGTTTCTGATGAATGCTTTAATTCTTCCTCCGGGTGAATATTTCAATGGTGACGTACTGAAGATGATCCTGAATGACAATGGTTCCGAGGAAGAAATGGTGTTAAGAGCAGAGCTTGGTGTACAAGATCCCGAACTGTTTCAGCAAAGAATAGATGAGCTAATTCCATCATTTCAACTGGAACATGATACACAGATCGAGAAGCTGCTGGAGACTTTTCAACATGCCATAAGCAAATAAGAGGAATAACATGAAAAGCACAATGTTAAATTTCATAGCTAGTATTATTGTTTCTTTCATTGTATTTTTTTTCATTTTGTTTTTGGTCGCAGTTCCAGATACAGATCGGGTCATTCTATCGATAGCGATAACGATATCACTTCAATTATCTTTACTCACTGCCATATTTCTCTCAAAACAAAAATAATAAAAAAACAGTCTGGAACCCCATATTTTTTGTGGTATCCGGACTGTTTTTTTTGTTAAAGTTTTATTTTTACTCCGCGTTTAATACAAACTTCTCAATAACCTCTTTTACGCCGTCTTCATTATTGCTCGCTGTAATATAGTCCGCTAATTCTTTCAACGCAGGGATGGCATTGCCCATGGCTACACCCAGACCGGCGACTTCCAGCATCTCGTGATCGTTCCAGGAGTCACCAATGGCGATGCACTCGCTGAGTTGGTGCCCAAAGTGGTCAGCCAAGAACGTCAGAGCATGACCTTTGGTACCTTCATTGTGCATAATTTCGAGGAAATACGGCTTGGATTTGGTAATGTGCACTTCAGGCCCGAGCAACTCACGCAGCTCTACAGCCACTTGATCCAGATAGTCTGGCTCGTCGATGATGAGCAGTTTTGGTGTTGGTTGTTCGATGACTTTGATGAAGTCGGACTCGATGTAATATTGTGTGCCGTTTAGTTTGGCATAATCAAGCAGTTTTTGGTTTTCTTCACGAGCATACAGCTTGTCGTCAATGTACGTTTGAAGATGCAGGTTTTTCTCCAGGCAGTAGTCGAACAATTTACGTGAAGCATCTTGAGGCACATAGCGCTCATAGAGTACTTTTTCGTCAAGCAGGTTTTTCACCAAAGCACCTTGATAGGTGATAATCGGCACGTTCAGCTTGGTTTGGCGTGCAAGTGCTTGTGCGGAAGCGTAAGCACGTCCTGTAGCGAGGGTTACAACTACTCCGTGTGCAACGGCTTGTTCCAATGCTGTTTGTGTAGCAGGTGTAACTTCCTTGTTGTCGTTGATGAGGGTATCGTCGATGTCGATAGCAATGAGTTTGTAAGTCATATGATGTTTCTCTCCTTTTTTATCTGGTTCTATGTTCATTGAACGAAATAGTCTCACGCAAAAACTCCGATGACAGAATAACCTTTCAATCACTGTTATCCCCAGATTTTTTTGATCTTTATATTTCATAAAGAGAAAATCCGATGATAAGCATATGCTTCCGATGTAGCTTTCTTGCAGAAAGCTTTTAGGTGAACGCTTCGCTTTTCCAGGTTTTTTCTGTCCTCTCCGTTGCTGTGATTCTATTTCGTTCAAACAATCTATACCCATCTAAATGTCGTATTTCCTTTGTTACTCCTCCAGAAAAACAAGGCCGATAAAGTCTTCCAGCTCCAGGTTGCCGAAGTAATGCTTCACATCCAAACCTTCCAGTGCGGAGCGAACTTCAGTCTCGTCATAACGCTTGCCACGCAGTATGTCCTCGATATCTGCCACATCGCCAACCCCGAAGAAATCGCCGAAGATTTTGATATCTTCAATGCGTCCATCCTTGATGTTCATGCGCAGATCGATGATGCCAACCGGGAATTTGCGAGTGTGTTTCACATTGCTTTCCGGTGACAAGCCGTAGTTCCAGTCCCAGTTGTTATAACGCTCGGCCGAGATTTCTTTAATTTTGTCCCAATCTTTCTCGGTCAGCTTGTACTGAGGAACGTCCTGCGGCTCCATGCGGAAGATATGACGCAGCAACTCATCACGGAACTCTTCAATCGTCGGATTGCTGTCAATCAGATCACGAATGTTGGCCACCCGGCTACGAACCGATTTGGTGCTTTTGGATTTGAATTTCTCGGGATTCACATTCAGGGAAGCCTGAACATGCTCCAGATTCAGATCAAACATCAAAGTGCCGTGACTGAACATGCGACCACGGGTAGCAAATTGGGCGTTGCCCGAAATTTTCTTTTCGCCGACTTGCAGATCATTACGCCCGGTCAACTCGGCATTAACACCAAGCTCGTGCAAGGCTTCAACCACAGGCTGGGTGAATTTGCGGAAGTTATGGAAGGATTGACCGTCATCCGCCGTAATGAAACTGAAGTTCAGGTTGCCTAGATCGTGATACACCGCCCCGCCCCCGGATAGACGACGTACCACTTGCACACCGTTATCCTGAACGTACTCGATATTAATCTCTTCAATCGTGTTTTGGTGCTTACCTATAATGATCGACGGACGGTTGATGTAAAACAATAGATAGCTATCATCCTCCATCGGCAGATGCTTCAGAATGTACTCCTCAATCGCAAGGTTTACAGAAGGATCTGTAATGCCCTGATTATCTACAAACAGCATGGTCATTCCTCCATTAATGTATGTGAGAGGCGTGAAGCCCCTTATGTAGTGATACTTGTATCCTTGATTCAGAAACAGAATCTCTGAAATTCCTCTTCTATTGTAAACGAATTGTCGTTGGGACACAAAGAAAACACGTTGATGCCATTTATTTTGATACAACTCTTACAGGCGGATGAATTCAAAAGCAATACAGGATTGACCCATCCCTCCTATGCCATCCATAATAAAAAGAACATACAGAGAGGATGACGGAAGAATGACCGGTTTTATCGAAGTGTTCGGACATGGTGGAGATGTGGAGACCGCGGCTTCGAGGTTTGGGGGCCACGCTGCAGATTTTCTTGATTACAGCGCCAATATTAACCCTTTGGGACCGCCAAAAGAGGTTTTGGGAGCATTGCAGCAAGGTTTGCATTCGGTGCTTCGTTATCCTGATCCGGGTCATCGGGGATTCAAAGCACTCCTGAGCGAACGTTTGGGAGTAACACAAGAGCAAATTTCCGTAGGCAATGGCGCGGCTGAAAGTATGGCATTGATTCTGCTGGCACTGGCTCCGCACAAGGTTGGAACGGTGGAGCCAGGTTTCTCGGAATATCGCGCTTTGGCAAGGCAATTCGGTGCGGAGGTCATGCATACTACAGGTCGGGAAGAGTTGAATTGGCAGGCGAGACCCGAAGATATCGAACAATTGATGGAAAAGGTAGATCTGCTTTTTCTCGGACAGCCAAACAATCCAAATGGGGTGCAATATCCGGCGGAGGTGCTTCACAGGTTAGCTCGCAAAGCCGAAGAAACGGATACGGTGCTCGTTATGGATGAGGCCTTTATTGATTTTATTCCAGCGGCCCAGCGTCAGTCTCTTGCTCCGTATTTGCATAAATACCCGCATGTGATCATCATTCGTTCGATGACCAAGTTTTATGCGATTCCAGGGTTGCGGCTCGGGTATGCCTTGGGCAACGCAAGATACATACAGGCAATGACGGAGAAACAGGTGACCTGGAGCGTCAACGGACTGGCACTTATCGCAGGAGAAGCGTGTCTGCGCAGCGGCGAACGTTTCGAACAGGACACGATATCGCAAATTACACGTGAGCGTGTGCGATTGTACACAGCACTAGAGGCTTTTAGATTTAGCGTGACGCCGGGGGAGGCTAATTTTATTCTGGCGCGTGTACCAGAACCTTGGACGGCAGTTTATATGCAGGAGGCATTGGGGCGTCGAGGCATACTCATTCGTAGCTGTGCGATGTATCCGGGGCTAGATGCAGGACATATACGCTTTGCGGTTAAAGGTGCTGAAGCCAACGACAGGTTGCTTGATGTGCTTAGAAGTGGTGTGCTTGAACCAAACGAGGATCAGGAAGCTGATCTGGAATCTGCCGATCAGGAGAGCCAGCAGGATCATAAGCCACTATCCGAAAAAATAAAGGGAGGGAAGCGGTTGTGACACTCCCGTTTTATAATTATTTTACACATGGGAAAGTAGACGAGAACAATTATAGGTCCTATTCCTGGCCGGGTCTGAACATATTTGCTCATGAACGGCATATCAAAGCACAGGTGGCACATCCTGCTCATGCCTTGTCTAGCGCGGTATATGGGGGCGGGATGCTTGAATTGAACCGTGTCTTCAACATCTATGTGGACAAACATTACCGCTGTGATGATCCGCCTCGTGATATCGCGGAGGCTTTACATAAGTGGCAGGAGCAAGCCGATCAATGTGCTGGACTATTGACCGCTGTCAGGTTGGAGCATACCTCTATTCAGGAGTATATGAGTTCGGAATTTGGGCTGTTGTGCTGTTCGACTGCCGGCGTATCCAATGCAGCACGGGCAGGTTCGGAGAGGACTGTTTTTGATGTCCATGGAAAAACACAAAATAGAACTCCATATATTCCTGGAACAATTAATATCATGCTGTGGTTTAATGGACAGATGACCTCAGGGGCAATGGTCAACGCGGTTCAGACAGCGGTAGAGGCCAAAGCCGCAGCGCTTGCTGATGCAGGTGTTGCGGATTCGGAGAACGGGCTTCCTGCCACAGGTACAACAACCGATGCGATTGTGCTCGCTGTACGTCAGACTACGGCAGATGATAGTCAGCCGCTTCACACCTACGCGGGGACAGCAACAGCTTTGGGGGCGGCCATCGGCAGACTGGTATATGACACGGTGACAGAAAGCCTTCAGGCCGGATTGCAATGGAAAGAAAGGAACGGGCACAGTAATGACATTTGAATTGGAGCATCTATGGACATCATCGTTCTGGATTGGCATGTCTGGAGCTTGGATCATCATTCTTGCATACATATTAGACCGATGTATCGGAGACCCACGTTGGATTCCGCATCCCGTTATCGGTATGGGGAAAGGCATCTCGGCACTGGAGCGTGTTATTCGGGCACGAGTACATACAGATCAGGGTCTGAAAAAAGCCGGGATCTGGTTACCGATCTTGATTGCAGGGGGGGCTTTTGCTGTCACATGGGGTCTTCTGATTCTACTGGGTCTGTTCCACCCGATCTTGGCGGCTACAGCCGAAATTATTCTAATCGCCACAACGATTGCTTCCAAAGGTCTGCGTGATGCAGGCATGGAAGTGTACCACCACTTGAAACAGCAGGACTGGCCTGCTGCACGGCGTTCACTCGGTATGATTGTTGGACGAGATACGGCACATCTGGACGAGCCTGAGGTCGTTCGGGGAACGGTGGAGACGGTTGCGGAAAATATTGTGGATGCCATTGTATCGCCACTATTCTATGCGCTCATTGGTGGTGCTCCGCTGGCGATGGCCTACCGTGCGGTTAATACGCTTGATTCCATGGTTGGATATAAAAATGATAAATATCTGCATCTCGGCTGGGCCTCCGCCCGGATGGATGATTGGGCTAACTGGATTCCCGCTCGCGTGACTGCTCTGCTGTTAATTGTAGGCGCATGGGTACTAAAACTGGATGCCAAAGGCGCAATGCGTATGGTTGCCCGGGATGCGAGATTGCATCCCAGTCCCAATAGCGGTTTTCCCGAATCGGCAGTGGCTGGAGCGCTCGGAATTCGACTGGGCGGGCATAATGTGTACCACGGCGTAGCTTCATTTCGAGCTTATATGGGCGAGGCTACACGGCCGATGGAGGCGGAGGATATTGTGCGAACGACCCGGTTGATGTTCTGGTCAGCGGGCGCTTTTGTGGGTCTTTGTTTCTTAGCATCCTTGGGAGTGTGGTTAGCAGGAGGTGTGCTGTTGTGGTAATTAAAGAAGGGCAGGAGCAGGGTGAATCAAACTATAGTGAATCAGAACAGAGTGGATCAGAGCAGTCTGCCTCTAAGCGAAGCATTGTACTGATCCGTCATGGAACAACCCAGTGGAATGTGGAAAAAAAATATCTAGGGCATACCGACATGGGACTGTTGCCTGATGCACAAGAAGAGCTGGTTAGGCTAGGCGAGCAGTGCCGTGATCTCACATGGGATGCGGTGTATTGCAGTGACTTGCTACGCTGTCGACAGACGCTGGCACATATTGCACCGCAGTTGATTGAGCAAGTGAAGTTTGATTCACGCCTGCGCGAGAATAATTTTGGACAATGGGAAGGCTTGAATTATGAGCAATTGAAGGATAATTCCTTGTATCGGAGCTGGATTGATGATCCTCAGAAGGTAACCCCGTCTGAAGGGGAAACGTGGCAGACTTTTGCGGAACGTATGGATTCTTTTCTGCGCGAACATATCTGGTCGGAGAATACGGATGCGCTAATTTTGGATAAGGTGAATCGGGCTGATCTTGAAGTATTACAAAGTTCACAGCGTATTTCACATAGAAATTCACATGAGCATTCACACAGGACACTTATCGTGACCCATGGTGGAGTCATACGTTATATGTTATCCAGGCTCATCCCAGGTTTAGGGTTCTGGGATACACATGTAATCCCCGGACAAGCCATTCAGGTTCATATGGAAAAACAGGGAGAAGACTGGCGTGGCAGACGAGTGGATTTTCCGTTCTTCGGGTTGTAAGGTGGTGCAATATACCCTATAATCACAACAGAAGTGTGACTCGGACGGACATATTTGGTGTGATAGGCTGAGAGGCCTGAACTGACGTGATTCGTGCGAAGAGCACTGCGATTCTGTTTGATCTCAATTAACCATCTTTAACGACCAAGGGTCCCGCGTGCAAAGCCAATGTCCATGATGAACAAGGACAAGTTATGGTATGCACAAGGGTAAAATGGGGAAGCTGGTGCAAATCCGGCACGGTCCCGCCACTGTGAAACAGGAGTCATCCTGTAAGTCAGATTACCAGCCCTGGACGTACAAGCCGGTGTTCCTTCGAGGAAAGGACAACGTTTCGGGCTATTTCTGCGCGCATGAACAGCTGCCTTGCTGCACATGTACAGATGGCCGTATGCGAGACGTGATCCCTAATCCTTGTTTAAGGATAAGGGATTTTTCTTATTGTACACGATGTAGTGGAGTCATTTTATACACGTATAACGGAGAGTGCAGAACCAATTTGGAGAAACGAAGTGCTCGCCTTTATCACCGGATTTTTCCCTTTGAATAAGGGAATCAAAAAAATCTGGGGGTAACAGCGATCGGAAAATGGTACTGCAATCGGAGTGGCCTCGTGTATACAACAAAAGCAACAACAATAGTACAGATAGAGAAGGGGAGTTTAAATCAATGATTAAGAACTGGAAAGCACTCACATCACTGTTGAGCGCAGCAATGCTGGCACTGGCGCTGGCTGGATGCGGTAATACTGCAACAAAAGAAGGCGCGGGTAGCTCACAGCAACCTGCACAGGAGCAATCTCAGGAACAAAAGCAAGCGGATCTGAAAACTCAATATCCACTGACCGTTACAGATGCAACGGGTGAGTCTTTCACTTTTGAAAAAGCACCAACCAAAATCGTCTCGGTATCTCCAGCTGAAACGGAGTCGCTGTTTGCACTCGGACTGGATAATGAGATTATTGGCGTATCCGACTATGACGATTATCCGGAAGCGGCAAAGACAAAAGCAAAAATGGGCGGTATTAACAAGCCGAATGAAGAATCCGTTATTGCAGCAGATGCGGATATCGTATTCGGAGGTATTTCATTGAGCGAGGATGCAGTGAAAAAGCTGCGTGATCTGGGCATTACCATTTTCAAAACCGATCCTAAATCCATTGACGATGTGATGAACAATATCGAAACATTTGGTAAAATTACCGATCATCAGGAGCAGGCACAGAAGCTCATCACACAGATGAAGCAGGATGTAACAGATGTAACCGAAGCGGTAAAAGCCGTAAAACCGGAAGATAAGAAAAAAGTATACATCGAGTTCTCCCCAGGCTGGACGGTAGGTAAAGGTGAGTTCATGGACGAACTGATCAACGTAGCCGGAGGTACCAATGTTGCTGCCGACAAAGAGGGCTGGTATCAGATTAACGAAGAAAATGTTATTGCCTCCAACCCGGATGTCATTCTGTATACAAATGATGTTGTTGACGAAAATTCCAAAACTCTGGATCAGATTATCAAAGCGCGTAGCGGCTGGGATCAAATTACGGCGATGAAAAACAATGCTTTGATTGGACTGGATGCCAATTTGCTCAGCCGTCCGGGGCCACGTATAACTCAAGGATTGAAAGAAGTAGCCAAAGCGATCTATCCCGACCTGTTCAAATGAGCAGAAAGCTGATCCTGTTCGGAACGATGGGCATGGCGCTGCTGGTGCTTACCGTGCTCATCTGCACGGGCATCGGTTCAGTGGCGTTGCCCATCCGGGACATCGCTGGTATTCTCGTTCATAAATTGCCATGGGTGGGTGACTGGATTACACCTGATTGGAGCAGGGCTGCCGAACAAATTATATGGAAGGTGCGTTTCCCGCGTGTCTTGCTGGCTGTGCTCGTCGGCGCTTCGCTAGCTATTGCAGGTGCAGGTTTTCAAGGTGTGTTGCGTAATCCGCTTGCTGATCCATTCACACTGGGGGTATCCTCAGGTGCTTCGGTGGGGGCGGCGTTTCTAATATTCTTTGGTTTACAGTACGCTATAATTGGTATTTGGACACTGCCGCTAGTTGCTTTTTTGACCGGTGTAGTAACGTTATGGTTTGTGCTGTCACTGGCTCGTGAAGGTCGGAAAATACCAACACACAGCCTCATTCTGGCAGGTGTGGTCATGCAAAGTTTTCTGGGCGCAGTCGTTTCCTTCCTGTCGACTATGTCGAAGCAGACAATTAATGAAATTATATACTGGACGATGGGAAGTCTGGCACTGCGTGGGTGGTCGTATACGACCATCCTTTTCCCGTATTTTCTGCTTGGACTGATTTTTCTATGGAGCCGGGCACGTTCTCTGAATGTCTTGGCACTGGGTGAACGTCAGGCAGCACATATTGGTGTTGGTGTGGACAGGCTCAAGTTATCTGTACTGGCTGTAGGTACATTACTAACAGCAGGAGCTGTTTCGGTCTCGGGAGTCATCGGATTTGTTGGCTTGGTTATTCCGCATATTTTGCGATTGCTGGTGGGGCCGGACTATCGATTGCTGGTACCTTTATCTGCGATTGGCGGTGCGATTTTTATGGTATGGGCAGACACCATAGCTCGTTCTTTGTTGGCACCGACCGAGATACCGCTAGGCGTCGTGACTGCTTTTGTCGGTGCGCCATTCTTCGCTTACCTGTTGCATCGGAATAAAAAGCTGAGGAAAGGGATGATGCCGTGATTGCCGAAAAAGATGATACTGCCGCTGCTATGTTGGTAACTGTTGCACAGGCGGGCAAAACCTATGGTGATCATCATGCCCTGTATCCTACAGATTGGCAGATCACAGAAGGAGATTGGTGGGGTGTCGTTGGCCCCAATGGAAGCGGCAAGTCCACACTACTCCAGCTTATAGCAGGAACGGAATCGTTAAGTGGAGGCCAGATCAGCATGGCTGGTCGTGATATCGGATCTTACAGCCGTAAGGAACTGTCACGGATGATCGCGGTTTTGCAGCAGGATGGCTTACCCGCAATCTCCTATCCGGTTCGGGATGTCGTCGAAATGGGCCGTTACCCGTACCAAAATTGGTTAGGCCGGGAAACAGCGGATGGAGCACGTGTGGTGGACAGAGTGCTCGAAGAGCTGGGACTAATGGAACTGGCGGATCGGCCTCTGGATTCTCTGAGCGGTGGACAACGGCAGCGAGTAGCCCTGGCCAAGGTGATGGCACAGGAGCCTCGTTTGCTACTGTTGGATGAGCCAACGACGTTTCTCGATATCAAATATCAAATGCAGTTTATGGAGTTATTAGCGGCATGGCAGAAGAAGAGCAGCATTACGATTGTAGCGGTGCTGCATGATCTCAATCTGGCTGCTTTGTTTTGCGATCGTATATTGGCTTTGCGTGAAGGTAAGGTAGTCGGAGAGGGGACACCTCACAGTTTGATGACGGGAGAGCAGATTCAAGAGATTTTTCGTGTTACACCTGCGATGGTTTCTCATCCGGATCATGCTGTTCCTCAACTGTTGCTGCGGCGGGACATGGATTAAACGAGGCGGGAGAGCCTCTATTTTGATGAAGGAAGTGCTGGTTGAATGAAGAAAGAAGAACAGAAGTTGGAGCAAGTATTAAATAAGATTGTTGCTCTTGACCCAACCATTGCTGCGGAGACTTCTGCTCATGTGGATATACTCACAAAACCACCGGGTAGTCTCGGGAAATTGGAAGAACTTGTGATTCGATTGGCAGGGATGACAGGGCAGGCACGTCCGCGTTTTGATCGCAGGTCTGTGATCGTTATGGCTGCGGACCACGGCGTAGTGGCAGAAGGCATAAGTGCATTTCCAGCCGAAGTTACGCCTCAGATGGTCATGAATTTTCTGGCTGGAGGTGCTGCAGTCAATGTCCTCGCTCGTCATGCCAGAGCAGAAGTGATTTGTGTTGATATCGGTGTGAATGCTGACCTTGAACATGCAGACCTGCTCTCTCGCAACATTCGTAAAGGTACCGCCAACATGGCTCAAGGCGCAGCGATGACTCGGGATGAGGCGATTCAGGCTATTTTAGTAGGCGCAGACGTGGTTACATCAGAAGTGGCAAAAGGAACAAAGCTGTTTGTCACCGGAGAGATGGGGATCGGGAACACCACGGCAAGTGCTGCAGTGATGAGTGCGCTCACCGGTGTTGCGCCTGCGGCTGCTGTAGGGCGAGGAACAGGTTTGGATGATGCAGGCGTGCTTCGCAAGGCTGCTGTTATAAGTCAGGCTTTGAGCGTTAACAAACCTGACCCTGAGGATGCGCTGGATGTGCTGTGCAAGGTGGGCGGACTTGAGATCGCTGGACTCACCGGCGTTATTCTTGCAGCTGCGGCCCATCGCTGTCCGGTTGTTGTCGATGGTTTCATCTCTACAGCCGCAGCGCTGATCGCGAGAAAATTGGCTCCCTTAAGCGAAGCTTATATGATTGCCTCCCATACTTCACATGAAAATGGACATGCATCTCTGCTGCGTGAGCTTGATTTGAAACCGATGCTGGATCTGGACATGCGTCTGGGTGAGGGAACAGGCGGAGTGCTCAGTCTGCATCTGATTGATGCGGCGTGTCTGATTTTGAATGAGATGGCTACTTTTGCAAGTGCGGGTGTCTCTGATGGGACGAATCAGGCTTCCGACTCCGATTCCAAGGTATCACCTGTTCAGGGAGATGGCTCCCGATGAGTGTATTGGTTACTGGCGGTGCACGCAGTGGTAAGAGTTCGTTTGCCGAACGTCTGTGCATGCAACGTTCCTCCGAAGCTTGGTATGTAGCAACTGCTCAGGCGTATGATGACGAGATGCGTGAACGCATAGCAATGCACCAGAAGCAGCGTGAAGAGTCCGGTTATCTCTGGCGTACGATGGAGGAACCCTTGGCTTTGCCTACTCTGATTCAGCAGATGGGCGAAGGGCATACGGGCACGTCTGCACCAACGATTCTGGTGGATTGTTTGACTCTCTGGCTGACGAATGTGTTATTGGCCCATGAACATGATGAAGGTCACGTGTTGCAAGGTCATCTCGATGCACTGGTAGAAGCGGTCCAAACTTATCCCGGCTTGCTTGTACTGGTTACCAATGAAGTAGGGGATGGAATTGTACCGGAATACAAGCTTGGTCGTGTGTATCGTGATCTGGCAGGTGTATTGAATCAGCGCATCGCAGCAATCTGTCGTGAGGTGTTTCTCGTCACGGTAGGCATTCCGATCGAATTGAAAAGTAAGGAGTATCGCCTATGAAGCATGACTCAGCGGGTTCAGCCGTTCCGCAGCGGAAACATGCGGCTGCAGCGGCCTTTCAATTTCTATCTCGTTTTCCTGTGAAAATGCAACTCGATTTTGTGCCGCCATTGTTGCGTGAAAGTGTGGTGTATTATCCACTGGTCGGAGCTGCAATCGGTCTCTGTGTGTGGCTGGTCGCCGCACTGAGTGGTGCCCTGCTTCCGGATTTTCCGGCAGCGGTTCTGACCTTGACCGTATGGGTCTGGCTTACCGGAGGATTACATCTCGACGGATGGATGGATACAGCAGATGGCCTGCTCAGTTATCGCAGCCGTGAGCGAATGCTGGAGATTATGAAAGACAGCCGAGTAGGAGCGATGGGGGTTATTGCCTGTGTGCTGCTACTTATGATGAAGGCGGCACTGATTGCCGATATGATTGCCCGAGGCAACTGGGTGTATGGTGCGTTACTGATTCTGCCTATGATCTGGAGCCGATGGTTTATGGTCTATGCCATGTCAGCCTGGCCTAATGCACGTGGGGATGATGGACTTGCCGTTTTATTCAAAGGGCTTGGGGAGCGGAATGAAGTCCAGCGAGCACGTAGCACCGCGATTGGACTTACGCTGGTCTCAGGCGTCATTACAATGGCTTCCGTATGGCTGTTAAAACCGGATATGGCTATTGCCGATGCCATGGTCAGCGGGTTTGGATCACTCCCTTGGTGGCTGTATCTTGTAACGTCAGTTATCGTACTGCCTGTGGCGTGTTATTTTATAGGGCGATTTGTTGCTTCCCGGATCAGTGCCCGGCTCGGAGGACTTACCGGAGATACATATGGTGCCATGAACGAACTGTTGGAAGCGGCTTTATTGACGGTATTAAGCGTGCTTCAAGGACTGTTTTGGCTGTAGAGGTTGAGTTGCCAGAATTTTACTGGAGAATTTTCGTTTGGTTTGAGCATTATCGATGTGTAGCAAGTTAATCGCGCGAAAGACAGGGGTGAGGAACCGTGGAAGATCAAGTAAAACAACCAGCGGCTGTACTCATGTTGCAAGGCACGGCTTCGGATGTAGGTAAAAGTGTCATTACAACGGCACTGTGCCGGATTTTCAAGCAAGATGGTTTCAGCCCCGCTCCGTTCAAATCACAGAATATGGCGCTGAACTCTTATGTTACAGAAGACGGCAAGGAGATTGGTCGGGCGCAGGGGGCACAGGCTGAAGCATGCGGCATTGAGGCAACGACCGATATGAATCCGATTCTAATTAAACCTGTGCGGGATATGCATTCGCAGATCGTGGTGCATGGTGTTCCTTTTGCACAGATGAGTGCGTCGGATTATCGTCAGCATTTCTTACCTGAAGCGAAGCAGACTGTAATGGATGCCTTGAATCGACTGCGCGACACTTACGACATCGTACTAATGGAGGGTGCAGGCAGTCCGGCGGAGATTAACCTTAAAGATCGGGATATTGTTAACATGAATCTGGCGGGATGGGCCGATGCGCCGGTTATTCTGATTTCTGACATTGACCGCGGCGGTGTGTTTGCTTCGATTGTGGGTACGCTCGAACTGCTGGAGTCACATGAGAAAGCCCGTGTAAAAGGGTTTATTATCAATAAGTTTAGAGGGGACCTTTCTCTGTTGCAGCCGGGATTAGACTGGCTTGAAGAACGGACGGGAATACCTGTCCTTGGTGTGTTGCCATACATAAGAGATATTCAGATTGAAGCGGAAGATTCGGTGGTACTGGACTCCCTGCGACATGGCAAAAAAGAAAAGACAGAACTGGATGTCGCCGTAATCCGTTATCCGCGTATTTCCAACTTTACGGATTTCGATGCACTGTCCCGTGAACCGGATGTGAATGTGCGTTACGTGACTTCGCCGGAAGAATTGGGTAACCCAGATGTAATTATTTTGCCAGGCACCAAGGATACGATCGGTGATCTGTTATTCCTGCGGGAATCCGGATTGGAACAAATGATTACAAATCATATCAAACAAGAGCATGTGCAGCTTGTGGGCATATGTGGTGGGTATCAGATGCTGGGTCAACATTTGTTTGATCCACATGCTGTTGAAGCAAATCAGGCTCAAGAAGCTACAGGGCTTGGCAGACTGCCGTTATCAACAACGTTCCTCCAGCACAAGCAGACGGTTAGGGCCTCCGGGAACGTACAATCTAAACATCCTTTCCAGCTGCATAGCGGAAAACATGCTGAGCCTTTCGCAGTACCTGTTCATGGTTATGAAATTCATATGGGTATAACAGAATGTCACGAACCTGAACAGGTAATCGCCTTGTTTGAAATTGCTCATGCTGGTGGACCGGCTTTTCTGGAAGGTTGGGGCACGACAGACGGTAAAGTGTGGGGGACGTATCTTCATGGTCTGTTTGAAAGCGACCAATTCCGGCGTTCCTGGTTGAATGGTCTGCGCGAAACCAAAGGACTTGCACCGCTGAAGGAAACCTACAGTGCTCAGGAGCGCAAGGAAATGGAATTTGATCGTGTAGCTGCGTCACTTCGCTCGTCACTGGATATGAAGCGAGTGTATGAGATTACAGGTATGAGACAGCCTGAATAATGGATTAGCGGACCTTGGACTTTATACGATAATGATTAAAGTAGATTTACTGGAAAGTAAGTATGAGTGAGTCATAGGCAAAACAAACACCCCCATGATGGGCAACCCGTTCATTCTGAACGAAATTGCTGTTATGGGGGTGTTTGCTTATTCGAGGATTCAAATTGTTTAGTTTAGCTAATGCAGGGTTAAAGATATTTGTTCGTTATGGTGGTTGATGCTTAATCATTTAGTCGATTTTAAATTTCTTCATAGCGGTTTGTAGTTCAACTGCTTGTTCGTGCAAATGGCGCACCGTGCTCGAATGAGAGTCCATCTCGCTGAGTTGCATTTCTGCGGTAGCTGCAATCCGTTCCATGTTCTCACGGGACTTGGACGTAATCTGTGCTGTTTCTTCCACTGAAGCGCTAACTTCCTCTGCACCCGCAGATACCTGCTGTGTGGACGAAGAGACCGTTTGAATCGTGAGATTCACATTCTGGATCAATTCATTCAGCTGCTGGAAGGCCGAGCCTGCTTGCTGAACAACGGCACTGCCGGAACCGATCTCTTGCGTCACCCGGTTCATCGCACTTACAGAGCGTTCGGCATCTTCGCGGATCGTACCGAGATAATCGGCAATTTCTTCTGTTGCCGTCTTGGATTGTTCCGCCAGCTTACGGACTTCTCCAGCGACAACGGCGAACCCACGTCCGTGTTCACCGGCACGGGCAGCTTCAATAGAGGCGTTAAGGGACAGCATGTTGATCTGTTTCGTAATTTCAAAAATGGAAGTGACGATCGTACCGATGGCTACCGAACGTTCATTCATTGTTTCAATGTAACGCAGCGATTCGCTTGCCGTCTGTCCGACACGTTCCATCTGATCCACCGCATTCTGTGCGAGCTGATTGCCGTTAAGTGCCTCTGTTGCAGCTTCATTGATCTGGTCGGATACTTCTGCAGCAGAAGTTGCGATATGCATAATGCCTTGTGTGATCTCTTCCATCGCTCGTGCGTTCTCGGATGCACTGGAAGCAATACTGACGCTGCCTTTACCTGCTTCTTCTGCAGCACGGCTGGAGTTCTGCACCATACCGGACATGGATTGCACGCGCTCAAGCAAGTCATTGGAACCCACTACGACTTCATTAGAGGTAGACAGGGCGCGGCTAATCATCTCTTTGAGATTATGTGTCATCGTCTGGAAGCTGAAGGCCAGTTGTGCGATCTCGTCCTTGCCTTTGATCTGCAACTCGGCGGTCAGGTCACCTTGAGAGATTCGTTTACTATGCTCTACAAGTTTGACAATCGGTTTCGTGACTCTTTTGATCATACTCGCCGAGATGAGCCAGCCAAGGACAAATACCAATGCGGTAATACCAAGGCACAGCCAGAAAATTTGAGCAATTTTATCCTGAATAAACTTGGCATCCATGCTGACAGCCATGAGCATATTACTTCCGGCAATCGGCATAAAAGCTGCTTTATGTACACCATATGAATCAGAGAAGACCGGGCTGATGACTGATTGCTTCTTCTCGTTAGCTTCCAACATGGATGGTTCTACTTCAATCGAGTCCCCGGCTTTTAATTTGGAGTTGATGCTAGCTACAACAACGCTCGCTTTACCATCCTCTATAGCAATGACGTATGCAGCATCCAGATTATGTTCTTTGGATTGGTCTGCAAGGTAGGAACCTACCGTCATAGCAGCACCTTCAGCGCCTGCTCCGCCGCTTTGGATCTGCAAAATCTTGGATGAAGATGTATTTTTGTAAATATCCTGAATGGACGTATTCAGAACTTTGTCGAACTGAGGAAGCACATAACTTTGAATAATATTCATGGATACTGCATAAAAACTGATACTGAACAACAGGGAGGCAACCAGCAACACAAGGAATAACGTGCCCCTGATTTTTCCAGCAACGGTGCGTTTGCGAAACATAGAATCACCCTTTCACGTCATCTTCAATAACATTGTCCCTTATTCAGTTCTCTTATGGCCTTTTTACTAACGAAGAAAGACCTATTTTTTTGTGTTTTTGAAACTCTCGAATAAGCGGATATACCCATTTTACAAAATTAACCGCGGGTTGAATAGAAGAATTTTCATAAAACTGCATAAATATTTTCATGATTGATGAATCTATAACATGCTTATTACATAATATCAATTAATACCTACCAGAATAGTTTGATATGTGTTATATTGTTCATTGTCGCACTTGAAGGTAGCATATAGAAAAAATCGGTTCAAGCCGGTTATACATGTCTGAGGAGGAACTAAGTAATGAGTACATTTCAAATCATTGTGAATGTAGTGGTCATGCTGGCGCTGCTGGGTGTCCTCTACTGGATGCAGAAGAAACACATTTCGTTTACAAAGCGCGTATTCGCGGGTCTCGGTATGGGGGTTGTGTATGGTGTCATACTGCAACTGATCTACACATCGGGTTCCGATGTCATTGTAAAATCAGTCGATTGGTTTAATCTGGTCGGTTCAGGATATGTTCGTTTGTTACAAATGGTCGTGATTCCACTCATCATGGTGTCGATTATCTCGGCAATCATGAACCTGAAGGGGAAACAAAACCTCGGTAAAATGAGTTTTTCGATTATTGCGATTCTGCTGATCACCACAGCCATTGCAGCAGGGGTTAGTATTGTTACAAGTCTCGGTTTCAACCTGACTTCCATTGAGATTCAAGGAGGAGATCGGGAGAACGCTCAAATTCAGAAAGTGGAGGAGCGTCTGGCTGATGTGAAAGATCAGACGATTCCACAGCAGGTGCTGGAGTTTATTCCTTCCAATCCATTTGCGGATATGACAGGTGAACGCCGTACATCTACGCTCGCTGTTGTTATCTTCTCAGCCTTTATCGGAGTGGCTGTACTAGGACTGGATCGTAAAAAACCGCAGCAGGCAGAAACATTCCGCGGTATGGTAAATGCCGTCTATGCGGTGGTGATGCGAATTGTGACGCTGGTGCTGAGGCTTACGCCTTACGGAATTCTCGCACTTATTACGAAGGTCACGGCAACAACCAATGCGGAAGAGATCTTGAAGCTCATTAAATTCGTCATTGCGTCTTACGTGGCACTTGCGGTCATGTTTATCATTCACCTGATTATCATTACATTGTCCGGATTTAACCCGGTTACGTACTTGAAAAAGGTACTGCCAACACTGGTATTTGCTTTTACATCCCGTTCAAGCGCAGCAGCCATTCCGCTGAATGTGGAGACTCAGACGAAGAAGCTGGGGGTATCGGACGGAATAGCGAACTTGGCTGCAAGCTTTGGTGCGACCATTGGGCAAAACGGCTGCGCCGGAATCTATCCGGCCATGCTGGCGGTAATGATTGCTCCGACGGTGGGGATCGACCCGCTGAGCTGGGACTTCATCGTAACGTTGATCCTCGTGGTTATGATCAGTTCGTTTGGTGTGGCTGGCGTCGGTGGCGGGGCAACCTTCGCTTCCCTGATCGTACTGTCCACAATGAATCTGCCAGTGGCTTTGGTTGGATTGCTCATCTCTGTTGAGCCGCTGATTGACATGGGTCGTACAGCGCTTAACGTGAATGGTTCCATGACATCCGGATTGCTGACAAGCAAAATTTTGAAAGAGAATGATCGGGATACGTTTAACGATCAGAGTCGTCAACTGGATTCCCCGGCTCACGTGTAAGCTGGAGCGTAGCTTTTTGCCGCGCAGCTTGTGTGCTTGGTGATGCAGAGTGTGCAGAGCGATCTGCAATAGAACTTGATGCAAGGCCGTCCTTCGGAGACATTCCGAAGGGCGGCTTTTGCGTGTGAGATTACACGAGAATGTGCAGGACAGGCACGGGTGGTGGGAGTCTTTTTTTCAATAAAGTAGGGGGATCGGGGCGATAACGGGTATAGAGCGATTGAGGATACATGTGTTGGGTTAACGGTGTTATGCAACGCTGGAGGGATTTAGTGCTGTTCAAGGGGGCAGAAATGTGATAGAGTATTCATGTTTTGGCGCTGCGTCAAACCGCGGTTCGTAACCATCCCGCGTAATCAAAACTAGGAAGGCAGTGTGTGAGTTCATGTTTAATTTGGTTTGGGGAGCGGTGTTCGTTCTCGTGACGTATGGATTTTTTCTTTTGTGTTATCGCTTGTTTGGCAAAAAGGGCTTGTATGCCTGGATTGGTGTAGCAACAGTGATTGCCAACATTCAGGTGACCAAAACGATAGATATTATGGGAATCGTCCTGACGCTGGGTAATACGATGTATGTGAGCATGTATCTGACCAGTGACCTTCTCAATGAGAAGTACGGGGCGGAAGAGGCACGGAAAGCGGTGTGGTTTGGATTTTTCACGCTGATTATGACCACGGTTCTAATGCAGATGGTGTTATTATTTAAAGCGGCACCGACGGACTTTGCACAGGACTCGATGAAAACATTATTTGGTCTGTTGCCACGTCTTGCGCTCGGTAGTCTGTCCGCGTATTTTATCAGTCAGTTTCTCGATGTACGTTTGTTCAGTTGGCTGCGTAAAATTGCACCGGGACGTAATCAGCTGTGGATTCGTACAAATGGTAGCTCGATTATTAGTTCTTTTGTGGATACGCTTGTATTCTGTACGATCGCGTTTGTATTTATCTATCCATGGGATGTGTGGCTGGAGATTTTCCTGACGACATATCTGATCAAGTTTTTGCTGACTGCGGTCGGAACGCCATTTTTGTATGCCGCACGTAACTTTAAGTTTAATGATGAGGCGTAATGACTTAAATAGGGTTAATCATTAAAATCCCTCTGCGTAGCCAGTTGCAATTTGGACTCCGCAGGGGGATAATTTATAGAGAGAACGTTCTCAGTTGCTAAGGGACAATCTATTTAAGTTGTTATAAGATATTTTATATATTTTATAAGAAAGCTAGGGCTTATATTATGAAAAATTCGTTCGTATGGGCGATGTATCCTAAGCCAGGCGATTACATAAAACAAGGGGGATTGAGCATGTATTCTACACTACGCTATAAACTGGAGAGTAATGGCACAACTTACGAGAATGAGAGTCTTAATGCCTCGGTATTTGTGGATTTGATTACTGATCTGGAATTACATGATTTTGTAGTTCTGCAACCGTCAGATCTGGTAGAGGGAAGTATGTATTTGCAGGCAGCCTCGCTTGAGGAACCGGGACAAATGGTGGTAGAGACCCGTTTGCAGGAAGGGGAGAACGGATTTCGGCATTACAGCTACACGACGGCAGATACAACGAAGGTGATTCAGTGGTTTTTGGATTACTGGGGGAAACAAGAGCTTCCGAAGCTGGAGGACTGGCAGGATATCACTCATGAAATGGACTAACGAATAGTAAGTATGTGTAATGATGCAGTACGGATAGCCTGTATTTCGCGGCAGCCGTATGATCTATAAGGTCAAGATTACACCATATGTGCTTGAGTAACGTGTAGTATTTAAAACAAGCAATAAAAATCGCGCAAACCATGACAATATGGCTTGCGCGATTTTTTTGGCGTTCGTTGTTTTTGTGTTCACGTATGTTCTGCGATATTCTAAAATACAGCTCAGTCCATCTTTGATCAGTGTAGGGTGAATACCCACGGCTGAATGTCAGCGTACATCGTCTGCTTTAGCTTAGATCGCTAAGCGATTTAGTCTGTCAGGATTTGCAGTTCTTTTGGATACGTGGTAAGCACTTCTACACCTGTCTCGGTTACCAATACATCGTCTTCGATACGCACACCGCCTGCTGCAGTGTAAATACCCGGTTCAATGGTAAACACGGTTCCGGCTTGAAGCAGATCCGTATTCTCTCCATGCAGGGAAGGATACTCGTGCACATCAATACCGAGTCCATGCCCAACACGGTGCATAAAACGCTCGCCGTATCCGGCATCAATCGTCACCTGACGAGCTGCACGGTCAACAGATGCGCAGGTAATGCCTGGCTTAACCACCTGAATAGCGGCTTGGTTGGCAGCGAGTACGGTATTATAAATGGTTTGCAGTTCCGGCGAAATGCCCCCAAATGCAAAAGTACGCGTAATGTCTGACGCATATCCACCAGCGTACACACCCATATCAAACATAAGCAGATCTCCGTGCTGCAGTTTGCGATCACCAGGTGTACCATGCGGCAGACCAGTTTTAGGCCCAGTGAGTACCATGGTATCAAAAGAAGGGCCATCCGCACCGAGTTTCTTCATCTGATATTCCATCTCGGCGACCAGCTCAATTTCTGTAACACCTGTACGTACATGTGTAAGGCCTTGGCGCAGCGTTTCTTCAATTAAATAGATCGCATGGCGAATGCGAGCGACTTCATCTGGCGTTTTGTTCACACGCAGTGCGCGCAGCAACGAGCCAACATCTTCAAAACTTGCACCGCCGAGTGCGGAGCTTAACTGCTCATAACGAGAGACGGTGACGTATTCTTTTTCCAAACCTACACGGCTCAGACTTCCCTGATATCGATCAAATAACGCATAGGGATTATCCGTGTCCGAATGTGTAGCAATGTTGGATACCGATGAAACGGCTGCTGCAGCATCAGCGTCCAGAGCGGGTACAATCAATAAAGGGTCTTCACCACGTGCTATCATCAGACCCATAAAACGTTCATGCGGATTGCTTGCGTACCCGGTCAGATAATAAATATGTTTGGGATCTGTAATCAGCATAGCATCGAGCCCTTGCCCGGACAGATCGGCTTCCAGCCTTGATAAAGGAGTTTGATTCATGATAGATATGTCCACCTTTCCTATGTACGCTCTTTTAAATACTTCGCGTTTACTTAACACTTTAGCGTCTCTTCCCTCTATTATAGAAGATGTTGAAAGAATTCTAAACCGGCAGTGGCTTGTGAGCCAAGGAATGCGTGGTTTTACCGTTTAGGTGAAGGGTGGTAAGGGTAATACAGGGCGATACCGCTTACAGATTGTGCATCAGGTGGAGTAAGAGACATAGATATACTAAATAAATAAACAATTGGAACAAAGACTCGGAGCAAAGATACACGCAATACAAACACACAAAACACACAAACACAACATGCTACTCATACCCACGACACAATGACTCCCCTATAAGACGCATCACGACTTCAGGCCAAATAGGATATGTTGGAGAGAAACGGATCCTTTTTTTTATACCTAATGAAAACACACTGAAAGGGGATTTTGATTCATCATGAACAATCGATTAACTGTGCCTCTGTATGCCTCTTTGCTTAGTATGGCTCTGTTAACCACATCGTGCGGACCTGACAATCCGATTCCAGATTCGCAACAGTTGTCTCAAGGAGAGGGATCTGGTCAAGGTCAGACGGCAACTGGAGGCAATAATGAAAAGGATACTGGAGAGAGTGAGGATCAGGGGAGTGAAGTAGTGCCATATCAGGCTTCTGTAATGGTGAAGGGACTGAATGCACCTTGGGAGATCGTGACGGTTGCAGATGGACGGATGTTTGTGACGGAGCGTCCGGGGGTGATTCGAGTCATTACGGATGGAAAGCTGGAGGCGGAACCGCTGATTGAATTCAAAGCACCTTTTAATGAAGAAGGCGAAGGCGGGTTGCTTGGACTGGAGGCGGATCCGGACTTTGAGAGTAACGGTTATTTGTATGTGTACCACTCGTATCTGGACGGGCAGGACATTGCCAATCGCGTGCTGCGCTTGAAAGTGACGGGGGGAAAAGCGGTGATCGACAAAGAGCTTTTGACGGGCATTCCAGGCGGAGTAAACCATAACGGTGGACGAATCAAAATCGGCCCGGATCAGCTGCTGTATATCACCACAGGTGAGCGTTATGAACCGGAGCTGGCACAGAACCAGGATAGCCTTGGTGGAAAAATACTGCGTATAGGTCTCGATGGATCGATCCCTTCAGATAACCCTTGGCCGAATTCCCCTGTATACAGTATGGGACATCGAAACGCTCAAGGGCTGGCATGGAACCCGGATAACGGGTATCTCTATGCGACCGAGCACGGTCAGCGCAACCATGACGAGATTAACTGGATTGTTGCCGGAGAAAATTACGGCTGGCCCGAAGTGGAGGGCGACGACGATGATAACGGAACTTATCAGGCGCCGCTGGCGCATAGCGGGAATAATACCTGGGCACCTTCGGGTGTAGCCTTCATTACGGAAGGTCCATGGGCGGGTTCATTGGTAGCTGCGAATCTGAGAGGGGAGCAGCTGCTGCGAGTAGTATTGTCCAAAGACGGTACGAAGGTCGAGCAGGTGATCCCTTTTTTCGAAGATGAGTGGGGACGTATACGTAATGTTAGTACCGGTGAAGACGGTAAGCTGTACGTGCTAACCAACAATCGCGATGGCCGAGGCTCACCGCGTGACGGGGATGACAAACTGATTGTACTTACCCCGGAAGGGTAGTCGGTTATTTTAGGCTGGATGAGTGGCTGGATGGCTGGATGGCTGGAGAAAGTGAGAGGGTGAGGGAGAGTGGAGGTAACAGGGGAATGGAGGAGATATAGCTAATTTGCAATTAGAGTGTTAAAGGGTCACAAGGGTCAAAAGGGTCACAAGAGTCAAAAGAGTCAAAAGGGTCCGAAGGTCATAAAGGTCACAAAAGTCACAAAAGCCACAAAAGTCATAAAAGCCACAAAAGCCACGGGAAGAGAGTAGTTGGGTGGATTGAAGTGATAGGATTTGGCGTAACGTTGGTTAACGGGCTCCACTTTTTATTCTAACGATCACAGGAGAGCTTATTTCGAGGTTTTTGAGGATATGAGAATTCTAACGATCTCCAGAGACGCTATTTCATCGAAAATGTGCATAATGGGGCGATTTTATCAGTAATTCGAGTAAATAAGGTCTCTGGTGATCGTTAGAAAATAAAAGGCGTCGAATCGGGCCAAATAAGGCTTCTGGTGATCGTTAGAATTTTAGCGAACTGTGAATGGAAGGCATATGAAGGCATATACGCAGCATCAGGCAAGGAGAGGGCTATCCTTGCTCGATCAGGCTCTGCCAGAACCGGCTGAGCCCATACGTTGAAATTCAGAAAAAGCTGTCCATGCCAGTATTAAGGCGCAAGACAGCTTTTTAATTACAGGAAATGCAGCGATAAAGGAAAGTACGTGTCACGCCATAAAGTCTGTGTAAACCTGTAAGGTGTGAAGACGTTAAGCAAAACTGTGCCACATACCCGCAGATGTATCAAAACTCTAAGCTTCGGACTTCTCGGCGAGCTCCGCAATGCGTTTCTCAGGCTGTTGTGTATATTCTCCGCCATGGTAGCAGAGTACTTTATCCACCGTCAAACCCGTCAGTTTCTTCATACTGCGCAGTGCTTCCGGCATGTCCGGTGTAGCTGGAGGCGCTGGGCCGACGAGTTCATCGTCTACGACGCGCAGTTCATCGGCAGCAAGCAGGAGCTGCTGCTCACCCAAATAGAGACACAGGTGACCTGGTGTATGTCCTGGTGTGTGGATGACCTGTATTCCGCCTTGGAGCGGGAGAATGTCACCGTCCGCGAGTGTTCTGTCGATGTTAATCTCAGGCAGCTGCATCAGAAGCTGATCTGCCAAAGCGAGCACAGGGGCAGACAGCATTGCGCGGCGCTCCGGTGTGAATTTGATCAGAGGTTTTGCACCCGTCAGATACGGGATTTCATCCGCGTGAGCCCATACCTCAAGCCCTTGAATAGCATCCAGCAGAGCGCCCAGATTGCCAATATGGTCAATATCCTGATGAGTAATAATGACACGTTTGATGTCAGAAAGAGGTACATTCAAGTCTTCAAGTGTGGCTTGTAACTCGGCAAATTGGCCGATCATGCCAGTGTCTACCAATGTGTACCCGGCTTCGTCATGAAGCAGCACCGGATGAATTGGGCTATTACCCGAAGGTGTTGGAATGTTAAGTGTCAGCACCGTGATGGATGGTATAGTTTCGCTCATGAAATTTCCGGAAGTGAATCCGGAACACCTCCTTATATGATTGTATTTTTAGTAAGGGACAGTAAACTCAGCTTGTCCCTTGTCCCTTGTCCCTTGTCCATTTACCCATTCTACAACATGCAACGCGCAAGAAATGACTTACTCTTTATTCTGAATCTGGACTCTCATAGTTCAGATGTTTTCTATATTTTTTTACCGCATGTAAAATCGTTTCAAACGTCTCTTCCTCATTGCTTCCATCCTTAACAATTGCTACAAACGAGAAGTTTTCGTGAACCAATCTGTTCCTTGTCTGGAACGCCTGATGAAGCGCTGTGCTGCATGATTCTTTGCCAGGCTTTAAAGCAATATGCTGCTTGCCCAGTTCAGCCTCCAGCATCTCCATGTTGGAGCGTGCCCGGTAGGCAGGAGTTTTCATGAGCTGAGTCGAATTAAACTTTTTCTGATACGTACGTTTGTAGAGCTGTAATAACATCTGTTCCAGGATGGAGCATAACTCGATGGTTAGCGAAGCGTATCTCCGGTTTTTGCGTTTGCGGGTAAGCTCGTATGAATGTTCTTCATCCAGCCATTCGTATTCTTCATATATTGAGGAATCGTTATGGTTTAGAATATCGCGATATTCCTGTTCCAGCAGTTTGATCTCAAGCTTGGCGAGCTTCTTGACATGTTTGAAATCCTCTTGGGTTAGCATACGACTTGTCCTCCCATGGGTACCGAGATGTGAATGGAACATGACCTGATCATGAATGATGTTGATCAGATGATCACTGTATTATCTCATATTCTGGAACATAATGCCTTAGTGTCAAAATAATTCACGGAACCTCCGGTTCAGAAGGGAAGGACACCATGTCCATTCAGACAGCAATCGTTACAGGAGCCAACTCCGGTATGGGGCTGGCAACTACCATTGAACTTGCAAAACAAGGATATCACGTCATTATGGCCTGCCGTAGTGAAAAGAGAGGACAAGAGGCGCTTCAACAAGCTTTGCAACAATCCGGCTCTTCCGAGATCGAGCTGATGTTGTGTGATCTCGGGTCGCTGGATAGCATACGTCAGTTTGCAAGACAATATCGTGAGCGCTATGACCACTTGGACGCACTAGTGAATAATGCGGGTGTGGTGATGGTTAAACGCAAAGAAACGTCAGAAGGTTTCGAGCAAAGCATTGGCATCAATCATCTGGGACACTTCCTGCTCACATTGCTCCTGATTGAACCACTGAAAGCGGCTAAACAGGGCCGAATTGTAAACGTGTCGTCTGGAGCGTACAAAGCGGGGAAAATTCATTTTGATGATCCGCATTTGCGCAAAGGTTATAATCCGATCAAAAGTTACGCTCAGTCCAAACTGGCAAACGTATTTTTCACGCGTACGCTTGCCCATAAGCTCGCAGGCACTTCCGTTACCGCGAATTGTTTACATCCAGGTGCGGTCGGAACTAGTATTGGGGTGGATCGTAATACCGGATTTGGTACACGCATTATGGCACTGGCAGCCAAACTCCCGTTTTTCCTGACACCGGAAGAAGGCGCCCGGACAGCGATTTATCTGGCAACAAGTCCAGAGGTTACCGGACTGACCGGGAGATACTTCTACCAGCAGAAGGAGCAGCGTTTGAAAGAGCATGCTTTGGATGATGCGGCCGCCCAGCAGTTATGGACATGGAGCGAAGAACAAGTTGGTTTGCAACCAGATGAACGGTTATAAATTGTTATGCGTATAAGCCTGAGCCAAAACCTAAACCAAAACCTGAACCAAAAACTTAACCAAAACCTGAACCAAAACCTGAACCTAGAAACAGCTTCTGCGAAAGGGCTCGAAGTCTGTGAAAAAAGCTCTGCGCAAGCCCCACATGGCAAACATATAATATATATCTTAACAAATTGCTAATCTCATTCATGCTTTATAGCTCAAACTTTACTCTTCACAGCCTGCTGGATCATCTCGATAAAAGCATCGATAGGTTGAATGCCTTGATCTCCCTCACCGTAAGCACGGACAGAGGCGGATGAGGCATTTTTCTCTTGTTCACCAAGCACGAGCGAATAAGGGACTTTTTCCATCTGGGCTTCACGAATCTTGTAACCAAGCTTCTCGCTGCGCAGATCTGTTTCCACTCGGATACCTGCTGCCCGTAGCTGGCTCTGCACCTCAAGTGCATAGTTCGCATAATGATCCGATACGGGGATCAGCTTCACCTGTACAGGAGCCAGCCAGAGCGGAAATGCGCCTGCATAATGTTCCGTCAGAATGCCGATAAAGCGGTCAATGGAGCCATAGATTGCTCGGTGAATGACAACTGGACGGTGTTTCAGGCCATCCTCGCCGATGTAAGTGAGGTCGAATTTTTCCGGCATTTGAAAATCTAGCTGGATTGTTCCGCACTGCCAGCTTCGCTTCAGCGCATCAAGAATGTGAAAGTCAATTTTAGGTCCATAAAAGGCACCGTCACCTTCGTTAATGCGATATTCCACACCGCGGGCGTCTAACACATTGCGCAGTGCTTGCTCCGCCTGATCCCATAATTCTTCTGAGCCCATGGAATCTTCAGGGCGTGTGGACAGCTCGATTTTATAATCAAAACCGAAAATGTCGTACATTCGCCCGATCAGGGAGATTGCCCCATTAATCTCGTCTTCGATCTGTTCAGGCATTACATAGAGATGGGCATCGTCCTGACAGAACGTCCGCACACGCATCATGCCATTCAGGGCACCTGAGAATTCATGACGATGTACCTGACCGAATTCCATCATGCGAATGGGTAATTCGCGATAGGAATGCAGTGTGTTTTTGAAAACCAGCATATGTCCCGGGCAGTTCATCGGCTTCAAGGCAAATGTAGCATCGTCCACGTCCGCAAAGTACATGTTGTCCTTGTAGTGCTCCCAGTGCCCCGACTGTTCCCACAGGCGGTTATTCATCATTAGCGGAGTGCGAACCTCCTGGTAACCTTCCCGCAATTGCAGTTCCCGTGAAAATTGCTCCAGCTCTGTACGAACTGTCATGCCTTTAGGCAGGTAGAAGGGCATGCCAGGTGCCTCGTCGGAGAACATAAATAACTCCAGCTCTTTGCCAAGCTTGCGGTGATCCCGCTTTTTGGCTTCTTCCAGCATGTGAAGATGTTCTTGCAGCTGTGTTTTATTTGGAAAAGCAGTGCCATAGATGCGTTGCATCATTTTATTGTCCGAGTTTCCCCGCCAGTAGGCGCCTGCGACATTCAGCAGTTTAAACGCTTTGATCCGTCCAGTGGACGGAAGATGTGGGCCGCGGCACAAGTCGAAAAACTCACCCTGCTCATAAATCGAAAGTTCGGCATCTTCTGGTAGATCGCGGATAAGCTCGAGTTTGTATGGATCATCGCTTGCTTCGAATAGCTCCAAAGCTTGTGACCGGCTAACTACCTTACGGCGGATTGGCAAATTTTCCTGAATGATCTTGTTCATTTCCCGCTCAATTGTTTCAAGATCACCGATGGAAATGGACTGCTCCAGATCGACATCATAGTAAAATCCATCTTCAATGACCGGACCGATGCCCAGCTTCACGTGGTCTGTGCCATACAACCGTTTCAGTGCCTGTGCCAGCACATGTGCTGTGCTGTGGCGATACCGGCGCAGACCTTCCTCGCTGTCCAGTGTAACGATGACGAGTGCGCAGTCCTGCTCCAGTTTCTCGCTCAGATCGACATGTCGGCCATTCACAATCCCGCCGATCGCCTGTTTGCCAAGGCTTGTGCTGATCGATGAAGCAACTTCACCGACAGTGATACCCGCCTTGTAAGTACGTACAGCTCCACCTTGCAACTGGACTTCAATCTTTTCAAGCGACGATTCCGCTGCTAACGATTCAGATGCTGCTGCGTGCCGATCACCCGAGGATAAATGCAATAAATGCCCGTTTTCATAATCCGGTTTTTTCTCTTGACTCATGTGAACCACTCTCCAATATATTTGTGATGGAAGCGCAAAAAACACCCGTCCCGGAGAAGGGACGAGTGCGCTTGGCTCGTGGTTCCACCCTAATTTGGTTATGCTGCATTCTGCTCTCGGCCAGCCGCCGCAAACAGAACCATCATAACCCTCATTGGAATCCGTTAACGGGGATCAGGCGGTGAGCTCTACTGACCGTACATGTAACGATCTTGCGAAATCATTGATTAGAATAATCAATTGACATAATCTGTGCAATATCTGTACATCGTCGGAGGTTCGAGACCACGGCTACAGAGGGGTAACTTGGATCCGTTCGCTGAAGAAGGTTTCACCAATCCCTTCTCTCTCTGGGCAGCACGCAATGCAAATCATGTCTCTGGTCATCGCTAAATATGAAGGATGCAACGAGCTGAATAACACAGGCATATTTCAGATCCGTTGATCCTGTAGTGTGTAGAATTTAATGTAATCATTGGAACAGGTGTTACTTGAGAGTCGATTATATAGACTGAAAATGGAAAGGTCAAGTGGAATATTCAAATGCAGGCTAGCCCAGTTCTTTGGCACTTTGAATCCAGATCAACCGAATTGTTGTTCCTTCTCCAGGTGTGGATGACACTTCAATTCGACCTTTCATGGCCTCAATTAAACCTCTGGTGACCGCCATGCCGAGTCCTGATCCAACATCACTTGTGCCTGTATCTGTTCCGCGATAATACCGTTCAAATAGCTTCCATACCGTCTCCGGGCTCATGCCTTGTCCATTGTCAGCAAACTCAATTGTGAATTCGTCTTCTTGCTCTCCAGCATGCACACGAACAACAAGAATAGAATCGGGCGGGTTGTGAAGCAGAGCATTAGCCGTGAGATTATCTACAATCCGTTCAAAAGAAGGAACGTGCACTAGCCCATAGACAGGTGCGTCTGCAGATTGAAAAACAATACGTCCTTCTCCGTACGCAGGGTTGCGCTCGGCTCGCTGCACGAGATTATGAAGTAGCGTATTTACGTCAGTTCGTGCTACTTCGGGTTGATACCCTCCACTCCGCAGACGATAGGTCATCGCCAGATCATTCACAAGCCTGTCCATGTACATGGATTTGTCGATCATGATGCCTGCGAATTCTCGAACTTCTTCAGCCGTCCAGCTGTACTTGTCCGTTTCCAGCATATGCGCGTATCCCTGAATGGAGGAAAGAGGTGTCTTGAGGTCGTGCGTGATGCCAGCGATCCATTCCTCTCGAAGCGAATCCGTTTGTTTCCGTAGTTCCTCATCCTGTTTAAGTGTATGGGACAAAGCTTGCATGGAGTGAAGTACGTCACCATACACTTGATATTTACGCTTCCATTTTCCATTGCGACGTTGGCTCCGCGGAATACCTGATGCTCCAGTTGGTTCCTCATACTGTCCTTTCTCCAGACGTTGCAGCCACTGAAGCATGTGCAGCATCGGAGCACCGAATCGATTAGCGTACCAGAAAGCGAGTAAAATCAGTAGCGCAACGATGGACAAGATCAAGACGATCAGCGCAGGTTCCAGAATAAAAGCGTACGGATTCTGTTTCTCAACAACAGTTGAATCAATCCGTACACTTGCCGTCCAAGTCGTTTCGTTTTGGTTATCGTACCATGTGGCGACCGATATGCCTGAACGATTCGGATAACGAACTTGGAGAACGAGATCCTGAATAGTGTACTGGCTAGGCACGCCAACAGCCGGTTTGTTGTAAGAGTCGATTTCTTTTCCATAAGGGTCCAATATCTGGATGTAGGCATCTGCTTTGCGAATCGTTTCTTGCTCCGCTGGTTTCACAGTCAGTTTGCCGCTAGCATACGAAAGCTTTGGACGGATTTCATCAAGTAAGGATTTGGCCGCATTTCGCTCTCCGTATAACAACGTAAAATATTTCCCATCCTTCTCCCGGATCAACATGGATAGCTGGTATGGAAATTCTTTATTCCCTTCCGAGTAGGCAATTAATTCGCCAGGTTTGTAGTGATCAGGCACATCGGAAGGAACGTGATAGCCGTCAATAACAAAACCTTTTTCATCGAGCACCTGCAGCCAGCCCTGATTTTTATCGACTTGCTTCAATAGTTCGGGATCATAGCGTATGGTGTTGTCCGGCATGATCTCCGCTGAATTAATGAGCTGATCCAATCCGTTAATTGCAAAGTCATCTACAATATTCACTTCATTCACTTTCTGCAAAACCCAGATGGTAGCGATTGATCCTAACAAAATAATCAGAATCACCGTGCCAGTGAGCATACCGATGAATCGAGTCAATAACTTGCGGCGTATACTCATGACCGTGACAAGTTGCTAGGCTGGATCAGCTTGTACCCCAAACCTCGCACATTGACGAGAAACGCCGGATTGGAAGGATCGGCTTCAATGCGTTCCCGAATGCGGTGGATATGCACCATAACGGTGTTATCGTCGCTGATGGCTTCTGAGCCCCACACCCGTTCATACAGTTCAGACTTGGTGAAGATTCGGTTCGGATGTTTGCAGAAGAAGAGAAGTAACTGGAACACCAGTGCCGGGCAGGTTACAACCTGTCCTTCAACGCGAAGCTCCCCAGCCAGTTCGAATACTTGGAATCGTCCAAAATCATAAATACCTTGCGATAGTTTGTTTGATGACGTATTTACGTGTGGAGAAATGCTTTGTTGCTGCGAAACCGCGGTCGTTTTGGAAGGCAAATAGCGATTAAGCAACGATTTGATTCTTGCAACGACTTCCAGCGGGTTAAACGGTTTGACGACATAATCATCACCGCCAACGGCAAATCCGGTCAGTTTGTCATAGTCCGTTGTTTTGGCGGTTAGAAACAGAATAGGGGCATCTGTGACCTGCCTTAGAAAAGGACAGATTTCCAAGCCGCTTTTCCCTGGAAGCATAATATCAAGCACGATACAATGATACGTTTTGTTGTTGCATGCTTCGAGCGCTGCTTCACCTGTAGTGACCGTATCGATATCGAGAAACTGTTCTTTGAGCAGTACGGTTTTGAGCATATGTAAAATCGCTTGTTCATCATCAACAAGCAGTAGTGAGACATGATCCATGATGTAATGCTAACCTCCTCTTAACTCTCTTTCTTGCTATATTGCCCATCATAACATTCTTGAGACCAGTTGGAAGATAGGTTGCCTTAACAGAAGCTTAATTATAAAGCTTAGGTAGGGCGATAAATTTAACTAGATGTAAGGGAAAGTTAGATTAACCATAAGACTCATGATGTAAATTTGAGGTAAGTAAGAAAAAGAAAAAGAAAAGATAAACAGAAAGGGTGTTGAATGATGAATAGGAAATGGAAACTACTCCTTCTAACCGTGACAGCATTTGCTGTTCTCTCTGCTTGTACAAGTAACAAAATTACATCAGACGAAGCAGAGCAGGCTGAGAAGCAAGCTACAGAACAAGTGAAGGATCAGAAGGATAACGTTGACACTTCAAGCAAAGAACAAAATGATGGTTCGACAGTTCAACAGGTAACACCGGATAATCTCTTGGATACATTGACGAATGGTTCCAAAGAAGCGATTTATAATCAGTTTACTCCTGACATGAAGCAAGCTGTTTCCTTGGAAGATTTCAAGGTGTCCGCTGACAGCTTTTTGAAAGGAGTGAAGTCGTGGAAGCAGGTAGTGGATGCTGAGATGAATGGTTTGACGGAACACGCGTGGACAGACGATACAGGAACCAAGGGGATTCTCGCCTATTTTACAGAAGATCATCAGATTGCCGGATTAAGGATTACTCCACTGGAACCACATCCCGATACAGATAACAAGTCAACCAAAACCAAATTTCAGTTCCCTATGAAAGGGGAGATGTATGTCTTCTGGGGAGGACATAGTGTTCTGGAAAATTATCATTACGAGCATGAAACACAGCGATATGCATTGGACATTGTTCAGATGAAAGACGGGGCGAGTTATCAGGGAGATGCCAAAGACAACGCCAACTATTATGCCTTTGGTCAGCCGCTCTATGCTGCTGCGGATGGTACGGTAGTGGAGATCAAAAATGATATCGAGGATAATGTGCCGGGCGTAATGAATCCGAAAGAGCCGGCGGGTAATTATGTGGTTATCGATCACGGCAATAAAGAATACAGTATCACGGGGCATATCAAAAAAGGCAGTGTAGCGGTGAAAAAAGGGGATAAAGTCAAGCAGGGGGATCACATCGGTGATTTAGGTAATTCGGGCAACTCTAGTGAAGCTCATTTGCACTTTCAGGTATCCGATGGTCCAGACCTGTTCACGTCACGTTCCCTCAATATCCGCTGGGCCGATCAGAGCCAGGAGTTGACACGGGGCAATACCGTTCAGGGACTGTCAGAGTAAGCAGGGCAATGCGGTACCATTTTACAGATTAATTTGTTGTGTTCATGTCGGAATATTCTACATGCTGTACGCCAGCTTCCATTTTCCATTATAATAACCTCTATAATAATAGCCTTGAACTTGGTTTTGAATGATATTAGAGCTGGATAAGTGGAGGGAATAGGGATGGCACTGGACAAGGTACAGATCGAGTATGCACGTCAGGAAGATTTACAGAGGATTGTTGAGATTTATAACTCTACGATTGAGAGCCGTATGGCAACGGCAGATTTAGAACCAGTGACGGTGGAGCAACGGTTGCCATGGTTCAATGAGCATACACCGGATCGTCGTCCTTTGTGGGTCATGAAGCGGGATGGACGGGTTGTTGCATGGGCCAGTCTCAGTTCGTTTTATGGGCGCCCAGCGTACAATGGGACGGTGGAAGTCAGTGTATACGTCGATCAGCAATGCCGTGGAATTGGGGCCGGTGGGTTGCTGCTGAATACGGTATTCGAGGCTTGTCCTGAGCTGGGAATCACGACGATTCTAGGATTTGTATTTGGTCATAACGAACCGAGTTTGGGGTTATTGCGCAAGCATGGCTTCGAACAGTGGGGATTCTATCCTGAGGTGGCAGTACTGGACGGCGTGAACCGGGATCTCGTAATTATGGGCAAAAAAATAGAAGCAGACCATCGCCTGAAAAAGGCGTAGATCTGCATAGAGAAAAACCTCCGTATCCACAATAAGTGGCATGCGGAGGTTTTCTTATTTATTTTACGAACCGTTTTACAAACTAAGCCGCTGTTTGATCTCCTGAATCTGTCCCAGATGGCGTTCTTCATGATAACTTGTAAAAACGATCCATTGTGCAAGATCCATCTCACCGAATGCGGGGTGAGGGAATGACTTACTACGCAACAGGGCGACATCATGCTCACGTGCAAACTGTTCCAGTGCTTGATGGGACGCAGCGAGATCGCTACGAATATCCGCAAGTGTCTCAGGCTCAGCTTGGGGCTGCACATGAGGAGGTGCTTCGACAGATCTGCTGCGGTCCAGAGACATTTCGTAAGGCTTTTTCTCAACGGACACATTTTGTTCTTTTTCCAGGGCGAGCCGAGCCTGCTGGATGATCACATTTTCCATCAGATTTAAATGCCGCAGCACTTGCATAATGCTCCACTGTTCCGGGGAAGGTTTTTGATTCAATTGAGCTTCATCTAATCCAGAGATAGCCTCCCAGATTTGATTGCGTATTTCGTCATTACGTTCAAACATCTTTAACATCCTCTCTGTAGATTTATTACAATAACATTGCTGTTTATATATGTCCAACTGAACATATGAAATCCTATTTAATTAGCATAGAACACAGAATGAGTAATTGCGAATTTCATCTACCAATCATTCTGTTAGGTGAAGTTATTAATAAAACAAAAAACATACCCTTGAATGGGGTATGCTGAATCGTATACATCATCGTCCGCAAAACCAAAAAAAGATTGACGGGTACACCCCGGCAAACTATAATCGGTACAAGTAACTTGATATGTAAGGAGTACTGACATGATATGTTAGTAATAGACGAGGTGTATTACCATACAGCATTGCAAATATCATCGTCCGATCTATTGTACCTTATCGAACGGTTGAAGGTCAAAAAAGAAAAGGAGATCGAAACGCTCAAGCAGAAGATCGAACAGTTTGATCAAAAACGACGAGCTGAGGAAGTGGCATATCAATCGCTATCGCCTGTTCGCAAATGGTTTGCAGGGCGCCCGGCTTCCCATCACCAAGCGGTGGAATATATGGTGCAGGTGAAGGAACGGTTTCGCAAGATGGAGCAGATTCGCAGACGCATCCGTGATCTGGATCTGATCATGGAACGCATTCAAATCGCTGATCAAAACCAGCAAGAAGAGGTTGAACTATCACCTGAAACGATTCGCGAAATCAGACAGCTAAGTGAAACGGAGGATTTACAAGCATGACTTTGGAGACGTTAAGCTCCGGAATCGACACGGTCTGGGTTGTACTCAGCGCAGCGATGATTTTGTTGATGGAGGGCGGATTTGCCCTGTTGGAAGCTGGTTTTGTACGTTATAAAAATAGTGTGAATATCATTATGAAGGTATTCGCTGATATTACCATTGGTACGTTATTGTTCTATGCCATTGGTTTTGGCCTGATGTACGGTTCAGATGCGGGTGGGTTCATAGGGGTGACAGGATTTTTCCTGAATGGTGATCTTTCTCATCTGAACGTACCCGTGTCAATGGAGACGTTCTGGCTGTTCCAGGCCGCGTTTACCATTGCCGTCATTTCGATTGTATCCGGTGCAGTAGCTGAACGGATCAATTTCCGTGCATACCTGCTCTATATCATCCTGATGACAGCAATCATCTATCCGATAGGTGGACACTGGGCGTGGGGCGGCGGATGGCTCGGTCAGCTGGGCATGCAGGATTTTGCTGGTTCGGCAGTAATCCACGCATTAGGCGGTTTCTCTGCACTGGCGGCAGCAATCATCATCGGGCCACGCAAAGGTAAATACACGCCGCTTGGTGTAAGTGCGATTGCCTTGCCGAGCAATCTGCCGCTGGCCTCGGTAGGGGCATTTCTGCTGTGGTTCGGCTGGTTTGGTTTTAACGCAGGCAGTACATTGAGCGCCACAGATGTCAGAATCGGTCACATCGCCATTGTGACGATGCTGTCTGCGGCAGCGGGCGGTGCGGCTACGTTGCTGTACACCTTGTTCCGCTTTAATCGTTCCGATGCCCCTTCCGTGATTAACGGTTCACTTGCAGGACTGGTGGGCATCACGGCGGGCTGTGCATTTGTAGGTGATCTGGCAGCCATATTCATCGGTGCTGTCTCCGGTCTGTTGATGATGGCGGCAACCAACTGGCTTGATCGCATGCGGATTGATGATCCGGTTGGTGCTTTCCCGGTTCATGCAGTCTCGGGGATGTGGGGCACGATTGCTGTAGGTCTGTTTGCCACAGATGGTGGTTTGTTCATGGGTGGAGGTTGGAGGCTTCTTGGTGTTCAGGCGTTAGGTCTGACGGCTCTGGTCATCTGGGGGTTCGCCATGACCTGGTTCGGACTGAAGCTCATTGGCAAAGTGGTTCCAGTTCGTTCAACCGAGGAAGAGGAAGACCTCGGATTGGATATCAGTTATCATGGGGTGATGGCTGCGCACCAGTCGCATGAATTTCTGGATGGTGAGGAGCATATGATTGCATATCAACAGAAGTCTTCTGATTCAAATCGATAACATTTGTATAGGAAGTGATAGGGGCTGACGAAAGTCAGCCTCTTTTTTACACAGAAAGCAGGGAAAAATGACAAGGCGGAAGAATATACAGGTGTGAACGTGAATAAGTCTCAGCATAGGTGTAACGTCAAAAAGGGAGGATCTATATGATTAAGCCGGAACAATGTGAACGTCTGACTAGAAAAGCACGTAAAACCCTCGAAGAAGAATACGGTCTCGGAGCTGTTGCCGATCTGGTGCTGAATGCTGGGCGCTGGGGTATTCGCCTAGATGTATCCACGCCCGATGAGTATCGCAGAACAGGAAATTCACGTGTAGGTGGACACCCTGATCTGCCAGATGATCTGGACTGGCCGCTTACGAAAGTTGGGGTTCCGATGACTTTTCTGGCCCAGCTGAATATGGTAGATTTATCTCCGTATACGCCGAATGACGGGCGCGGAACGTTGCCGGAGCGGGGCATGTTATACTTTTTCATTGGCAGTGTGGATGCTGCCTATCCAATTGAACATCGGGTGATCTACGAACCATCTACACATAATCTTGTAAATCGTAAGCCTGATGGGGTTACCGCACTGGGAGGAGAACCTACAGTAGCTCATGCGGTTACGGTGCTGCCTAACCTTGAGGTGCCTACATTTGCATATATAGACGTTGCGGGGTTGAATGAACAGGGAAGTGCTAGCGAAATAACTTCTAATGAAGAGGGGACGCTGGCAGGAAGTTTGTTTGACCGTTATCGGGCGTTTGAATCGGATTGGAATCATCCTAGCCCGCTCAATTGGGGTGGAATGTTTGGTTATCCTGACGGACAACATCCTGATGCAGAACATCAGGCCTTGAGTTATATTGAGCTGGGAGAGGTATACGGCGGCAGTGAGCAGGAATGTGTGAAGAAGTTAACGGCTCATTACGATGGGGATGAAGAGCGCACATGGGAGGAATTATCCGATACACTTCTGCTGTTAAAAATAGATACGCATGATGCAATCGGTTTTCAGTGGCTGGATTGCGGTGAACTGCAGTTTTTCATTCGAAGTGCTGATCTGGAGGATGAACAATTTGATCACACATGTTGTTCGATCTATTCCAGTTAAGTTATAATTCATATTTATACGGAGTTCAAATGTTATACCATTGTCGTTCCATAAATTAGGCGAATAATTATTCAATAGTTGTAACAAAATGTCCTGAATCCCCGTCTATAAGAGGAGGAGGGACTTTTTTTGTGAGCATATGTTAATCAGAGGCGCCAGCGTGTTTAAATAGTTAAAGGAAATACATAGGTTGAAATGAGATCATACGTTCTGTATAATGGGATGAAAAGGAAGTGATAGTGTTGATTGAGTCTGCATTCAAACATATTGATTCGGCGGTTGCGTCATTAGTTGATATTTGCGATCAATTAAGTGAAGAAGATTTGGACCTGACTCCGATTGAGGGCAAGCGTTCTATAAGGGAGTTACTCTCGCATCTAGCTTTAGTCTGCCGCGCAGATCTGTACATATCCGAAGGGTCATCGGAAGAGGAAATGACTCAATTTTATCAAGAGAACTGCGTGTGCTCGGCGAACCAGATCAAGGATGCATTCATAGAGAACCGGAACTTTCTCTACCAGCGGTACATGCAGTTTACGACGGAAGAATTGCTTCACGTAACAACATCATATTGGGGTGCTTCCTACAGCCGATTGGAATGGTTGCTTGAGATGATGGGGCATATGTACCATCATAGGGGACAACTCTATACGATGTTAACTTTGACGGGAAAAGAACCTCAAACGGCAATGTTTGCCTAAATGAATACATATAATCAATATACAAAGTAAAGGTATATCAGAAAAAGGGTATAAAGTGCATAAACCGGGATACGAGGGGATGTACGTAAATCTATGTAGCTATTCTATGACATAAGCCGACTTGTGACATACATCTAATAATGGAGGGGTAAAGTTGGTAGAA